>JAYUOV010000179.1:0-12128 GCA_043760535.1 Chitinophagaceae bacterium
AACAGAAAAACAAGAGTAAAAAGAAAATAACATATTAAAATAAAATTGTAACTTAAAATGCGGCACTTACAAAATATGGGTTTTTAGAGATGCCCTTAACGCTTTTCTTTCGAGGCCACCCTAATAAATGGTATGCGAGTAAAACACCTAATCCTATAATTTTTTACCTAATGAAATATTTTATAAACCCAACTGCTTGCTAAATTGCACCAAACTATATCTTCTGTGCAATTTGCCTACAACTGGTTTTACAGGGTACTACCCATAAAAAAAATACACCCCGATCAGGATTTATTCCTGCTTAACGATGATGAAATAAGAGCCATAAAGCAAAAAGAACGATTTGCGGTATGGGCTGCTGCATTTATTGGAGCTATGGGTGTATTACTGCTTTATATACCACAGTATGTGGCACCGCAATGGTTTCCGGCAGTTGCCGTTTCTTTATTTGGCAATACGTTTACCGTACCCATTGTGGCATTAGTATTTGGGGTACTTCTGGTTTATGTTGAAATATTGCTCCTTACTTTTCTCAATATTTATTGCATCCATTCCATTGCAGTGGCTACAGGATATCTTAACCACGATAACAAAAAAGATATGGAGCTACGCAAAATGATGCTGAATGTAGGCCTTGAAAAAAAGGATAAAAGCCTGCTGAAATATGGCATCGATCCATTGCAGGGCCTTAATAAAAAAGGGCTTTTTATATGGAACTTTTTGCTAACCCTTAAAGCCACTGTAAGTAATATACTATTTAAGTTAATTATACAGCGTTTGCTGGGCCGCTATGCTATAAAGGCCGTGCAGGATATGGCTGGCATACCCATTTTTGCAGCATGGAATGCCTGGGGAACCTGGGTGGTATTAAAGCAGGCAAGGGTTGTAATAATGGGGCAAACCCTGATAGAAATGCTTTGCAGCCGTATTAAAACCGACCAGGAGCCTACACCCCATTTTAAAGATTTATTGTACGATACCTTACAATACATAGCTGTAAGCAAAAGAGATTTTCACCAAAACCATTGCATACTTACCAAAAACCTTTTTGCCATTTACAATATAGAACCCAAAACAGTACACCGTTTGGAAGGTAATTATGTACAAAAGCTACTGATAACCGCTAAAGAAGAAAAAGAAGTATGCCTGCTGCTGATTGTGGTGGGCTTTATTCTGGATGGCAATATTTCTCTTCGGGAAATGCTACAAATAAATGAACTGCAAAAAGTAAAACTGCTGGATCTTACAGGCAAACAAATCTCTCAGTACAAAAAAGATTTTCTAAACGGAAAGGGAATTGAAATGTTAATATCAAAATACATTTAGTGCCAACCAATTACCTAACTAAAAAAAATCAACTTAAACTACTGCTATGAACAGATTCTCAAAAGCCGGTCTTATTCTTTTTTTCTGTGCTGCTATTTGCCAATTGTTTGCGCAGGATACGCTTACAAAACAAGACATTACCGCAGCAGCAAAACTGGCCGATGTTCAGTTTACCCAACAGGAAACAGACATGATGCTTGCCGATGTAAAGGACAACCAAAAGGAGTATGAGAAGATGCACAAACTGAAACTGGATAATAGTGTGCCGATGAGCGTTTGGCAAACACCCTTGTTACCCGGCATGACGGTACCCACCAAGCAAAAAGCCATCAACTGGAACCTGCCAAAAAATGTGGTGCTTCCAAAAAATAAAAACGAACTCGCATTTTATTCCATTCCACAACTGGCTTCTTTGCTTCGCAATAAAAAAATCACGTCTATTGAACTTACAAGATTTTTTATAGAACGAATCCGTAAGCATGGCGATAGCCTCCAATGCGTTATCAGCATTACCGAAGACCTCGCCATGAAACAGGCTGCTACGGCAGATGCAGAAATAAAAGCAGGTAAGTTTCGTAGCATTTTGCAAGGCATTCCGTACGGCTTAAAAGATTTATTTGCTGTAAAAGGAACCAAAACTACCTGGGGTGCCGCACCTTATAAAGACCAAACCATAGATGAAGATGCATTTGTATATAGCCAA
This sequence comes from Chitinophagaceae bacterium, assembly GCA_043760535.1. Lineage (GTDB taxonomy): Bacteria > Bacteroidota > Bacteroidia > Chitinophagales > Chitinophagaceae > JAZKFT01. The sequence goes on from JAYUOV010000179.1 coordinate 2,030, forward strand.
CTGGAAAAATCGGGTGCGGTGCTGATAGCCAAATTTACCCTTGGCGCTTTGGCCATGGGTGATTATTGGTATGGCGGCCGCACCAAGAACCCATGGAGTTTAAGGGCTGGCAGCAGCGGATCTTCTGCAGGTTCCACGTCTGCCACAGTAGCCGGGTTGGTACCTTTTGCTATTGGTACAGAAACCTATGGTTCTATCATTTCTCCAAGCACAGCCTGTGGTGCTACCGGCTTGAGGCCCACTTTTGGTACGGTTAGCCGCAGCGGCGCCATGACGCTGAGTTGGAGCCTCGATAAAGTAGGCCCAATCTGCCGCAGTGCAGAAGATGCGGCAGCCGTTTTTTCCATTATTCATGGTACAGATGGTAAAGATGGCAGTGCTGTAAATGCAGCATTTAATTACACCGGCGTAGCCGATTTTAAAAAGCTAAAAATTGCCTATGTAAAAAATTATTTCGATAAGCTTGATAGCAATGCCAACGACCCAAAAGTGCTGGATGTATATCGTAAACTCGGTGCCACTTTGATTCCTATTGAAATAATAGACTCTGTTTTGTATCCGTTTGATATGATTGGGATGGTAATAGGTGCAGAAGCTTCAGCCGCATTTGATGAAATGACAAGGATGAATATAGACGACCAGCTAACCCGCCAAACCCGCAACGATTGGCCCAATTATTTTAGAACCGCCAGGCTAATACCGGCTACAGAATATGTAAATACCAACCGCCACCGCTACAAACTAATGCAGGATATGGCCAAAATAGTAAACCAGTACGACGCCATTATTACACCCACTTTTGGCGGCAGCCAGTTGCCGGTTACTAATCTTACCGGCTATCCGGCTGTATGTTTTCCTAATGGTTTTAACCAAAATAAAACGCCTACCAGCATTTCCATTATTGGTAAATTATACGATGAAGCCACAATATTAGCATTGGCAAAAGCCTACCAGCAGGCAACAGATTGGGAGGATATGCACCCGGAAATGTTTAAGTAAAACGTTATTTCATTACAGTTCCAAAAGCAATGCATAAAGCGATTTTTATGCTAGCCAAGTTTTTCTAAATTACCTGTGCAGGCAGGCACTAAATGCTGGTACATGCATGGCTACACGCGGCTGAGCCCAATTGTATTTTACACATGGCACATGGCATGGCTGAGTATGCTTTACCATGCGCACCTATGCCGAAATGCTAGTACAGCAAGGCACTGCCGTAAATGCCCACAACCAAAGAGGCTTATGGAAAAGCAGTGGCCTCAATAGAACGGCAGGGCATTGCAAAAAAGGATTGGCTTTATAAGCAGGTAAATGATATGCACCTAGCCCACATTGCAGCATTTAGCTCGTAAGGCATTGTAAATGGGTGATTTTGCTTTTTTGTTGTTCCAGTTTGTGTACTACGGATTTTCGTTTTACAAATGGTGTGCAAAGAAGGTGAACAAGAACCACTGGCTATAAAACGGGTTTGGCTAAAGTGGCGGTTGAGTGCTCCGCATTAACATTTGTGGTAAAAATAGCCACTTTGGCCAAGCCCAAAACCGTTGTGCGTATTGAATGCTGAGATGATAAAACTTAATTGTAATAGATTGTTGCACTTTTCTGTTCTGTACACAATTACTTTATTGGTTGCCTTGGCTACTCTGGATGCCATATTCAACTAATAATTGACATAAACCAATAAAGGATCATTATTAGGTTGCTTTTTCTGATGCTGCAAAAGATATACAAGCTGCTCCGCTATTTCAGGTTATGGAACACTTTCTGCACATCCTCGTCCTGCTCTATTTTATCTACCAGTTTCAGTAAATCTTCGGCTTCGGCTTCGCCCAGCTCTACGGTGTTTTGGGGTATCCATTCCAGTTCGGTGCTAATGGGGGTAATGCCTTTTTCTTCAAGTGCTTTTTGCAGACTGCCAAAATCGGTAAAATTGCAGCGGAGCATTAGTACGGTGTCGCCATTTTCTTCTGTGCTTTCGCCAAGTTCGTCCAGCCCGGCATCTATCAGTTCAAATTCCAGTTCGTCCTGATCTAGCCCGGCAGGGTTTAGCTTAAATACACCCATTTTTTTAAACTGAAAACTTACACTGCCGCTATTACCCAATACGCCATGGCCTTTGGTAAAAATGCTTTTTACATTGGCCACGGTACGCACATGGTTATCAGTTGCTGTTTCCACAATAATGGCTACACCGTGTGGGCCGTAACCTTCGTATAATATCTCTTCGTAGTTGCTGGTGTCTTTACCCATAGCCCTTTTAATGGCGGCTTCCACACGATCTTTGGGCATACCGCAAGCCTTGGCATTTAGGTAGCAGCGACGCAGTGCGGGGTTGGTACTTACATCGGGTCCGCCAGCTTTTACAGCTATATTTATTTCCTTACCAATACGGGTAAAGTTTTTGGCCATTTTATCCCAACGGGCAAACATGGCGTGTTTTCTTACTTCAAATATCCTACCCATTTCAATTTACGATTTACTATTTTGGAATTTTTTAAACAATGCATTTTTTTACTTGAATCTAAGCTGCATTAAATTTTAAGATTTGATATTTAGTAGTAATTATTGTTAGCCATAAAAATTAATCTTTATGGCTAATTTTAATATTAAAAAAGGTGTGTCACACAATTAAAAAATGTGGCACACCTTTTTCTGTTTCTTATCTTTCGTTTATAGTCTGTCGTTTACAAGCTAAATTTATTTTCTCAGTTTACTATGCTTGCGGCTGTAGGCAAAATAGACTATTAATCCAACTATCATCCATCCAAATGCCACAAGTAATGTTTGTGTATCTAAGCCAATAATCATGGCAAAGCAAATTAGAGCCCCCAAAACAGATACTACCGGGGCAAAAGGCGTTTTAAAAGGACGTTCGATATTAGGTGATTTTACCCTCAATATCCAAACGCCTAAGCTTACTAGTACAAAGGCAAACAACGTTCCAAAACTGGTTAAATCTCCTGCAACGTGGCCAGGTACAAATGCTGCAAATAAGCCTACAAAAACAAATAAAATCCAGTTTGCTTTGTATGGAGTTTTATATTTAGGGTGCAATGCTCCAAATGCTTTTGGAATTAATCCATCGTTACTCATAGTATAAAAAATACGACTTTGACCCATTAACATTACCAGTATTACTGAACTAAAACCAGCCAAAATGGCTATGGTAACCGCTTTGGCTAACCAACCATATCCAGTCATGTATTGAGATATTGCATACGCAACCGATGCCTCTCGACCTTTTTCTGGGTCTACAAAATCTTTCCAATTAGCTACACCTGTTAGCACATGCCCAAACAAAATGTACAATATGGTGCAAACCACTAAAGAACCCAAAATACCAATTGGCATATCACGTTTGGGGTTTTTGGCTTCTTGTGCAGCAGTACTTACTGCATCAAAACCTATAAATGCAAAAAATACAATTGCAGCGCCGCCAAGCACACCACCCCAGCCATGTTTATTCCATCCACTATAATCGGCTATTACTTTTCCTGCAGTATCTTTTACAGCAGCAGTACCTTCTGGTATTAAATATGGTGTATGATTTTCTGGATTTATAAACTGCCACCCAATAGCTATAAATAGCAATACAATTATTACTTTAATGAACACGATTATCATATTTACTACTGCACTTTCTTGTGATCCTTTAATTAATAATAATGTTATTAGTAAAAGTATAACCAGTGCCGGAGCATTAATCATTCCTTTGTGCAAAACCCCGGCTGTATCAGTAAAACTTTCAAAAGGAGAATGGCACCATTCATAAGGTATCTGCCCTCCTAACAGCTTATTTAAATATTCACTCCAGGCAATAGAAACAGTAGCTGCCCCTAAAGCATATTCCATAATTAATGCCCAGCCAATAATCCATGCAACCAATTCTCCCATGGTAACATAACTGTAAGCATAAGCGCTGCCCGCAATGGGAATCATGGCTGCAAATTCTGCATAGCACAATCCCGCAAAAGCACAACCAATAGCTGCTACAATGAATGAAATCGTAACGCCTGGTCCGGCAGCTTGTCCCGCAGCGGCAGCCGTTCGTACAAATAAGCCGGCACCAATAATAGCCCCAATTCCCAAAGCGATTAAATTACCTGCACCAAGTGTTCTTTTTAAACCTTTTTCACCCTCGTCAGCTTGTGCTAACATAAGGTCTAAAGATTTTTTAATAAATAAACTCATAATTAGTAGTTAAGTTTTAGAGTGGTAAAATAGTTACAAATTGTTAACCCACAAATTCGAATTCATAAAAAAGCAGAGAAAACTGATATGCGGTAGAAGAAAATGGACAAATGAGGAAATATGCAAATGTGCAAATGGACAAATGGAGTGCTACCAGTAGTCATAAATCACAAATCATAAATCCGAAATCATAAATCATTTAATGCTTTTCGCCACTCTTAAATATTCTTTGCAAATCCGTTCGATAGCGAATTTCTTTTGCATCAGCAGTCTTCCGTTTTTACCCATTTTACGCAGTTTATCTTTGGGCATTTCCATCATCATTTCCATTTTTTCGGCCAGGTCTACCGGGTCTTTGGTTTTGCAAAACAAACCGGTAACATGGTTGGTTATGGCTTCTTTACAGCCTTTTTGGTAGGTAGTAATAATGGGCAGCCGCATACTTGCAGCTTCCATCAGGCAGCGGGGTAAGCCTTCGTTATAGTAGCTGGGCAGTACAAAACAATCTGCCTCGGCCAGCAGTGGCCGCACATCTTCGGTAAATGGGTGAATGCTTAGCAGGCCTTCTTTTTCCCAATCCACCAACTGGTTTTGGCTAATGCCATCGGGGTGGCCGGGGTCGGTTACGCCTACCAATATGCAGGCAAACTGGTGGCCTTGATTTTTTAAAACCCTGGCAGCATCGGCCAAAGTGCCAATGCCCTTGCTATATAATAATCTTGTGGCAATAATAAATGTAAAAGGCTTTTCAGCTATTTGTTCATGTGGGTATTCGTCGGGTAAAAAGTGTTCGGTATTAATGCCTTCGCCATGCAGAATGTGTACTTTTTTTACATTCACCATTTTGTGCTGTATAAAAAAAGAACCGTCTTCGTTATTTAAAAACCAAACTTCTACCGGAATTTTTAAGGCCTGCTGATACAGCTTTTTTACCACACCAAAAAGCAGGTTTCGTTTGGTAAAAGCATAACCAATGCCGTTTACAATAGCAATGCATTTTACCCCAGCACTTTTTGCAGCAAAGCTGCCAAAAATATTGGCTTTAATGGCGTAATGAAACACACACAGCGGCTGGTATTTTTTATAAATTTCATTTAGTTTAAAGTACAGGCTAATGCTGGCAAAGGGATTACGGGTCTTATTGCTGAACTCGTAAGGAATATAGGTTATGGCAGAATCTGTAAACGCTTCCACTTTTCTATCTTCTGGTGCTACTATAAGAACCTGGTAGCCTTTGTCTATAAAAAAACGGATCACATCGTACCGGTGTATATAAATATACCAAGCACTGTTAGAAACAAATCCTACCCAATTTTTTTGTGGTGTTCCGTTCACTATTTTCTAATGTTTTTAATTAGGCAAAAAGCCCGAGGCTTTAGGCTCGAAGCTGAACGCAAAAGCCAGATACCATTAAACAAATCAACTAATAAACCAATCAACTTAACTGGTATCGGTCAAAAGTATAACTTAGCCACCATTAATTAAATTTCACTTTTACTACTTACCCAAGGCCAATGCAGTTGATTGATTCGATACGTTTTCACCCCAATTGGATACATGCATTTATTAGCCCTGTGTATTTTATAAGGCGGCCGCTGTACACATTTATAAAAAATTATGCGCCGCAAATGAAAGGTAATTTGGCTGATATTGGTTGCGGCAGCAAGCCTTACCGTAATTTTTTTTGTGGGTTAGGTACTTATACCGGTTATGATATGGCTAACGAGGGCCATAGCCATGCCCATGAAAATATAGATGTGCTCTTTGATGGTAAAAATATTCCGGCAGCAGATGCAGCTTACGATTGTGCCATAAGCAGCGAAGTGCTGGAGCATGTTTTTTGGCCGGCCGAATGGCTAACGGAAATCAACCGGATTCTAAAACCCGGTGGCCAGTTTTTACTTACTTGCCCCTTTATGTTTTACGAGCATGAGGTGCCCAACGATTATGGCCGGTATTCTAGTTATGGATTAAAGCACTTATTACAGCAGCATGGGTTCGAAATAATGGTGCAGCAAAAGGCGGCTCCCGGCCTGCAATGCGTATTGCTGCAATGGAACATATTGTGGTGGAAGACTTTTGAGAACATATTACCAAAACCCATTGCATTTGCCCTGGCATGGTTATTTTTCTTCCCGGCCAATATGGTTGGGCTGCTGCTTGGCTGGCTTTGGAAAAGCAATCATCGATTTTATGCTGGTAATATGGTGTTGTGTAAAAAAATAACAGAAGTAAAAAAATGAGCATTGTACAATATATCGCTCCCGTTTTTTACATGCTGCTGCTGGCTTTTATACTAACACGTATTAAATGGCTGCAACAGGCTGGCTTTACTAAAAAGTGGGTCGTACTGTTTTTTGCAGCCAAATGCCTTGCCGGATTTGCGTACAATTTTGTGGCACTGCATTACATACCCAACCGTGGCGATATTTGGCCATTTTTCGAAGATGGCCTTACCTTATACCATAGTTTTTTACAATCCCCAAAAGCCTTTTTCGAAACCTGGTCGCAAAGTTTTGGGTACAATGGTGTAAGTGTGCTCAGCACCGATTCGAGCCTGGCCCGTTCTGCGTTTGAGGTTATTAAAACCCTTCATTTTCTACTTAATTTTTTAACCTTTGGCAGCCTTGCCGGCAATACGGTTATTTTTAATTTTTTGGCAGTATTGTGCTTTTTTAAGTTCTGGAAATTTTTAAAAATGCAACTGGGTTCTCAAGGCATTATTGCCGGACTTATCTTTTTTCTGCTGCCATCCATGTTTTTCTATTCAGCTGGTATTTTAAAAGAAGGGATGGTAATTTCTTTATTGTGTTTGCTCGTTCCGCTTTCGCATACAGTAATAACAAACAGGTTCTCTTTTAAAACAGCAGTACAATGGTTTTTGGTTTTCGCCCTGCTGGTTATTTTGAAATTTTTTGTAGCTGCCCTGTGGCTGTTTTGTATGGCTGCTTGGTGGCTGATGGTTTTTTTTCGCCAAAGGCAATGGCTTGTATTATTGGCTTCGATTACGGTGGCAGTAGTTTGTTTTTTTTACAGCCATTACATAACACCTTCGTTACATTTTCCTGGTTATTTGGTAAAAAGGCAACAAGAGTTTTTGGCCTTGCCTGCGGCATCGGCTTTGCCAGTAAAAATTTTAAACGAAACGCCGAATAGTTTTGTATATGCTTTGCCCACTGCTTGTAACCATGTACTTTTAAAACCACTACCCGGCGAAGGCGGCAAAAGCATGTACTTAATTTTTTCTGCCGAAATGCTTTTGTTTTGGCTTGGATTCTTTTACGTAGTACGGAAGCGAAATAAAGAGCATTTACCGGCTCAAAACATATCCATGGCCAACATATTTCTGCTTTTTGCCTTGCTTAATTTAATGGTAATTGGCCTTATTGTACCCAATATGGGTGCTATTATACGGTATCGCAGCATCTTTTTCCCGTTTTTAGCATTGGCAGCTATTGTGCTCACTAGCTGGCAACCAAATGCTGGTAAAATCTACAGCCGTACTTTAAAAATGGTTTGTAAAGATGTGGCAGTAAATTAATATACACTAACGGCTTACTTTTTTCCAATTAAACCATCCAAACTCCATTTGCCTGGGCCGGTAAATAACAACGTCACATAGGTCATCATGTAATAAAACACATCGTTCATGTGTAGGCCGTTGTCGCCTTTCTGTATTATTTCAAACTTGTTCATGGTTACAAAAATGAAGCCCATACAGATAATTAATGGTATGGTAGCCAGCCTTGTAGCCAGGCCAAGTATCAATAACACACTACAAAACAGCTCTGCAAAAATGGTAAGCCCAAGCGAAACCTTGCCTCCAAGGCCTAAAAAGTTTACATCTTTTACCCAAAAATCGGAGCCAGACTGTACGGTAAAATCAACCATTTTTTGGTAACCATAAATGCCCATTAAAACCCCAATTAAAACCCTGATGATTAACAGGGCTGCATTAAGGCCTGTTTGGCTGTATCCTGTACTAAATATTTTTTTCATATTTTTAATTTTATAAAATTAAGGTTCATCGTGTAAGTAATTTAAAAGCCGTGGTCGGCTTACTTACCAGTCACTGCCACCATGGTGGACTTACTTACCAGCCACTGCCACCGTGGTCGGTATCCTCACTAACCACAAACAACAGCCACTGCATTATATGTGCTTCCAGCCCTGCGCCACCAATGCATGTTTGTTACCGCCCTTTGTTATCAGCGTTGGTTTTTCGGCGGCTTCGGTTATATAGCCAATTACACTTATCTGTTCGTTAAAGGTTATTTTATCGTAATCTTCCTGCTTCATGGTAAAGAGCAGTTCGTAATCTTCGCCCCCGTTGAGGGCACACATGGTAGGGTCTAGTTCTAACTTGTAAGCGTATTGCCGGCTATCGTCGTGGATGGGTAGTTTGTCTTCGTACACAATGGCACTGCAGTTGCTTTGTTTGCAAATGTGGAGTATTTCGCTGCTGAGGCCATCGCTAATGTCCAGCATACTCGTAGGCTGTATGTCGTTCTTTTCCAAAAACTCAATAATGTCTTTCCGGGCTTCGGGTTTTAATAAACGGCCAACAATGTAATCCTGGCCTTCCAGGTCGGGCTGTATCTGTGGATTTTCAAGGTAAATTTTCTTTTCCCGTTCCATTAAAGTAAGGCCGAGAAATGCACCGCCGAGGAAACCGGTTACGCACAACAGATCATTTACCTGTGCACCGCTGCGGGTTACAAATTTGTTGGGTGTTACTTCGCCCAAAGCGGTTACACTGATGATTAAGCCCTTGTTGCTGGTAGAAGTATCGCCGCCAATCAGATCCACATTGTACTTTTCACAGGCGGCATATATGCCTTCGTACAATTCGTCCAATGCTTCCAGGCTAAAGCGGTTGCTAAAGGCAATGCTTACCGTTATTTGTGTAGGCGTGGCATTCATGGCGTAAATATCGCTTAGGTTTACCACCACACTTTTATAGCCTAAATGTTTCAGCGGCGTGTACATCAGATCAAAGTGGATGCCTTCTATCAACAGGTCGGTGCTGATAACGGTTTGCTTACCAAAATGATCGATAACGGCACCATCATCACCCACACTTAATATGGTACCGGCCTGTTTGGTTTCGTTATTTTGGGTAAGATGATCGATAAGACCAAATTCGCCGAGGTCGGCTATTTCTGTACGCTCCATTATTCTTTATTTACGATTTACGATTTGGAATTTACGATTTGTTTCATTTCAGAAATTACAATTAGTTTAAAAACCAGTTATTCTAGTTAGAATGTATTGTTATTTGCTCTCAGTGTCTTTAGGCTTGCTACTATATTGGATAGCAATTCATTGTCTTCTTTGTGCAATTCCAATATTTTTTGATTGAAGGTGGGGTTAAACTCCAGAATTAATTCAAGAAAGAAAAGGGTTTCATCTAATTCTTCCTCAACTATTTTAAATTTAATAATAAAATCGGCTGTAGATTTTCCTCGTAATGCTGCCCTATAGTTGGCTGCTGAACTAGAAGAACATCTTATGATTTGATTGGTATAATTTTTATTAAAGAATATTATAAGGCAGTAAAAACGTTTGCCTTCCAACCTCAACAGCAAATTGCTTAATCCTTTCTCTCAACTCTTGTTTAGTCATTTTAATTAACGATTTACGATTTGGGATTTACGATTTGTTTCGATTCAAACCTACCATGTTGAGGGGTAATTGGGTACTTTTTTAACTCAACGACACCACAGCTCTACTACTAATTACGAATCATTCGGAATAAACAAATCGTAATTCGTAATTCTTAAATCGTAAATCCAGAGTGTTCATTATTCAGAGCACTTAATAACTCATCATGAATAAAACCATTACTAGCCACAATATGCGGCTGATACGGGTCGTAATAATTGCCTTTAAAATCGGTTACTTTTCC
>JAYUOV010000180.1:0-4157 GCA_043760535.1 Chitinophagaceae bacterium
TACTTGGAGTACCTTACTGAATGCCGTAATAATATCAATGCTTGCCATACCGCAAATTTCACACTTTTTTTCACTTCCACTAATTTTGACGAAGAACCACTATGGAACTTATATTAAAAAACAACCTGCCCCACCAGGTGAAGGGTTTTACCGCAATTGCTGATGTGCTACAGCAGGATCTGGTAATAAAAAATACACTCTACTATCAAAACCCTACGCTATTATTAGACAGGCATATCCTTATTACGAACATTGGTAATGTTCAGAAAGAGATGGTAGTACCGGCAGAGTATAAAGCTCAAAACGAGATAGGCGGCTACTTGAACCTGGATGTAAAAATGGAAACAGGCACCGGTAAAACCTATGTGTACACGTCTGCCATGTTTGAACTACACAAGCGGTATGGTATCAATAAATTTATTATAGTGGTACCTACATTGGCTATTAAGGCTGGCGCCACGCAGTTTTTACAGGATGGTTACACCAAACGCCATTTTAAAGACCAGTGTGGCTATGGCACCGAAATAGATTTGCTAGTACTGGAGGCGGGCAAAAAGAAAAAAGGAAAAAACTATTTCCCCAGTGTTGTGCGGGAATTTGTGGCTGGTAGTAGCCAGAACATGAATAAGATTTATGTATTGCTTACCAATATGAGTTTACTGGGCGGCAATTCTAAAATGCTGACTGATACTTACGATTATGGTGTTGAAGGGTTTTACAAACCGGTGCAAGCCATAAAAGCTACCAGGCCTTTTGTTATCATAGACGAGCCACATCGCTTTACCAAAACACAAAAGGCATTTGAGTTTATTGAAAAACAAATTTGCCCGCAAGCTATCATTCGCTTTGGTGCTACGTTTCCTGAAATCGAGATTGGGAAGGGAAAAACCAAGGTAACGAGAAAGGATTATCATAACCTGCTTTACGATCTCAACTCCTTTGAATCCTTTAACCAGAATTTGATTAAGGGCATAGCAAAGGAACACTTTGAATCCATTAGCTTAAAGCAGGATAAAGTAAAAATAATGGGGGTACAAAGCAAAACGTCTGTAAAGTTTAGCCTCATTCAAAAAGACAATCCGAACAAAACCTACGAATTAAAAAAGGGCGACAGCCTTGGCATTATTTCACCCGAATTGGAAGGCATCGTTATAGATGGCATTACCACCAGTACGGTAGAATTTAGTAACGGGCAGGTAAAAAGCACCGGAGAAGAATTTAGTACCGACATCTACTCCACCTCTTATCAGGAAAGTATGATACGGCTGGCTTTGGAACGGCACTTTGAAACAGAGCGGCTCAACTTTAACCGAAATAATAAGATTAAAACTTTAGCCCTGTTTTTTATCGATGATATCTACTCTTACCGGAAAAATGAAAGCGGGGAGAAAGTACCCTATTTAAAAATAACTTTTGAAAAACTGCTCGGCGAAAAAATAGATGCCGTTGTACTGCTGCTAACAGATCAGGAAAGGGAATACAAGGAGTATCTGCTGGCGTCGAAAGCCGACTTAGATGCCACCCATGCAGGTTATTTTTCGCAGGACAACAGCAGTTCGGATGATGCGATAGGACAGGAAATTCAAGAGATTTTATTTGGCAAAAAAAAACTATTGACCATTAAAGATGAAAAGGGGAAATATAATACCCGCAGGTTCTTGTTTTCTAAATGGACGCTAAAAGAAGGCTGGGATAACCCCAATGTATTTACGATTGTAAAACTACGCAGTAGTGGAAGTGAGAACAGTAAACTGCAGGAAGTAGGCAGGGGCTTACGATTGCCGGTAGATGAATACGGCAACCGTATCTCTAACGAAGAATTTAAACTCAATTACATTATCGACTTTACCGAAGCCGATTTTGCAGATAAACTGGTAAGCGAAATAAACGCTCAATTACCTAATGGGTTTTCCGTAACCGATGAGCACATAAGGATCGTTGCCGCTAAACTTAGTATAGATGAAGATGATTTGTTTATGGAACTCCTATCGAAAAAATACATCGACCGGAATAAGAATATTAAAGCAGAAAACAGCATCAAATTTTTTGAAGAATATCCTGATTTTACAATAGGCTTGCAGCAAGGAAAAATAGCAGACCTCAATAAAAAGAAAGATAAAAAAATCAAAATCCGAAAGGCTGTGTTTGATGAATTGAAGACGCTGTGGGAGGAAATCAATAGCAAATACATCCTGCACTACGAAAAGGTAGAAAATGATGATTTTCTTTTTAATGAAATACTGGGCCTGTTTAACCAGGGTGTATTTGCCGATACTTATATTACCAGTAAGCGGTCGGCATTAAATACAACTGGCAAAGTGGCTACGGTTAATGAAGATACCGGGGTGCAATACAAAATCAACAAGGTGATTGCTTATCATGATTTTCTGAAACGTATCTGTCACCAAACAAACTTATCCATTCATTTATTGCATACCGTTTTGGTGGAATATGCAAAAACTACAACCATAAACCCGGAAAGAATCAATGAGCACAGTGTGTCCAATTTTGTTAAACTATTTCAGGATTGGAAGATGAATAAACTGAGTGGCCGCTTTAGTTATTCCAAAGCCAATATGCCATTAAAGGCCACAGCATTAACCTATGCTGATGGCACTGCAAAATCTGAAATAACACAAGGAATTATTGGTACTAAATTTATTGAAGGCACCCCTGCGGAAAAGTACTTGTACGATGTGTACGCCTTCGACTCCCCTTTAGAAAAAGACAACTTATTGGTAGATGGCATACAGGAAATTGTTGTGTATGGTAAAATTCCTAAAAGCAGTATTGCCATACCTACCATTACCGGGCAATCTTACAGCCCTGACTTTATGTACGTGGTAAAGAAAAGCAACGGCGAAAAAATTTTGAACGTAATCGTAGAAACAAAGGATGTAGAAAATCAAACTTCATTACGTGCCATTGAACAATCAAAAATCGATTGCGCCAGGGTATTTTTTAATCAGCTTACCATTGATGGTTATAAGGTGGCGTTCAAAACCCAGTTGAATAATAAAAAGATCAGGCAGATAATTGATGAAGTGCTACAATAGCACCCACAACTTTCCAAACCCAAAAAAAACTTACATGTTAGTTAGTGTCTGTCCATTTAGTCGGGCAATTTAAAAAATATAGAAAAACAAATAAGGTTATATATTATATGTATTTTTATTTTCTACTTTACTAAGCATATTTTTAGTTTAAAAGCTGTCTGCTTCCGTTTTATGCTTGTTTTTGTAACAAGCGGGCACAAGTTCCCCTTCATCTCTTTTTTTAAAGAAAAACAATCAGCTATTGCTGCCTCAATACTGCGGCCGTCATTACGCGGATGTTATAGGCGATGGCCGACCACAGTATTTTCTGTGTAAAATGTGCTTCTCCCTTCCAGTTGCACACGAACATACCGAAGCCCCGCTTTAGGTTGGAGATAACGGCCTCGATACCGCTACGCCATTTTTTGAGCCGGGTTTCCATGTTTTTGCTGCTGGTTATATTTTTGAGGCTGCCCACAATTTTGTTAAATACGATATTGGCTACGCCTTTGCCTTGTGCATGTTCCTGATTGGCTTTGCTGGCATAACCACCATCGGTGGCACTATCGCGGGGTACCACGCCATAATCGGCAATCACCTTGTTTAGGGTGCCTTGGTAAAGGGTGCTGTCGGAGGGGTTGCCCCTGAGTACTTCGCAGCTCAGTATTAGGTTGCTCTTGCCTGTGCTGAGCTGTACCTTGTGACCGAACTGTACTTCTCTGCCGCCCTTCACTATAATGTCGGTATGCAGTTCATAGATGGAGAAAATCTTCTGGTCATTGGGTACTACCTCCTTGTTTATCTCCCTGCGCCACGTCATACTGTAAACCTTGTCCATCAGCGGCTGCAAAGCCTCAAGACTGGCCAATATGGCAAACGCCTTTATGCTATAACCTGGCTTTTTTTTTATCACATTAGCCACCTGATTGATGCACTTGGTAAAGGTTATCAGTTGCTTATTGAACAAATCAACCCGCTTGTCGCCACTTTTGGTATTATTTATCTTGAAAAATACCTTCTTGGCATCTTTAGTATAATCTCGGTATTCAAAATCCTGCACCTCGGTGGCTAGGTGAGCTAGCAGGCGTTCGCTTTCCTTCAGGCAGTCCCACACCAGCGAGT
>JAYUOV010000181.1:0-36130 GCA_043760535.1 Chitinophagaceae bacterium
GATTTTTTAACCCTGCATTAAAGCTAGCCACTTAAACGGCCAAACCAAAACCCTTCTGGTTTATCTGAGACTTTTAAATTAAGTAAGTTTAAAAAAGACTAGAAGGTATAAAGCGGTGGCCCCACCATAAAAACAACCGAACAATACCTAACCGATAACCGCAACAAATACAACGCTTTACAAGCCAAAAACGAGTTGTGGCGCCTGCGTGTAACCGAGCAGGAATTTTTAGCCGAAGTAGAAAAAATAAGAGCCCTGGGTGCCGAAGCAAGAAAAAGTAATTACCAAAACGAGTTTTCCATTAAAAGCGGCGAAGATGGACAGGTAGCCATTTTACTAATGGATACAGTAACAATAGAAGAGGCAAGAGAACAGGTTAAAAGACTAAACTAAGCCGCTGAAGAAATGTATGCCGCTGAAGCACTCAAAGTACAGGAGGAAATAAAAAAAATACAAACCTAGCTGCAGTTTAAAGATGTAACCAAAATTTACAGCGGCCTTGTTCGTAAGCAAATAACATTGCAAATGTTATTAAAAGAAGTATTGGAAGCATTTAGCCGAACAAGGCAATACGAAGCTGTTATAAAAAGGATGAAAAAGGAGTAACAACTTTCGTGTTTGTTTTGGATGAAGGCATAAAAAAAGCCCCACAAAATGTGAAGCTTTTTTAAGTGACCGCGTCAGGATTCAAACCTGAAACCTTTTGATTCGTAGTAATAAACAGGCTGTAAAATAAACAGTATAAATAAACATAATAACATACATGAAACCGTTACCAGTAAAGAAATTCAATAAACATAAATAGTTGTTTTCTTATCGTTATTATTCGTTATTTATGTACGTTTGTATGCAAATTGTATGTACATGAATAATAAGCCTAAAGACCCGAAACCAAAAGTTGCAATGTTATTAGACATTCGTAGGGCTAAGAAAGACAATACATACCCGGTAAAGCTTCGTGTAACTTTTGAGAGAAAGCAGGTTTACTACACCACAGGTTTAAATTTAACCCCGGAACAATACGATAGTGCCATGTTTGGCAAAAGGCAAACCGATGCTGAAAAGGAAACTAAAAAAGATATTCAGGCATTTGAGGATAAGGCCACAGCTATTTTTAAAACCATGACAATTTTTGATTGGGTAAAATTTGAAAACAAATACTTTACCAACCGTGCCGCAAAAGATACCCTTGAATTGGCATTTGGTGACATTGCAGCCAGTTTAAGGAATGATGGCAGGATTGGCACAGCGGTAACCTACGAAGCCACCCTTGCCAGCTTAAACAAGTTTCAGATAGATTTAGTTGGTTTTATCGTGGTGAAAGAAAAGAAAATACCAGAGGTGGCTATAAAGTTTGCCGATGTTACAACCGAATTTTTGCGCAAATACGAAAAGTGGTTATTGGCCAATGGCCGAAGCGTTACCACAGTAGGTATTTATTTGAGGCCATTACGTGCAATTTTCAATAATGCAATTGCCGAAGGTTTATTAACACAAGACCTTTACCCCTTTGGTAAAAAACGGTATGAAATACCCACCGGCAACAACATAAAGAAAGCCCTTACCATTAAAGACATTGCAGCCATTTACTACCACCCCACCGAACCGGGCAGCGTTACCAAAATGGCAAAAAATTACTGGTTGTTTATGTACCTATGTAATGGCATAAACATGAAGGATATGTGTTTACTGAAATACGATAACATAAAAGGTGAAGTGTTAGAATTTGTACGGGCAAAAACAGTAAGAACCAAAAGAAAGGTGGAAGCCATACGGATAACATTGGTTGAAGATGCCAAAGCCATAATAGAAAAGTTTGGCAATAATAAAGTAGATGGCAGCACCTACATTTTTCCAATACTAACCCATGGCATAAGCCCCGAACGTGAAAGGGAACTGGTGCAGCTAAAAACCCGTCTTGTAAACAATCACATGAAAACCATAGCCGCATCGTTAGGCATAGAAAGAAAGGTTACCACTTATTCATGCAGACACAGTTTTGCCTCGATTTTACAACGAAGTGGTGCAACCGTTTCTTTTATTAGCGAAGCGTTAGGACACGGTAACGTAAACACTACCCAAAGCTATTTGGCAGGGTTTGAAGACGATAAGAAAGCCGAAGTAGTAAAGGCATTAACAGCATTTAAAAACCAACCTGAATCGAAATTAAAAGCGGTTTAACAGTAGCACTTTATTAAAATTACCACATGGAATTAGCCATAATACAGAACCGGATTTATGAAGTAAGAGAGCAAAGGGTAATGATAGATTTTGACATTGCCGAACTGTACGAAGTAGAAACAAGGGTTTTAAACCAATCCATAAAACGTAACCCCGACCGTTTTCCCGAAGATTTTATGTTTAGGCTTACCCTAACCGAATGGGAAAACATACGGTCGCAAATGATGGTACGTGCTGCAAATAGCAACTCATCACAAATTGTGATGAGTTCTAAAAAGCATAGGGGCGAAGTGTATTTGCCATTTGCCTTTACCGAACACGGGGTAACCATGCTTGCAAGTGTGCTACGTAGCAAAAGGGCGGTGGATATGAACATTGCCATAGTTCGGGCTTTTATAGCCATAAGAAAAGCGGTAAACAAGTTGGGCAACTTTACCGAACAAATAAATGAATTGCGGTTAGAAATGAAAGAAAAATTTGCCGAACATGATGTACAGCTAAGCACCATTTACGATGCTTTAGAAAACCTATTAGACAAAGAAACCGATAAGGAAGCAGCCAAAGAAAAATGGGAAGGAAGGGAAAGGATTGGGTTTAAAAAGGAAAGCAGTTTAAAGCAAAATGGCAAATAATGTACCAACTACCATTACCCTTACGAGTAGGCAAACTTGGGTTCCGTGACATAGAGGCAAAAGAAGCCATAAAGCAAAAATTGCAAAGCCTACCCTTTGAAAAACGGCTAAAATATTACAATGAAAATATTAAATGCCTTGCCTGCCATAGTACAGTTGGTCAAATTGATTATGAAGTTATAGGAAGTGAAAGGTTAAGAATTTATTGTGGTTGTAACAACTGTAAAGGGTTGGACGACTTTAAGCCGGAACATGAAAAGGTGTATTTGCGATTGAGGGAAATGGAAGTAAAACGAATAGTGGCCGGGGTAGCCAAGTCTATATCATACAAACAAAAATTACAATTCTTATTGAGTGAAAAAGGGGTTTCTATTGATAAAACATTAAGGGTTTACCCTAACTACTCTAACCCCGAAAATGATGGTTGGATAAAATTGAAATGTATGTCACCGGTAATTGATTTAACCCCTACAACCGATGCGGAAAAAACGATTTTCAATGAATTTGTACAGGCTGCATTTGATAAGAAATATAAAATAGGTAACCAGTTTAGCCCTGCATACAATGGATTTAATTTTGAATTTGAAAAGGAAAGATTGGCCAATGCATTGCAAGGTGTACCCGAAAAGCAACCATTTATTGAAGCAAGGATACAGGAAATAAAAACAACTATTAATTGGCCAACTATTAAAGCAAAACCCCGCAAAAATCAATCAATTTTAGACGATATCCAAAAACAGATTGACCAAATAAATGGGTTTGATTATAGAATTAGTTCGGATTTGTTTGAAGCAATTCTTACCAATGAATTAGATTTAAACAAATACAAGTTGGATGAAAAGATATTAATTACCTATACCCATCATTTAGAAATAGTAAGATTTTATAGGTTGTTGGTAAGCATATTAGAAACCAAAAACTACAAGTTAAAACCAATTTTATTAAGTGACCTGCAACAAGATAACGAAACCTTTAACAGGTTGAAAATGGAACTATTAAAGAAGTTGGAAACTGCCGGTTCATTTATTAGTAATGATGAATTTATTATAGCAGAAACTGAAAGGATAGAACGTGAATATTCTAAACAATTAATAAAAGTGGCAGCAAATGGAAATGCCAGTAAAAGTGAAAGTTTTAATTATCTACAATATGTAAGTATTGCGTATAGTAATCTAAATAAGGGTTTAGATTGCCCTATTGAAAATATAGTAAACAATGCAAAAAACAACTACAAGCAGGTGTATGCGAAATACCCGGAAATAATTGAACATGCATTTGGTTCAGGCGAATTTGAAAAGGCAATTATTGACAATTTAAGTGAGGGGGTAGGTTGGTTACTTTATAGAAAACACCTCAAAGATTTTGCCGCATCAACTGAAAGTATAGTTACCGATAAGTCGGGGAAAAAAGCAGGACAAAGGATTCCGGAAAGCATTCCAACTTTGGAAGGTTTGTTCATTGAAACCCACCATTTCAAAAAAGCGATAACTGCCTTAAAAAAAGTAAAAGCAATTGATGCCAATTGCTCAAATATCATTGGAAGCAAACTAAAAGGTGTTATGCAGGTGTGGATTGGTATACTAAAAAACGATAGGGTAATGCTAAAATCTACGACAGATAAAAACCTAACCATTTTATTAAATAGGCAGTTTCAAAATCTTAATCTGAGTGAAAATACGGATGGTAAGCATTTCAGAAACACAATTAATAAAACAGCATCAAACCTATACAGGGCAAGGCTTTTAGCCCTAATTTAATTTTACCACAATTACCATAATTAACCATTTGGTTAAACGTGGTAAAAGTTATTTTCTCCCTTGCATCAAAATTATAAAGATGCAAGAAACCATTTTAATCTCCCTACCCGTATCTCAATTGCAGGTACTTATTATTGATTGTGTAAACGCTTGTTTAGATGTACGTAACGCACAACCACCCCAACCCGAAGCCGACCCCCTTTTAACCATTCAACAGGCAGCCGAATTGCTTTGCCTTAGTGTACCTACCATGTATGGGCTTGTAAGCCGTGCCGATGTACCCAGCATGAAAAAAGGTAAGCGGTTGTATTTCTCAAAGCAAAGTATTATTGAGTGGGTAAAAACAGGCCGCAAAAAAACAGTAGCCGAAGCAGCCAGCGAAGCAGATACTTTTTTAAGTACCCAAAAAAGAAAAGGAGTTAGCCGTTCGTAAACATAAAACTAACCCCAATGGTAAAAGACAAAACGAAGGTAGCCAGTACAAGCAAACATTTGAGGGCTTTTTTAAGCAGCCCCAAACCATGAAGGAACTATCTGTTTCAACTGGTATAGACAGGGCAAATATTTGCAGGTATTGCCGAACCATGCGAAAGGCACAAAATATTGCAGTTGTAACCAAAACCTTTTGCAGCATTACCAAACACAAGGCCAATAAGTACACTACTAACCCGGCTATGTTTCCTATTTCATCACAATTAAAAATGTTTTGAAATGGAAGTAACACCACAGTTTGATTTTGAAAAATTTGGCATTGGTATAGATGACATTAAAGCCGATGCGGAACAACTGATAAAGCAGGGCAACGAAGCAAAAGAAAGTAAAGGTTTGTTTACTGTAAAAACAGCCAGCCGGTGGATAGAGCAAGCCAAAACCCGACCTGTACCGCAAATGTTGTTTGGCGAATTTTGGTACGAAGGGGAACTATGTATTTTGTTTGCCGATACCAATTTGGGTAAGTCCATTTTAGCCGTGCAAATAGGCAACAGCATAAGCCGGGGCGAAGCAATAAAAGATTTTCAGTTGGAAGCACCAAAGCAGCCGATTTTATATTTTGATTTTGAACTATCCGACAAACAATTTGAAAACCGATATTCTATAAAGTTTCAGCAACACTACATTTTTGATGAACACTTTTTAAGAGTAGAAATAAACCCGGATGCTACCATACCCGAAGGCCAGGCGTTTGAAGATTATTTAAACCAATCATTAGAACGAAGTATAATGGAAACCGGGGCAAAGGTTTTGATAATAGATAACCTTACCTACCTCAAAACGGAAACTGAAAAGGCCAAAGATGCTTTGCCATTAATGAAGCATTTGAAAGCCCTAAAAAGCAAGTACAGCCTTTCCATATTAGCATTGGCACATACACCCAAAAGGGATTTATCAAAACCCATTACCCGGAACGACCTGCAGGGCAGTAAAATGCTAATGAGTTTTACAGATAGTTCGTTTACCATAGGCGAAAGCCAAAGGGATAAAAACATTAGATACCTAAAGCAGATTAAGGTTAGGCAAAGTGAATTTATTTACGATGCGGAAAATGTTTGCGTTTGCCAAATAGAAAAGCCCCACAATTTTTTGCAGTTTGATTTAATAAATTTTTGCACCGAACGGGAACACCTTAAAGAGGTAACCGAAAAGGATAAAGGGCAAAAGATTAGTGAGGTATTGGAACTAAAAAAGCAAGGTGTTTCAAATGTAGAAATAGCCCGAAAGGTAGGTGTTAGCGAAGGGGCAATAAGAAAATGGATTAAGAAAACCAATGAACCCGAACCCGAATAATTAACCCAATTCGTACGAATCGTACCATTCGTACACCTGTACGATACGTACGAATGGTACGAATTAAACACCAATCCATGAACCAGCACCGATACATATTAGAACCATACAAGGGTATGAACACTCGCCACCATTGCCCGGAACAAAATTGCAAGGGTAAAAACTTTGTACTGTACATTGATACTGAAACAGGCAAACACATTGCCCCCACAGTAGGCCGGTGCAACCGTGAAAGCAGTTGCGGCTATCACTACACACCGAAGCAATATTTTCAGGATAACAATATTTCTTTTGATACACCGCATCCCATACCATACACCCTACCCAAAGCATTTAAGCCAGCACCACCAAAGCCAGTATCTTTTATTGATGCGGCTATTTTAAAAGCCAGCCTAAAAGGGTACGAAGCAAACCACTTTGTAAAGTTTCTAATAAGCAAGTTTGGCGAAGCGGTTACCTGCCAACTGATAAGCAAATATTTTATAGGCAGTAGTAAGCATTGGCCGGGTGCAACAGTATTTTGGCAGATAGATAAGCAGGGCAAAACAAGGACGGGCAAAATAATGCTGTACAGCCCCACCACAGGCAAAAGAATTAAAGTGCCTTATAACCACATTACATGGGTTCATGCTGCCCTTAACCAGCCTGAATTTGAGTTAGTGCAATGCTTGTTTGGTTTGCATCTTTTAAGATTGCCCGGTAATGAAAATAAAACCATTGCCGTAGCAGAAAGCGAAAAAACGGCCATTATTGCCAGCGTTTACCTGCCACAATTTATTTGGTTGGCAGTTGGCAGCCTTACCAATCTAAACGCTGATAAATGCAGCATCCTGAAAGGCCGCAATGTGATATTATACCCCGACCTGAAAGGCTTTGATAAATGGAGTATTAAGGCAAAAGAACTTTCACACATTACCAGCTTTAAAGTTTCCGATTTATTGGAGCGTAACGCCACCGATGCGGATAAGCAACAGGGTTTTGATTTAGCAGATTATTTACTAAAACTACCAGTACCAGCACCCTACCCCGTACAGGAGAAACAAGCCCCGCCGGTGGATAGCCTTACAATTATTGATACTGATATAGCAGCCCTGCCAATGGTATTTACTTACCCCGGATATAAAGTGCAAACCATCCTTACCACCACCGGCCAGTATGTAGATACCCTGTTTGCCACCGACGGCGAATTGCTGCCAACTACAAGCCCCGTAGATGGGTATAGGGTAGGCAGGTTTTTAAACCAGCCAGCTTTGATGCGGCAAGTCTTCGCATGTTCATAAATTTCAAATAATTTTATAAAAACTGAAAATGGCTACACCCAAAACAGATATTTCGCTGCTACATTTAGAGCAATTGGCCTACACCTACATAGATGAATGTATGGCCTATACAAAGCAGCACCCAACAGGCAGCGGTAAACTTGTAGCCGTATTGGATAGGCAGATACCTACCATTGATTATTTTCTTAGGATATGGATACCGATAAAAGGACGGCCAACAATTAACCGCTCTACTTACTACTATTGGCTTAACGACGAAAGCAATACCGATAAGTCCAACACTATAAAAAATATTGAGGGCTTATTTAAGGCATTAGCCACCGACATAGTGGCAAACGAAGGCAAGGGTATCTTTTACGCAAAAAATCGTTTAGGCATGATAGATAGGCCAGCATTGCCCGAATTAGCTTTGCCCGAAGTAACAGAAACTATAATTATAACCGTAGTTAACGCCGATAAAGAACCATTAGATTAGTAGCCCCCCATACTTTTTAAGGTCGTTAAAATGTCTTTGTATGCAAATTGTATGCAAATGAAAAAACCCATGCAGTTTTATCTACATGGGTTTTTTCATTTGGAACCCTTTACTGTATTGAGTTTCTATGTTGTGACCGCGTCAGGATTCAAACCTGAAACCTTTTGATTCGTAGTCAAATGCTCTATTCAGTTGAGCTACGCAGCCAAAGAAAATTTCGAATTACAATTTCGGATTTACGATTTTAAAATTCGCTTTTCGGGCTACAAATATAGGGTTGCAAATCATAAATCCGAAATCAAAAAACAAAAATTAAAAGTGCCATCTAACAAAGGCCTCCATGGCGGCGTATTTGGTAAGGCCTAAGCGGCCGTATAAATCGGCGGTATTACCATTGCGTTCTTCGGCTCGTTGCCAAAATTCACGGCTATCGCTGCCCTGAAAAGGTACCATGTCTTTTTGCGACTGATGAATAAAAATGCCGTACCGTTTCTTCATCACCTGGTCCGGGCTCATTGGTATGGCCATTTCTATTTCGGTAATATCCCACTCCTGCCAGGCGCCTTTGTATAGCCACACCCAACAGTCATTTACCCATTCGTCGCCATCGGCTTTAATGCGTTTTAAAGATTCAAATACCACATCCAGGCAAACTTTATGTGTACCGTGCGGGTCGGCAAGGTCGCCGGCACAAAACACCTGATGCGGTTTTATTTGCCTTAATAAAGCAATGGTTTTAAGCACGTCTTCTTCTCCCATCGGGTTTTTCTGTATGGTACCGGTTTCGTAAAAAGGCAGGTTTTGAAAATGCCATTGGCCTTCTTTTAATCCTACATACCGGCAGGTGGCAGCAGCTTCGCAGCGGCGTATCAATCCCTTTATTTGCCTTACCTGATCGGTATCTACCTGATTGGCTTTTTTATTGTCGATAAAAGTTTTGGCTTCGCTCAAAATTTTGGAAGAAGTACTGCTGTCGATGCCACTTAAAACTTCGAAACCTACGGCAAAATCTAGAAATCGGGTTACAAATTCGTCGGTTACAGCTATGTTGCCACTAGTTTGGTAAGCCACATGCACTTCGTGCCCCTGATCTTGCAGCCGCATAAATGTGCCACCCATGCTTATAATATCATCGTCTGGGTGGGGCGAAAAAATGAGGCAGCGTTTGGGTTGTATCTCACTTCTTTCGGGATGGCCTGGAATAACTGCTCCCGGTTTTCCACCAGGCCAGCCGGTTATGCTATCCCGCAGCATATAAAAAACCTGCAGGTTAATGTCGTAAGAATCTCCTTTTTCTACCAGTAAATCGCCGAGGCTATTGTCGTTGTAATCTTTATTGGTAAGCATCAGCACCGGCTTTCCGGTTTTCAAAGCCATGTTTACCACAGCTTTCCGTATCATTTTGGGCGTCCATTCTATTTCGCCAGCCAGCCACGGGCTTTTAAGCCTTGTAAGCTCTGTAGCTGCCTGTTCATCTATTACAAAAAGGCAGTCGTTATGGGTTTGTAGCAAGCTAGCCGGTACTTGTTCCGATATATTTCCTTCTACAGATTTAGCTACAATTGGTGCCTTCATGCCCCAGGCCAAAAGAATAATTCGCCTGGCCTTCATAATAGTACTGATACCCATGGTAATGGCCAGCCTAGGTACACGGGTAAGATTCTGAAAGTCTTTTACATTGGCAATCCGGGTACTGTTTTCCAGCGTTATCAATCTGGCTTTAGAATAAATGCTGCTGCCGGGTTCGTTAAAACCTATATGGCCATTATTGCCAATACCCAAAATTTGGAGGTCTATTCCGCCAGCAGATTCAATCGTTGCTTCATATTCCTGGCAATGTTTTTTTATTTCTTCTTTGCTCCATTCTCCATTCGGAATATGTATGTTTTCTGCTTTTATGTCCACGTGGTTAAACAGGTGCAGGTGCATAAAACTCCAATAGCTCTGCACAGCATCCCGGTCTAATGGGTAATATTCATCCAGATTAAAAGTGATGACATTGTGAAAACTCAGGTTTTCTTCTTTGTGCATACGAACCAGTTCTCTGTAAATGCTAATTGGGGTAGAACCTGTGGCAAGACCCAAAATACAGGGCTGATTAACACTCTGTTTTGCTAAAATTAGTTTAGCTATTTCGGAAGCTGCAAATACAGATCCCTCAATGGGTGTTGCAAAAATCTGAACGGGGATTTTCTCAAACGATTCTAACATATAATTTGCTGTTAAGTGGACAAGATAAGTAAAAGCAGTAAACAAAAATGAATCAAAATAACGCAAATAAACGCAAAGCATAGCCGACCATTTGTCATTTTATCCTTAATTATTCTTTTTCAATTTTATAAAACCTGCAAATTCCTGCAATTAAAGTAAAATGGATATGCCTTTTACTAGTGCTGAAAGATGATGCTTACAAAAAGCATTGGCATAAAATAGATAGGTATTTATAAAAGAAGATAGCTGCATTAATATGACCATGCTGCCATAAATTTGCAAACGAAATAAAAGTAGGAAGAGAAACATGAAGAAGTTGCACATTTTTTTACTGGTAGCCGTAGCTGCTGCCATTGCTATTATGATCAGTTTTATGACGGATCTCTCCACTTACGACACCGTTGCCTCGGCCAAAGCCAAGCCAGATCAGTTTGTACACTTAATAGCCAAATTAGATCGTACACAGCCAATTGAATACGATGCATTGGCCAATCCAAACTTTTGTTCCTTTTCTATTGTTGATTCTTTAGGTAATAAAACAAGGGTTATCAGCAATAAACCAAAACCACCCGAATTAGAGCAAAGTGAACGCATTGTGCTGAAAGGAAAAATGCAAGCCGATGGTTTTCATTGCGACGATATTTTGCTAAAATGCCCAAGTAAATACAAAGACGATATCGACGCTGCTAAGAAGCAGTTAGAAACAAAAGGATAAGAAGTTGGCAATTTTTCAGTTTGCAGTTTGCAAAATTGGGAACAAACATTATTGAACAAAACAAAGGCTCAGTACTTGGCTTGCCAACTGCCAATTGCAATACTGCCAAACATCAACGAATGA
Source organism: Chitinophagaceae bacterium (assembly GCA_043760535.1). Classification (GTDB taxonomy): domain Bacteria; phylum Bacteroidota; class Bacteroidia; order Chitinophagales; family Chitinophagaceae; genus JAZKFT01. Next base: position 11,160 of record JAYUOV010000181.1, read on the forward strand.
AATATTTAAACGAGCATCTTTTTCCTGGACAATTAGGACACTTTTTATCAATACTTTCCCTGGTCGCAAGTTTGTTGGCGACCTTTTCTTTTTTTAAAGCTTTTAAAACCAACGGAACGCCTGAAAAAGCAGGCTGGATAAGGCTTGCAAGAATTGCCTTTGCTTTAGAAACCATTGCAGTGGTGGGTATGTTTGCCACCTTGTACTATATTATTTCGCACCATCTATTTGAGTATAAATATGCCTGGCAGCACAGCAGTAAAAACCTCGAAATAAAATACCTGCTTAGCTGCTTTTGGGAAGGCCAGGAAGGTAGTTTTATGCTTTGGAGCTTTTGGCATTGTGTACTAGGCTGGATACTTATTTGGCGTAGCAAAAAATGGGAAGCACCCGTAATGTTCGTATTGAGTTTTGCGCAGGCTTGCCTGGCTACCATGCTGATAGGCCTGTATTTTTTTGGCCATAAAGTAGGCAGCAGCCCTTTTGTTTTGCTCCGCAACGAACTTGCTGCACCCATTTTTTCCCAACCCAATTATTTAGAGCTAATTAAAGATGGCCAAGGTCTAAATGCCTTGCTTCAGAATTATTGGATGGTGATTCATCCGCCTATTTTGTTTTTGGGTTTCGCTTCTACAATTGTGCCTTTTGCATTTGCCATGGCTGGTATGCTTAGTAAAGATCATAAAGGATGGACCACACCCGCTTTGCCATGGGCGTTATTTAGCGCAGCTATATTGGGTACGGGCATTATGATGGGTGCCGCTTGGGCGTACGAGAGCCTTACATTCGGCGGCTACTGGGCTTGGGATCCGGTGGAAAATGCTTCGCTAGTGCCGTGGTTTGTGCTGATTGCTGGCATCCATACCAACCTTATTTTTAAGAGTAGCGGCTATTCTTTGCGGAGCACCTATTTGTTTTATACCATTAGCTTTTTGCTGGTGCTATACTCCACTTTTTTAACCCGTAGCGGTGTACTGGGAGATACAAGTGTACATGCCTTTACCGATTTGGGTATGAATGTGCAGTTGTTTCTTTTCCTTGGCGTATTTGCATGGTATGCACCACTGGTAGCGGCAAAAAATACGAAAGAGCGTTTCATTTATTTGGGCGTTTTTGCCTTGTTATCTACCCTTGGGTTTTGGTATCCATTTTTTACATTGTTCTCCATTGTTGGCGGTATTGGTGTGTTTGTGTACCAGCTTAATAAGCAGGTGCCTACTATAGTAAAAGAAGAAAACACTTACAGCCGTGAATTTTGGATGTTCATCGGTTCTTTAATTTTCTTTTTAAGTGCGGTGGTAGTTATTATACAAACATCGCTACCAGTATTTAATAAAATGATACCTAAAGGTTTCAATGTAAAAGCATTTGCCCCCCCTGCTGATCCTGAATTTTCTTACAACCAATACCAGGTTTTTATTGCGTTGATTATAGGCATCCTCACAGCCATCACCCAATACCTGCGCTATAAGGATACGCCTAAAAATGTGTTTTATAAAAAACTGGCCTTACCTACTTTAATAGCTGCTATTCTCACCGTTATTATTGGTTTTGTAGAACCTAACCTGTACACCAAACAAGGGCCCGTTTTTCATTACGCATTGTACCTGGCCACTTTTGCTGCGGTGTATGCTATAGTGGCCAATGCCAGTTATATTGTTACGGGTATTAAGGGTAAAATGAAACTGGCAGGTGCTTCCATAGCACATATAGGCTTCGGGCTGGTGCTGGTGGGTATTCTGGTTTCTGCTAGTAACCGTACGGTTTTAAGTTTTAATAAAACGGGTATTTCGCCGCTAAAGGCGGATGATAAAGAAAACTCTTTAGAAAATACCACACTGATTAAGGGTGTGCAAACAGATATGGGCCAATACGATGTAACTTATATCCGTGATACGATTAACTATAGCAATAGCAAAACCTACTACGAAATAGATTTTAAAAGTAAAACCGGTGGCAGAAATTTTAAGCTATACCCCGATGTAATCAGCAATAACAAAGGCGGCGAAGGACTTACACCAAACCCCGATGCCAAACACTACTGGAACCGAGATATTTTTACCTACGTTACTTACCTTACCGATCCTAAAAAGCTGGGAAAAGATACAGCCCGTTACCAGGATAAAATAGTGGCCAATGGCGATACCATGTTTTACAGCAATGGAATGTGGGTACTTAACAAACTGATACTAAATCCACAAGACAGTAAGCACAATTTTTTACCTACGGATACTGCATTTGTGGCTGATATTACGGTTATAAATAAAACAGGATTGCTCTACAAAGCAATGCCAGCCTTTATTTTAAAGAACAACCAACTGGAAGCACTACCAGATACGGTGATGAGCCAAAGCCTTGTTTTTAAGCTTAATAAACTGGTAGATGCCCAAAAGCAGCAAGTAGAAATTGGCGTAAAAGAATCCGGTGCCATCCTCGATTTTATAACTTTAAAAGTGTACGAATTTCCTCACATCAATGTGCTGTGGATTGGCATTATGGTTACAGTGCTAGGTTTTGTAATGAGTATTTTTAGGCGTGTAAATTTAATGCGGAAGAAGCCCGAAGAAGATGATTTTAAGCAGGTGGCTTAAAAAATCCCTTTTGAATTTTTTATACCCTGTAAAAATAGAAAATGACGCCACATAGCCTGTTCACTATTATCCTTAAAGCTTTGGGAATCTAAGTTGTTAAGGATATTGTGCTTGATACTACCGCATATTGTTTCTATCCTTTATTTTGCCAAAAACTCTTTTGATGATGATGGTAATTTATATTCGCTAGGTGGCTTTTTTCTACTATTGGGTCTTTGCATTTATATCTCTTATTTCCTGCTTTTCAGAACAGAAAAGCTCATTAATTTTTTTCTTTTAGATAAAGGTTTTGATGAGAAACTCTTTGAACTCAATATTTCATCGGAAGCGGTTTATATTATTGCAATAGTAGTTACAGGTATGTTTTTAATTATTACCGAAATTCCTGTGTTTTGCCAGGTTTTTTTTAATTTTTTGAAGGGGGCAGATCTAGATTTGGAGATGATAGTCCAACTATTTCTTTTGTAATTATTTCTGCGGTAAAAATCTTAGTTGGGCTTTTATTAATCGGCGAAAGAAGCAGAATTGCAGGTTTATTTTTACCTAAGAAAAAAGAGATGGAAGCGGAAGAAAAATCTTAGTTTTTATTACCCACTAATTTTATAGAATCCACAATCCGCCTTGCCTCGCTGTACAGCATACTATCGCTGTGTAGCCGTAATTGGGCTTTAACTTTTTCCACTTTACCCAATATTTTATTAGTTGCGGCTATTTCGTTGCCTTGGTAAGTGCTTACAGCATCGCAACTGGTGATTATGAGAAAAATAATAAAGGCAATACCATTTTTTTTCATTTAACGGTTTTGTCCAATTTTAAACATTGTTATTACTTCCGGAAAATAAATCACTTTTTCAACTTGGGCAATCCTGATTTGCTCAGTATTTCGGTGGCTTTTTTTAGTTTTTCAGGAAATAAAACCTTGCCTCTGAAAGCTTCCAATTTTTTATCAAAAACAATAATTGGAACTTTTGATTTGTTTAATTGCTCTACTGTCATATTGCAAATTTATTATCTTTTTTGGTCAATAAAAAGGCTTCATAATCTTCACCCACAATAAACTCCTCCCAATTTCCTTCTTTATTGTATCCTAAAACTACAAAGTCCTCCGAAATTTCGGCTAAATTATTTGTTATGCCCATTCTATACAACCTTGTCCTAACGGCTGTACTTCCGGTAGCGAATATCCAGGCTTCCGGATGTTTTTCTATAAATGCATAAACTGTAGAAGCAACTGTTGCCAGTACTTTTAAACTATCTGCATTATTGGTTACTGAAATGTCATTAATGCTATTTTTAGTTTCGTCAAAATCGCCAAAGCCTATATTGTAAACATTTTCGGTGCCGGTTTCTGTATACTCCACAATTTTTTTTATAGTTCCCTTAGGCCCTTCGCTCATGAATTCAAATAATTGCAAAAGCGGTTCAGAACGATATTGATACTTTGGTTGCTTCATTATTTTAGTGCTACTATTTTTTAAAACTATTGTCTTCCGCCAAAATAGAATCTACAATTTCCGTCACCCTCATTTTTTTCAAGCTATCGAGCCTTACAGTTTCCTTTTTGTAAATACTATCCAGCATAGCATTGCCCGTACTGTCCATTAATTTTTGCCAGGCTTCCTGTTCACGTATTTTTTCCTCTTTTAGTTTACACGAAGCAGCTAACAACATGGCTGCAATGCCTGTTAAACAAATGCTTTTTATCCGTGTCTTGCTCATTGTATAATCCACAACGGTAAATTTACAGGCAGAATGAAGAAAAAAATTCGAGATATACTTTTACTTATCGGTTTAGCTACTGGTAATTTTTGGGCAATAGCCCAACCGCCAAAGGTGCAGCCAATACACCCTGTATATGGCGCCAATGATACAATGGTGGTATATGCAACCGTAATGGCCGATGGATCTATAATACCTACCGGTGCACTGCTAGATGCATACTGCTATGCCAAAATGCCCCCGTGGATGGTGGAAAAAAAGAAAGAATGGACGCGGCTTCGCAATGCAGTATATGTGTGCTATCCTTACGCTAAAGAAGCCGGAAAAATAATAAACGAAGTAAATGCTAAACTTAACGGTGTAACCAACGAAAAAGAACGAAAGAAAATAATTAAAGCCAGGGAAAAGGATATGCGTAAAAATTTTACCAGCAAAATTACCGACCTCAGCGTTTATCAGGGCAAAGTGTTGATGAAACTCATTAACCGGGAAACCGGCAATAATTGTTTTGAAATATTAAAAGAATACAAGGGCGGTTTCAATGCCGTTTTATACCAATCTATAGCCTTCGTTTTTGGAAGCAACCTCAAGCAATCCTACGACCCTACCGGTGCAGATAAAGAAATAGAACAAATAGTGAAAGATGTGGAAAAACTGTACAGAGGATAAAATCAGTTGGCAGTTATTTTGTTTGCAGTTTGCAATGCTGGCGAAACAGTCATTATTTTGCTGCCATTAAACAGGCAATAAAAAACAATAATCCTCAAATCTTACAATCCTTAAATCTCACAATCCTACAATCCTCAAATCCTAGTCCCTTAATCCTACAAACCTTAAATCTCACAATCCTGCAATCCTTAAATCCTAGTCCCATAATCCTACAATCCTTAAAAAATTTAGTGAAAATAGACATACTGGCCTTTGGTGCCCACCCCGATGATGTAGAACTAGGTTGCAGCGGCGTTTTAATGATGGAAAAATTGCAAGGCAAAAAAACGGGTGTAATAGATTTAACCATGGGCGAACTAGGAACCCGTGGTACACCCGAAACCCGTTTTGCAGAATCCATTGCAGCTACCGCCATTATGCAACTAAACGTACGAGACAACCTGAAACTGGCCGATGGTTTTTTCGAAAATAATAAAACCGACCAGTTGGAAGTTATTTGGGCCATTAGAAAATACCAGCCAGAAATTATTTTGTGCAATGCACCCTCCGACCGCCACCCCGACCATGGCCGTGGGGCAAAACTATTACAAGATGCTTCATTTTTAGCTGGGTTAAGAAAAGTAGAGACGATGGATAATGGCATTGTACAAGCACCCTGGAAACCCAAATATGTGCTACATTATATACAAGACCGCTACTTGCAACCCAATTTTGTGGTGGACATTACCCCTGTGATGGATCGTAAAATAGAAGCTATTAAAGCTTACAGCACCCAATTTAATTCTCCCGACACCAGCGAACCACAAACTTATATTTCTACCCCCGACTTTTTAGAAAGCATTATTTACCGTGCTAAAATGCTGGGCAAAATGATAGGCGTACCGTATGCCGAAGGCTTTATTTCCGAAAAAATGATAGGCCTCAGCAGCTTAGAGGCACTGGTGCAAAATGTTACGTAAACCTGTTTTACATCATATAATAGCATCCGGCACAGTATTATCATTGCATTAGAAACAGATAGGATAGTAACTTTAACTAACAAATCTTTGTCTTCTTTCTTAAAATTTGGCGGTTATCTTTGTACCCTAAAATTAAGAAATATTTTGCCTTTTAAAATCGGCCGAACTATTCTTTTTGCAATCTGTTTATCAATTAAGAAAATAAAATCCGTCCTCTTTTACACAATCTTTCTGTTGCATCATTCACACCCAATTTTACAATTATGATAAATAATTCATCTAAATAAAAAATTCATGATTCCTAAATTTCCATCAGGTAGCCCTTCTATCCACAGTATATTAAAAAGCCGTGTGCAGGAATACTTTGATACAAGTGGTGTAGAACGCCGTGGTTATACCAAACTATACATGAAGGCAATTGTGCTGATAGCCCTGCTGGTAGCGGTGTATGTTCATTTGGTGTTTTTTACACCGGTTTGGTATTTGGCTTTGGTAGAATGTGGTTTTTTGGGCATTGTAATTTCGGGTGTTGGGTTTAATGTAATGCACGATGGCAGCCATGGCAGCTTTAGTCAAAACAAAAAACTGAACGCATTTGCAGCATGGTCGCTAGATTTTTTGGGGGGCAATGCTTTTATGTGGAATATGAAACATTGTATGATTCACCATAGTTTCACCAATGTAGAAGGTGTAGATGATGATATAAATGTGGGCATTCTAATGCGTATGAACGAACACCAAAAAAAGTTTATGATGCACCGTTTTCAGCATTGGTACTTTTGGTTTTTATACATGCTGCTCTATGTAGCCTGGATATTTTACACAGATTATAAGAAGTATTTTAGCGGAATGATTGGTAGTGTACCTATTAAAAAAATGAGTGCCAAAGACCATTTCACTTTTTGGAGTGGTAAAATATTACATGCGGCTATTTACATGTTAATACCCATAATAGTGGTGGGTCCTCTTGCATGGTTTATTGGATTTATGACAATGGGAATGGTAGCAGGCCTGGTTTTAAGTATCGTTTTTCAACTGGCACATACAGTAGATAGTACTGAGTTTCCTACAGCAGACATTGATAGCAACAAATTGCCCGACGAATTTGCGGTTCATCAAATTAAAACCACAGCCAATTTTGCAACTAATAATAAGTTAATAAGCTGGATGGTAGGCGGATTAAATTTCCAGATTGAACACCATTTGTTCCCAAAAGTTTCGCATGTACATTACCCAGCTATCAGCCGCATTGTTCGCAATGTGTGTCAGGAGTTCAACATTCCTTATCTGGAATACCCCACTATGGGCAAAGCCATTTTAGCGCATGTAAGCCATCTTAAAAAAATGGGGACACCTTAAAAAATATTTTATAAAATTTAACCAGCCTTTTGGCTGGTTTTTTTGTGCATTTTGTTTTATTCCTTAGTTTCAAAACTCCTTACACCTCTCAGTTTTAATTGCGTAGTTTTTCTTTTTTGAACCCAGCGAAAGCCGTGCCCTGATGGAGCGACATTGGCGACGCTCCGTTCAACTGTTTGCTACTATCCGGCTTTTTAGACTGCGAATAACAAGCGGTTTCAGTTCACAAGTAAGGAGTTCTGAGTTTGGTAAAAATATTTAAACATGAAAAAACTATACTCATTATGTCTGCTCGTTTTTTCCTTTGGCCTGGCACAGGCTCAAATTAAAAAGGGTAATACATTGATAGGTGCTTCTTTGGGCAATAGTAGTATTATTTTGGGCGAAGGCGTAGCTGCTTTTAGCCTTCGGGCAAACCCTACTGTAGGCGTAATGCTTACGAATAACTGGATGGCAGGGGCTGGCGTTTCGTTAGGTACTATTGTATCCGATGGCTTTACAGGTTTGGTGGGCGTAAATCCGTTTGCACGTTATTATTACAATAGCAAAAACAGTAGGGATAGTCTGTATAAAAGCTTTTTTCTGCAAGGCGGTATTGGTCTTGCTGCTGCATTTGGAGAGATAGAACAGTCATCTGTATATTCTGGCCTTGGCGGTGGGTATTGCAGGTTTATTACCCCAGATGTAGGGCTGGAATTAGCTACTTCTGCCAACTTTGTTGTGCCACTTGGCAGTAACAATGATGGCCACATCAACATTGGATTTTCGCTGGGTTTGCAAATAGTGCTTGATAAAAATCTGCATTTATTTAAGCGAAAGAAACCATAAAATAATGGGTTGCATATCTACTTAAAGGTGGTGCCTTTCGCCGTCCACCAGGGGTGGATTTCATAATCCATTCTGCCAGCGGCTATGGCAGGGTCGCTTTTCAGTAATGCTTCTACTTCTTCTTTTGTAGGTACATTAAAAATAAAAATGCCCCTCCAGTTTCCATTATCCCCAAAAGGGCCGGCCACGTTTATTTTGCCTTGTTCGGCCAGCCGGTTCAGGTTGGCCATGTGCCCGGCCTCTAGTTTGTTTATCACCGCAGTATCCTTTATCTCATCAATGCGTTTTCCTTTTACCAGCATTACAAACCAATATTGTTTCATCTCGTATTTGGGAGCTGGCTTTACGGTGTCGCTTTTAGCATTTTGCGGATCATTTTCAGCGTTTTGTGCATTTGTTTTTTCAAAAGAAAAACAGATTGCCACCAAAGTTACAAAAGAGGCCAATGTTTTTTTCATGATGATATATTTGAGGAATAAAGAAATACAATAGAAATGAATTACACAAAGGAAAATGATAATACCAGAAATAAGACTGTATAAAAGGGTAAAATAGACAATGAAAGATTTTTTTGCAATAATCAATGTTTAAACATTAATTTTACCTTCTTAAATTTAAAACTATAAAAGTAATAAATGTCAACACAATCTAAATGGGTAATAGACCCAAGCCACAGCGAAATTGCATTTAAAGTAAAGCACCTGATGATCACCAACGTGAAAGGTATTTTCAAAACATTTGAAGCCAGCATACTTACCACCGGTGACGATTTTATGACTGCCGAAATCAACTTTAGCCTCGATCCAAATTCGATAGATACCTCAAGTGCCGACCGTGATACACACTTGAAAAGTGCTGACTTCTTTGATGTGGAAAACCACAAGCAAATAACTTTTGTAGCCAATACTTACGAAAATGTAGATGGCGACGGCAGCTACGAACTATTGGGCGACCTTGCCATTAAAGGCATCACCAAACGCATTAAATTAAATGTAGAATTTGGCGGCGTTGCCAAAGACCCTTGGGGTAATGTAAAAGCAGGCTTCACCATTAATGGAAAATTAAACCGCAAAGATTTTGGCCTTGTTTGGAATGCTGCCTTGGAAACAGGTGGCGTTTTGGTAAGCGAAGATGTTCGCATAAGCTGCGATATACAGTTACTTAAAACCACAGAGATGGAAGCTTAAATACCATGTATGATTTGTGATGTATTAAGTGTCATAAGATAAGGAAAAGGGGCTTGAAAAATCATACATCACAAATCATACAATAAAAACTATTAAACTTACCAAATCTTACTCCCAAAGCGGCTACAGAATGAATTTGTAAAAAAGCCAAAAAAAGTATTGTGACCTCCTAGTACATAAGCTTCTTTACTGCTTTGCAAAAATGTAAACCATCATAGAAAAAGCGATTACTTGTTTGCGCAATACAGTTGTTGTAACAGCAACTCGTTACAAACCGCACTTGGTTTAAAAACACAGCATTTGCCCGATTCGCCTGATGAACCTTTTTTTCCACTACTATGTTAAAGCCGGGAGAAAAGTACCATACGGGTACAATGTATAAGGTTTCTGTAAAGTGATTTTCAATTTGGTAGTAAGGTAAAAGTTAATGTTGAAGCGTAAATTTGAGATGCACACCGAGACCTTGCTGAATAATTTTCATTAAAGTGGATAGCCGTATATCGGATGCATTGTTCTCAATTCTGGAGATGTAAGATTTGTTGGTCCCGCATTTTATGGCTAATTCTTCTTGTGTCATGCCTAGTATGGTTCTTGCATCTTCTAACAATACGCCTAGCCTAAATGCTTCAAATTGTTGTTCCCATTCTTCACGTTTGGGGGCACCCTTTTTCCCGTATTTTTTATCCAGAATCTGGTCTAATGTTGTGCTGTTAGTCTTTGTTTTCAATTTAATACTCTTTCACTATTTTAATTGCTTTATCCAATTCCTGTTTAGGCATTTTTTGGGTTTTCTTTAGAAAAGCATTGCCAAGAACTACAAGAATGCCTCTATCAAAAAATGAGAAAATCCTATAGATATTATTCTTGACCTCAACCCTTATTTCATAAAGCCCTTTCGTTCCTTCTATGTGCTTAAAATACTTTTCAGGCACTTTAGAAACAACCCTAATCAGGTTTAAAGTCCATTCTATTTTTCCCTGCACATTACCGGGCTGTTCCACATAAAAATCGATAAAATAGCTTTTATATGCTATTACATGTCTTTAAATAAGCACGGCAAAAGTTAACTTATCACACAACAATGGCAAATTATTGTTTTTATGGAAAACAATAGTAGATCTATAAATGATTGGTCAGTTTCACTGCCTCCACCGCTTCTTTCACATCATGCACTCTTAAAATAGCAGCCCCATTTATAAGCCCAACAGTATTTAAAGCCGTTGTTCCATTTAAAGCCTCATTAGCAGTAACGCCAAGGGTTTTGTAAATAGTAGATTTGCGGCTAATGCCTAGCAGGATGGGCTTTCCAAGAATTTTAAAGACAGATAAATTTTTGAGCAATGTAAAATTATGCTCAATGGTTTTACCAAAACCAAAGCCGGGGTCGATGATAACATCCTGGATTCCTGCACTGCGACAGGCGTCTATTCTTTCTATAAAAAAATCAAGCACATTTTTGGTTACATCATTGTACACCGGGTTGTGCTGCATGGTGGCGGGTGTGCCTTGTATATGCATACATACATACGGCACTTTGAGAGTGGCTACGGTGGCAAGCATCTCTGCATCCATCATGCCACCGCTAATGTCGTTTACCATTGCAGCACCGGCATCAATGGCTTCTTTAGCCACGGAGGCATTGTAAGTATCTATTGAAATAATGGCTTCGGGAAATTGTAGTAAAATGGCTGCAATGGCCGGTACTACGCGTTTTATTTCCGCTTCTGCACCTACCTGTTCAGCGCCGGGGCGGGTGCTCTGGCCGCCTATATCGAGGATGGCGGCTCCTTCGTTCAGCATTTTTTTGGCTTGTTGTACAATGTCTTCCAATGCCTGTTGGCGGCTGCCGACATAGAAACTATCGGGTGTAATGTTAATGATGCCCATTACGATGGGACTTTCTATATTAAGGATTTTTCCTTTGCAGTTGAGTGTGTACATTCGGTCTTCATTTATTTTTAGATTGTTGCAAAAAACAAGTTCGAAAGTAACCGATAAATGCCCAAAAGTAGCAATCATTCGAACGGAGTTCCTTAATGCTACGGGATTAACAACGTTCGCCAATGTAGCTTCATAGTAGCACTGGCTTCTGGCTCAAAAAAAAGTAAAAGAAATGACCAACACCAACCAACAATACGACGCCGTAATAAAAGGCAGCAAAGATATTTTTATTAAAAAAAGCAGCGATTACGGCACTAGCTGGCGGGTGTTGCGGCCCATTAGTATTGCCGATCAGATTTACATTAAGGCCAAAAGGATTAGGACGATTCAGGAAGGTGGACAACAGATGGTGGCCGATGATATAATGGACGAATTTCGGGGTATTATTAACTACAGCGTTATTGGGCTGTTACAGTTGCTGTTGGGTAAGGATGCGATTGATGAAATACCTGTGGCCGAGGTTTCGAAACTGTACGATGAACAGGTGGCCATTACAAAATCGCTGATGCAAAGTAAGAACCACGATTACGGCGAAGCCTGGCGGGATATGAGCCAGGAAGGGCTAACGGACCTGATTCTGCAAAAGCTGTACCGCATAAAACAAATCATCCGTAACGACGGTAAAACCACTATTAGCGAAGGTCTGGATGCCAATTATATGGACATGCTGAACTATGCAGTATTTGCGATTATACTGGCGAAAAAAAAGTAAGTGGTTAGTAGTGACTTTATTCCATTATCCATTAAATAATTATCCATTAAATGAAAATTATTGTTTCGATAACCCGTTTTTTAGTTGGTGTGTTATTTATTTTTAGTGGATTGGTTAAAGCAATAGATCCGTTGGGACTGAGCTATAAGATGAACGAATTTTTTGCTAAATGGAACTGGGATTGGGCACCTAAATTTAGCCTTACAGTTTCTGTGGTAATGATAGCTTTTGAAATTTTTGCAGGTGTGGCATTGCTGCTGGGTTGGCGGCCAAAACTGGTTACAAGATTGCTTTTATTACTAATTGTGTTCTTTACTTTTCTTACCGGCTATGCGTATCTCAGCGGTAAATTTCATAGCTGTGGTTGCTTTGGCGATTGTATTCCCATCACCTCAGGCGTATCGTTTACCAAGGATATTATTTTGCTGGTTATGATTGTTTTGCTTTGTTTGCAATACAATAAAATACAGCCGCTATTGGGCAAAATGCTTAATGGGATTTTGCTGATTGGTTCCACAGCGGCATGTGTGTTATTGATGTTCTATGTGCTGCAACATTTGCCGCTAAAAGATTGCCTGCCTTATGCCAAAGGCAAGGATATTATGAAACAGATGCTGCCACCACCGGGTGCTGTTTCCGATAGTTTTGTTACCTATTTTACCTACAAAAAAGATGGTAAAAAAGTGAAGTTTGATGTAGCCCACTTTCCGGATGATTTTGATGAAGCAATCTATACAGATATGTTGAGGGAAGATTCGCTGGTGCGGAAAGGAAATGCAATCCCTGCCATAACCGACTTTATGCTTAAAACCCCTGCCGGCGTGGATACTACGGCTTCGGTACTTTCTCAAAAAGGAAAATATGTACTCTTTTTTGCTAAAGACTGGACAGATAAAACCATACTGAAATGTGGCCCAGAATTTTTGCAAATTCAAGCAATTGCGAAAACAAAAAATATCCCGACTTATCTCGTAACAAACGTTCCTGATCTTAGCCCCAAAATAAATCTCGGAGAAGTAAATCAGACGCTTATTTGCGACGGTACAGTAATGAAAACATTTCTGCGGGCCAATACCGGTGTTGTTATTATGGATGGCGCAGTAGTAGCAGAAAAGTATAATATAAGTGATATAGATAAAGCCATAGCCGACATAAAAAATTAAGCGATGAATCTGAAAGTTTTTTGGTTTTGTGCTGCTGTAATTTTGGCTGGAATTTTCATCAACCATAAAACGGCACTCTACTATTATTGGGGTTCGTTGGTACTTACTGTTACTTAACTTAACAGCCGCAAGCAATATTTACAAGAAACTTATAAATGGTTCAATGCATTGTTTATACTGTACCTCATTTTTGTAGTTTGGGAGCGTACCAGGCATTACCAATTTTTGTCAATTGTAGAATTATGGCTCAATAATCTGGAGCATATTTTATTTGGGGTGATGATTTGTTTTATCAGCACAAAGGTGCTGAAATTGTCGCCATATAATGTGCGGAGTTTTGGGCTGCGATTGTTGTTAGGAATACTACTTTTTAATGCTGTTGGTTTTATCAATAAGTGGTTTCAAAATTTATTACAACACCGTTATTTTTTTTCGCTAATACCCGATTCTCAAAAAAACATGCGAATGAATTTGATTGGCACGGCGGTGTTTTTATTGGCAGCATTGGTGTTAAAAAAGGTGATAGACAAAAAGCTACAAAGAATCACTCCCCAAAACCTATAAGGTCTTTTCAGCCACTCTTTAATTTCAGTTGCTAAAAATAGACCTTAAGGGTTTGTTAGCATCCTTAACTTTACAATAAATTATTTACTATGCCGCTACGTTTTTGTTTTTTTCTTCTGATATCTATTCTTTCTATTGCTTCTTTTGGGCAAATAAATCAGGATTCTATTTGGGTAAAAAACAACTACCATAAAGTAGAAAAAATGATAACCATGAGAGATGGTATTAAACTGTTTACTGCCATTTATATACCCAACGATACTACCGAAAAACATCCGGTATTGCTTAAACGTACGCCTTACAGTTGTCAGCCTTATGGGGAAAAAGATTTCTTTAAGTTTTGGACAAAATACCAAATCGCATATTGTCGTGAAAAGTACATCATGGTATTTCAAGATGTAAGAGGCCGGTTTATGAGCGAAGGCGAATTTGTGGATGTACGCCCATTTAACCCCAATAAAAAATCGCCTACCGATATAGACGAAGCAAGCGACACCTTTGATGCCATAGACTGGTTGGTAAAAAATATTCCAAATAACAATAATAAAGTTGGCGTATTCGGAATATCCTATCCGGGTTTTTACAGTACTATGGCGGCTTTAAGTGGCCACCCGTCATTAAAAGCAGTATCCCCACAAGCACCCGTAACCGATTGGTTTGTGGGAGACGATTTTCACCATGGCGGCGCATTGATGCTGATAGATGCTTTTGAATTTTATGCAGGCTTTGGTGTGCCAAGGCCTAAGCCTACCACGAAATATAACCAGGGGTTTGTGCGGAAAGAATCAGATGCCTATAAGTTTTATCTGGAAAATCAATCGCTGGCTCAACTCAGCCGAATTTTTGCAGATACAATACCATTTTGGAACGACCTGATGAACCACCCCAATTACGATGCATGGTGGAGGGCACGTAACCCCCGCAACTTTGTAAAAGACATAAAGCCAGCCATACTTACGGTAGGTGGCCTGTACGATGCCGAAGATTGTTTTGGTGCGTGGGCGCTGTACAAAGCCATCGAAAAAAGCAATCCTACAAGTACCTATAATAAACTGGTTATGGGGCCGTGGTTCCATGGCGCTTGGGAAGGTAGGGCCAACGGTAGCAGCCTGGGCAAAGTAAAATTCGGAACTGAAACATCGGCATGGTACCAGCAAAATATTGAGATTCCATTTTTTAATTTTCACCTAAACGGAATAGGAAATTTTGATAAAATAAAGGAAGCAACTATTTTTTTTAGCGGAGAGAATAACTGGAAAAGGTTTGAACAATGGCCGCCAAAAGAAGTAGTGTTTAAACCAATGTATTTGCAGGCAAATAAAAAGCTTTCGTTTTGGCATCCACGCCCATTGGCTTATCGTGAAAAACCAGATTCTATACTTGCATGGAGCAGCTATACCAGCGATCCGGCAAACCCAGTTCCACACCAAGGCGATACTATTAAACAACGTACCCGTGAATTTATGGTAGCCGACCAGCGGTTTGCAGCAATGCGAAATGATGTACTCGTTTTTACCACCGATACACTAAAAGAAAATCTAACTTTGGGTGGCCCCTTAGTTGCAAATTTAATGGTGAGCATTTCTGGAACAGATGCTGATTTTATAGTAAAATTGATTGATGTTTTTCCGGGTGATGTAGCAGATTCTGGCAATTCTTACAGGTACACAAATCTTAATATTGCAGACACCGTTTACCATGGCGACACCAGTATGAATGGCTATCAAATGTTGGTTCGTGCCGAAGTGCTGCGGGGCAAATATCGTAACAGTTTTGAAAAACCGGAACCCTTTGTAACCAATAAAATAACCAAGGTAAAAATAACCATGCCCGATGTGGCACACACCTTTTTAAAAGGGCATAAGATGATGGTACAAATACAGAGCAGCTGGTTTCCGCTAACGGATATGAACCCTCAAAAGTTTATGGATATATACCATGCCAGCCCAGAAGATTTTCAAAAAGCCACTATTCGAATTTACCATACAGAAGGGCTGGCTAGTAAGATAGTATTCCCTATATTAAAATAAA
Source organism: Chitinophagaceae bacterium (assembly GCA_043760535.1). Taxonomy (GTDB): domain Bacteria; phylum Bacteroidota; class Bacteroidia; order Chitinophagales; family Chitinophagaceae; genus JAZKFT01. The sequence continues at coordinate 26,883 of JAYUOV010000181.1, forward strand.
TACTAAAAAAACTTGTTAGGTACGTATTGAGCCTTATGTATGTCGGAAAGAAAATAGGTTTGTTTTTTTACCAATCAATCATTTACATAAAAATATATAAACTATATATAATATTAATATGAAACATACACTAACTATTTTATTTCTTTTTTTTTCAACCATTGTTTTTGCTCAGGGCGTTGGGTTAGATGCTACTTTTATAAAGGCAAATTTTACCAAAAAAGAACAAATGATACCGATGAGAGATGGGGTAAAATTATATACAGCAGTCTATATTCCGAAAGATGCATCTGCAGTAAATAATTATCCCATTTTAATGGAGCGAACACCCTACGGCTGTTACCCTTACGGAGATACCCTATACCCAAGATTCGGCATGGGGCCTAATAAAAAACTGCTAAACGAAAAATATATATTTGTATATCAGGATGTACGGGGCCGTTACAAAAGCGAAGGTAATTTTGAAGAGATGACACCCCATATAGCCAAAAAGAAAACAAACAATGATGTGGATGAAAGTAGTGATGCTTTTGACACTGTGGACTGGCTTGTAAAAAACATTATTGGCAATAATGGAAATGTAGGATTATACGGCATTTCCTACCCGGGGTTTTACGCTACAGCATCGCTGCCAAATGCACACCCAGCTATTAAGGCCGTTTCTCCACAGGCGCCCGTTACCGACGAATTTATAGGTGATGATGCCAACCATAATGGTGCTTTTTTTCTGCTGGATAATTTTAGTTTTATGAATTATTTTGATGGCAAAAAGAACAGCTCTGGCACTGATTATAAAATGATTTTCAATTCGCCCATACAGTATGCTTATAAATATTTTTTGCAGATGGGTAGTGTAAAGAATACCAATGGTGAAAAGCTATACAATAACCAATCAAAAATATGGAACCAATACCTGGAGCATGACACGTACGATGCCTTTTGGAAAGAGCGAAATATACGTACACATTTAAAAAATATAAACCCTGCTGTGTTAGTAGTTGGTGGTTGGTTTGATGCCGAAAATTTATTTGGTGCCTTACGTACTTACGAAGCGATTGAGCAACAGAATAAAGTAAATAAAAACTATCTTTTTATGGGCCCATGGACGCATGGAGCATGGAGCCGCTCAACCTGGAGCAGTTTTGGCACATTAGATTTTGGCAGCAATCTAAATGCTTACTATCAGCAGGCTGAAACCGATTTTTTTAATTATTATCTAAAAGGAAAAGGCAGCAATAATTTACAAAAGGCAACCGTGTTTAATACAGGTACCAACGAATGGATACAGTTAAATGCCTGGCCACCTGCTAATACTAATTCCACCGCTTTTTATTTTGAGCCCAATGGTAAATTATCTAATACAAAAGGTGCTAATACTGATACCACTAATTACATAAGCGACCCTGCAAACCCCGTCCCCTACATTGCAACAGTAAGTGGTCGCAGGCGAAATGAATACATGGTGGACGACCAACGGTTTGCTGCCAAACGTCCAGATGTGTTGGTGTATCAAACTGAAGTATTGGAAAATGATGTTACAGTAGCAGGCCGCATTACTGCCGACCTTTTTGTGTCGATGCAAGCAATTAAAGGCAGTACCAACAAAAAGCCAGATGCAGATTTTATAGTAAAAGTAATAGATGTATTACCCGATACTGCATGCAACAAAAATGGCATTGTTATGGCAGGGTTTCAGCGGCTGATAAGAGCCGAAGTGTTTCGTGGTAAATTCAGAAAAAGTATGGAGAAGCCTGTGGCTTTTGTACCAGGCAAAAAAGAAGAGGTAAAATTTTACCTGAACGAGATTGTACATACTTTTAAAAAAGGGCATCGGATTATGGTGCAGGTGCAAAGCAGTTGGTTTCCCATAACAGATCGTAACCCGCAACAATTTATAAAAATACCGGAAGCCACCTCTGAAGATTATAAACCACTGATGATAAGCTTGCACCACAAAGAAAGTAAGATAATAATGCCATTAACCACAAAAGAATTGTAGCTTGTTTATCCAAAACAATCATCATTACAAATGAAAAAAATAGTTGTTATTCTACTAGCATTGGCTTCACTAAAAAGCATGGCTCAAAGCAATACAAACCAGTATCCAATAACGCCAAAGCCGCAGCAACTTGTAGCTAAATCCGGCACCTTTAACCTTTCGGCAAGCACCGTATTATTGCTGGATGATGCAGGCCAAAAACAATCTGCTAATTTTTTAAATGATTACCTAAAACGGTTTTATGGTTTTACTTTAAATGTGGCTACAAAAGCTACAAAAAATTATATACGCCTTGGCGTAAAACGTTTACTGGTAAAGGGTATTGAGGGAAAATACGAATTGCAGATAACACCCTCATCCATTCATATTTCCGGAGACACATATCAAGGTACTTTTTATGGCATACAAACCATTATTCAATTATTGCCAACAGAAACTTCTTTAAAACTGCTACTGCCTTGTGCATCGATTATGGATCAGCCAAGGTTTGCTTATCGTGGCTTGCATTTAGATGTGGCTCGTCATTTTATGCCACTCGATTTTATAAAAAAATACATTGACTACATCGCATATTTCAAGCTCAATACGTTCCATTGGCATTTAACCGACGATCAGGGCTGGCGGATTGAAATAAAAAAATATCCTGAGCTAACAAGGGTTGGTGGTTTTAGAGATGGCACCATTATTGGCCACTATCCGGGCATTGGTAACGACAATAAATACTATGGTGGCTTTTACACCCAAAAGCAAGTAAAAGAAATTGTACAATATGCTAAAAACCGCTTTGTAACTGTTATCCCTGAAATAGAAATGCCAGGCCATGCGTCGGCGGCAATTGCTGCTTACCCGCAATTGAGTTGCTTCCCAAAAGAATCAACGGTTATACCCGGCCCTGCATCCGAAGCCAGTAAAATGAAGAAGGGGAAAAAGGTACAGGAAACCTGGGGCGTTTTTGAAGATGTATTTGCCCCAACCGATTATACTTTTAATTTTTTACAAGATGTGATAGACGAAGTGCTGCCACTATTTCCGGCAGCCTACATACATATTGGTGGCGATGAGTGCCCAAAAGAATCCTGGAAACGTTCAGCCTTTTGCCAGCAATTGATTAAAGAAAACGGGCTGAAAGATGAGCATGGTTTACAGAGTTATTTCATACAGAAAATAGAAAAATATATTAATACCAAGGGCAAAAAAATTATAGGCTGGGATGAAATATTGGAAGGTGGGCTGGCACCCAATGCTGCCGTAATGAGCTGGCGTGGAGAAAAAGGAGGCATAACCGCAGCCAAACAAGGCCACGAAGTAGTAATGACACCCGGTAGCCACTGCTACCTAGATCATAGCCAAAGCAAAAATGAAGACAGTGTAACCATTGGCGGTTACCTGCCTATAGAAACCGTGTATAGCTACGATCCTGTGCCAGCGGCACTTTCGGCAGTAGAAGCCAAATTTATTTTGGGTGCACAAGGCAATGTGTGGTCGGAATATATGGAGAACACTTCCAAAGTGGAGTACATGCTTTTTCCAAGATTGGCTGCCTTAAGCGAAGTACTCTGGACTTTTAAAAACAACAAGAATTGGGAGAATTTTGAAAAAAGAATACCAATGATTTTTAAAAGATTAGATAAACAAAAGTTAAAGTATAGTAAAGCATATTATGATTTATCAACTAGCACAAACCTTCTGTAAATTTTTGATAAAATCTTATTCACCGTAACATCAAAATAAAAAATCGGTATTGCAAAATGGAGTTGTATTAACATTATGATATAAGTGATTCTAATTGAATTTTTAGTAGCCTTCTATTGGTTAAGCCTTGCTTTTATACGATGCTTATCGTACCCGTTTTTGGCCTGCCTAAACTTGTCTTCAATCGGATTGCAGCCCACCGACCATATATGATTTTACACTTACTGAGAAGGGATACCTATAGGTTTTGCTATCAGTATAATGCTTAGTTCTCTTTGCATTTTACTTTATTACTATTGTTAAAATTTTATAGACTAATACTTTTTGTGGGTTACATCCAAACCCTCGTTTAAATTGGGTAAGCTGAATATTATTTCAAGAGTAGTTTCCAAAGAATGATAGATTGGGTGCTGTTACGATTGCTGTTTTTTGTTAGCAAGCATGGTATTGAAGAAATTAGTAAAAAGAATCATGCTTTTTTTTGTGAGAAAGCAAAAAGACAATAAAAGTTATTACTAATAAAAATCCGAAAATATTTTCAAGCCTATCCATCGAATCATATTCTTGCTCTGGTAAAATTTACTTTAGCAGGTTTTTAATCTCATTCAATTTCATTAGTGCTTCCACCGGAGTAAGCCTGTTAATATCAAAGTTTTCTATCAAGGTTCTTATCTCGTTAAAAGTGTCGCTGTGGGCATCAAAAATGGAGAGTTGTAATTGCGGAGCAGCTATCTTTTTTACAATATTGTTGAGGTCTTCATCCACATGTTTGGTTTCCAGTTGTTTCAGAATATCGTTGGCACGGTCTATAAGTGCAGGCGGCATACCTGCCATACGAGCTACATGTATTCCAAAACTATGTACACTGCCGCCGGGTGCCAGTTTGCGAAGAAAAATAATTTTATTTCCAATCTCTTTATTAGTAATATGATAATTTTTTACACTGGATAATTTATTCTCTAGTTCGTTCAGTTCGTGGTAGTGGGTAGCAAATAAAGTTTTAGGTTGGTGGATACTTTTATGCAGGTATTCCACAATACTCCACGCAATGCTAATGCCATCATAAGTACTGGTACCACGGCCTATTTCGTCCAGCAAAATCAAGCTTCTGGCCGATATATTATTGATGATGCTGGCGGTTTCGTTCATCTCCACCATAAAGGTACTTTCGCCGCCACTTAGGTTATCGCTAGCTCCCACACGGGTAAATATTTTATCTGTTAACGCTATGCTGGCTGCGGCCACCGGAACAAAACTTCCCATGTGTGCCATTAGTGTAATCAATGCGGTTTGGCGCAGTACAGCACTTTTACCACTCATGTTAGGACCCGTAAGTATTACTACCTGCTGCGAGGCTGGCCCTAGTAAAATATCGTTACTAATATAGCCCTCTCCTACTGGCAAATTGCGTTCTATAACCGGGTGCCTGCTTTCTTTTAGCTCTATGTCGAAACCCTCATGCATAAGGGGTTTTCGGTAATTGTATTGTATGGCGTTTTGGGCAAAACAGCAGAGGCAATCCATTACAGCCAGTACCTGTCCGTTTAGTTGCAGCGGTGCCAGATAATCCTGTAATTCCAGCAATAGCTGGTCAAAGAGTAGCATTTCAATGGCAAGAATCTTGTCTTCGGCTCCCATTATCTTCTCTTCATATTCCTTTAGTTCGGGTGTAATATAGCGTTCGGCATTGGCCAGTGTTTGCTTCCGCATCCACTCTGGCGGCACCTTACTTTTGTGGATGTTGGTTACTTCTAGGTAATAGCCAAACACATTATTAAAACCAATCTTTAAACTACTAATACCCGTTTTTTCCGACTCTTTATTTTGCAGTGCTACTAAGTAGCCTTTTCCGGTGGAAGAGATATTCCGTAATTCGTCTAGCTCTTCGTGAATACCATCAGCTATCATACCTCCTTTGGCCGCTGCTGCCGGTGGGTTTTCTATTACCTGTTGTAGTATTTTATCGGCTATGTATTTGCAGGGGTTTAGCTGGTCGCCCATTCTTTTTAGCATAGGGTTGTTAGCCGCTTCGCAAATAATTTTTATATTATTTACCAGATGTAGCCCCTTGGCTATTTGCAATACTTCTCTCGGGTTTATTTTTTTAAGCGGTACTTTACTTACCAGCCTTTCTATATCACCACACTGTTTTATATTTTGACTAAGCCCATTACGAATATCCGTTTCTTTTACCAAATATGCTACCGTTGATAATCGTTCGTTTATGCGATGTATATCTTTTAACGGTAACACAATCCAACGCTTTAAAAGCCTTGCTCCCATTGGGCTTACGGTGTTATCCAGTACCCTTAACAACGTTTGGCCATTCTCTACACTGCTATGCACCAGCTCCAGGTTGCGGATGGTAAACCTGTCCATCCACAAATGCTCTTCCCTATTAATATGTTGCAGTGCTGTTACGTGCTGCAGGTTGGGGTGCTCGGTATCTTTTAAGTAATGCAGTATGGCCCCAGCGGCAATGGTGCCAAGGTGCATATCCTCCACGCCAAAGCCTTTTAGCGAATGCACACCAAAATGTTTTAACAGGCTTTCGCCAGCATAAGTTTCGCTAAAAATCCATTCATCTAAAGTGTAGGTATAAAAGCGGCTGCCAAAATATTCTTTAAAATGTTTCTGCTGGTTACGCTGAAATAGCACCTCGGCTGGTTGCAAACTTTGCAGCAGCTTATCGGCATATTCCCGATCGCCTTCGGCTACAAAAAATTCGCCAGTGCTTATGTCCAGGAAAGAAATTCCATAATGGTCATCGGCACCAAAATGGATGCCACAGAGAAAATTGTTACTGTTCAGTTCCAGCATTTTATCGCTAGTGGCCACGCCGGGTGTTACCAGTTCGGTTACGCCCCGCTTTACAATGCCCTTCGCTTGTTTGGGATCTTCCAGTTGGTCGCAAATGGCCACTCTGTAACCGGCTTTTACCAGCTTGTGCAGGTAGGTATCCATGGCATGATGCGGAAAACCTGCCAGCTCCGAACTGCCCGATGCCGCTCCATTATTGCGTTTGGTGAGCGTTATGCCAAGCACTTTGCTGGTAATTACGGCGTCGCTGCCAAATGTTTCGTAAAAATCGCCTACCCGAAACAGCAAAATAGCATCGGGATACCGCTGTTTAATAGCGTTGTGTTGCTGCATTAATGGCGTATCGGTAGCGGCTTTAGACATATTTTTATACTAGCCCTTTATTTAATATGAGGAAACCAGCTTTTAACCCTGAAAAAGCAACATTGGCGAACTTTTTTAATACCGTTGCATTACGATACACCCTACGGGTGAAGCGCTTCGATATTGCATTTTTTCAGGCGGCGTCAAAAATAGTGAAGCGGAGGCTTTGCAAGTTAGCAGTTGGAACAGAGTTATTCACAAAGGAGTAAGGTTAAAGAATTGTTTTACAACTAAAAACGATTTTAATACTATCAATCGCATTAAAGTTCCTCTCATTATTTCTTATGACAATAAGTAAGTACCGTGCAAAAATAGTAATCCAAATATCATTTTCTAGAATCATTACGTATAATTACGTCATCTGAACCTTCTTTTTGCATAAAATTTATGTAAGAATAAAGTTATTCTAGCATTGTTTAATTGGGTATTATATTGTTTATACACTTTTTCTGTAAAGTGGCATTTTCTTGTTTCTAGTTTCAGAATAGTATTCTTTCATTTAAAATAAAAAAGGCTTCAAAAAATTTTATTGTTTCAATTTACCTAATTTACAAAGCCCAATAAGTAGTTAATTGAATATGAAAAAACACCTCCTTTACTGTTCTTTTATTTTGGCAGGCATTACAGCCAATGCACAACTTACAGAAGCCACGGCAGCTAATTTAGCTCGGTTGCCACTTCATTGTATTGGCAATGAATATCCCAATAAAGTAAACCACACGGCAGATACGGAGGCCGATGCACGTTTGTTACCACATCAATTGCACCCATCATTTTATGGCTGTCTGGATTGGCATAGCAGTGTACATGGCCATTGGCTGCTGCTAAAAGTGCTGAAGAAATTTCCAAATATCAGTAATCGGGATAGTATTGTAGCTGTACTAAATAGCAGTTTTGATGCTGAAAAAATTAAAACGGAAGCCGCCTATTTTACCAGTTTTAAAAACACCAAAACATTTGAGCGTACCTACGGCTGGGCATGGCTATTAAAGCTGGATCAGGAGCTACAGGCCTGGCAGTCTCCGGAGGCTAAAAAATGGCATGATGCCTTGCAGCCATTAACCAAAAAAGTGGTACAGCTTTGGAAGGAATTTTTACCCAAACAAACCTATCCTAACCGCACCGGCGTTCATCCCAATACAGCTTTTGGTTTTGTGTTTGCACTTGATTGGGCAGCAGGCGGAAAAGACACCGCTTTTGAAAATGCCATCAGGGCCAAGGCCAGATTATTTTACGGTAATAATACAAAAACACCTGCTTACCTGGAGCCAGATGGTAACGATTTTTTATCACCCAGTTTAGAGATAGCAGACCTGATGACCAGGGTTTATAACAAAGATGCTTTTCTAAAATGGTTTACTGCATTTTACGATGCCAAAGGCATAAAACAGGTTACCACTTTGCCCATTATAAGCGACCGTACCGATATGCAAATTGTGCACCTTGATGGCTTGGCACTAAGCCGTGCCTGGTGTATGAAAAGCGTGGCTAAAAAGCTGGCAACCAATAACATAACAGCACAAATATTCAGAACCAAGGCAGCTGAATTTTTATAAAAAACTTTGCCCAATGTAACAAGTGGTAATTATGGAGGCGACCACTGGCTGGCAAGTTTTGCATTGTATGCGTTAGATTAAATGCTTCATCTCCATTAACACTACCAATCACTTTTAAACACTTTTTTTATTAACCCCAATTACACCATATCGCCTCTCGGAGATTCCGTACTGCTGCTGCATTTCGGCAATAGTATCAGCCGAGAAACCAACAAGTACATCAATGCTATTGCCAGCCATTTTAAGCAGCACCCATTCTTAGGGTTAATAGATATAGTGCCGGCGTACAGCAGTATTGCATTCTGTTTTAACCTGTATGCCATTTATAAAAATATACCATCGGAGGTTGCTGTTTTTAATTGGGTAAAAACTCAGGTGGAATCCAAATTGGTATTGATAAAATCGAATGCTGATGCACCAACAAAAACCATTGAAATACCCGTTTGCTATGACCCTGTTTTAAACAATGATTTGCTATATGTTTCAGCGATTACTGGCTTGTCAAATGCGGAAATAATTCATCTCCATAGTTCCGAAAAATACTATGTGTACATGCTTGGCTTTTTACCTGGCTTTGCATACATGGGCAATGTAAATACAGCAATAGAACTACCAAGAAAAGCTAGCCCTATAAAAGTAAAAGCCGGTTGTGTAGCCGTAGCCGGAAAACAAACTGGCATTTACCCTTTCGATAGTTTTGGTGGCTGGCATATATTAGGCCATACACCTATAAAAATGTTCGATAAATTAAATGAAAAACCATGCTATGTAACTGCCGGACAAGAAGTAAATTTTTACCCCATTACCATTGCATCCTA
>JAYUOV010000182.1:0-36097 GCA_043760535.1 Chitinophagaceae bacterium
AGGGCAAGGGGGTTTAGAAATATGGACAACTTTAAGGCCATGATTTACTTCCTCACAAATAACTTTCAATATGACTTCCACTAATTTTGACGAAGAACCTAAAAATTCTATTAAGGCTTGGTTGCACTCTCTCCTGCCTTTTTAGGTATTGGCCAATGTAGGCAAAAACTGCCTTTAATTACTTATTAATGTGGTATTAGCTGTACTCGGAGTAATCCATATCACTACCCATTTAAATAAAGTTATTTTCTCTTCTATACGTCACCTTCAGTTTAACCAAAAGTTTTTTAATTTCTTTTACTGCTTTTATATTGTAAAGCCAGTGCTTAATACCTGCCTACTTTTGATTAAAATTTACCTACAAATTCACCTAAAAAAAAATTAAACCATTCAAAACATTCAATTGTTGCTTGGTAATGCAGAGGAATGGTTCTGCTTTATTTCTGTGCTCGAAAAAGTGTTAAACTTGCATGGTACTCTTTGCTTCACCAATAGCAAAGGTTACGCATACATCTTACATAATCTACCCCTCACGGATTTAGGTTGTAACAAAAGGCGGCTGTTAAAACAGCCGCCTTTTGTTACAACAATGCCAATGTTATCAGCCCCATTGGTGTAAGGTTTTAATGCATATTAGTAAACATCTATTAACTATTGAATACTTAATTTAAAACATGTTTTTCCTTTTCTACAATAATATTTTCTTGTAGCTTTATTGATGCCCAGCCACCTGCTACATTTCTTACATTGTGTGTGCCCTGGCGTTTTAATAAACTTAGAGCTATTACACTGCGATAGCCACCAGCACAGTGTACATATACGTTCATGTGGTCTTCTAGAACGGCTATGGTGGCGGGGTCTGTAAGTTCGCTAAGTGGAAGGTTAATGGCATCTTTTATATGTCCATCGCCAAACTCTGCCTCTTTACGAACGTCCACTACTATCAGATTGGGATCATGTGGTATGTCCATTGCCAGTTCGTCGGCTTCCACATCTATTATCATATCTACTTTTTCGCCGCTATTCGTCCATGTGCTAAATCCATCTTTCAGATGCCCTTCTATGGCAGAAAACCCCACTCTTGCCAAACGGATGATGGTTTCATTTTCCTTGCCGACGGGTGTTACCAAAAGTATGGGTTTATCAAAAGGAAGTAGGCTACCTGCCCATTCGGCAAAGCGACCTTCTAGGCCAATGAAAACCGCACCAGGTATAAACCCTAAAATAAATTCTGCCGCAGGCCTTGTGTCTAACACAAACATTCCCTCTTCCTTCATCTTCACTTTAAATTCACTTACCGTTAATGGTTTCATACCATTTTCTATTACACCTTCTAAAGCCGGATAGCCTTCTTTATTTATTTGTGCATTAATAGCAAAATATTTTGGCGCCTCCGTTAGCCCATCTGTTACAGCGAGTATAAATTCTTCTTTGGTTTGTGGCTGGAGCGCATAATTAGTAAGCTTTTGCTGGCCGATAGTGCTCTGTGTTTCCGGCCCCAGATTTTTACCGCAGCTACTGCCAGGCCCGTGTGCCGGATAAACTAGCACTTGATTGTGTAGTGGCATTATTTTGGATTGTAATGAGTCGTAGAGCATTGCAGCCAGCTCTTCGCTTGTAAGGTTGCCGCTGCTGAGGTCGGGCCGGCCTACATCGCCTATAAAAAGGGTGTCTCCGGTAAATATGGCATGGTCTTTCCCCGCATCATCTTTTAGTAAATAGCATGTACTTTCTACCGTATGGCCCGGGGTGTGCAGCACCTGTAGTGTAATGTTTCCAAGTTTAAAAAGTTCTCCATCTTTTGCTAGATGAATGGGGAAATTAGTTTCGGTATTTGGGCCGTAAATAATGGGAGCCCCAGTAGCCTTCGCCAGTTCTAAATGGCCGCTTACAAAATCTGCATGAAAATGTGTTTCGAATATATACTTGATAACTGCATTTTTTTCTTTAGCCATATTTATGTAAGCATCAATATCTCTTAGCGGATCTATAATAGCTGCATCTCCGTTACTTTCTATAAAATAAGCAGCTTCGCTTAGGCAGCTAGTATATAATTGTTGTATAAACATTTTTGATTTATTTGGTGGCGAAAATACGAAAATTGCACTCTGTAACACAACAAAGCACCGCTTTTGAGCAGTGCTTTGATTTTTGCATTTAAAAAAAATGATTGACTAAAATTAGCCTGCAATTTTTTTAGATAACTTTTGTATTTCCAATATCCTAACTGCGTTAACGCTGTAGTAAATAAATTTACCTTCTCTTTCGCTCTTTACAATACCTGCTCTACGCATAATAGCAAGGTGCTGAGAGGCAACAGATTGTTCCAATTTCAGCTTTACGTAGATGGCTGTTACCGGCGACTTTGGTTTTTCTGAGAGAAATTTAAGTATTCCCAAACGCAATTTGTGGTTGAGTGCCCTTACAACTAAGTCGGCCTTTTTTAATTCCAACAGATCCAATTCTATTGGCTCTACACCTGCCGGTTTCAGGATAAATGCTCCGCTACTTCCTTTTTTCATGTGTTAATTTTTTTGAAGTTAATTAATAAACAGAACAAGATTGAACTGGTTTATAGATAGCAAATATCTAAAAAATAATTTATGATAATAAATAAATACCAACTTTCTTTTAATTTTATTTTTTAGAAGCGGTAGTGTAAAATGGTTTTAGGTACAAAGGTTCGCAATACGCTACATCGGCAAACTGATGAAGATTGAATTTTTTTAATGCCAAAACTGCCAGATGACTAATGGTGTGCCTAGCAGTAATAATAGTAATATTAGGGTGATTACAAACAGCAGTTACTTTAACCGACCCATTACCAGAAAATACAATCTGGCGGGATGACAGTTGTGATTGAAACATATTTTCATCAATAATAAGTGCCTGTGGTATTGATATTTCAAGGCAATCGGCATCATACAAAGCTGTAAAAACCTCCATTCTTCGTGCATCTATCATGGGGCAAAAATTAGGTGGATATGTAGATATATTATTGGTAATACCAAATGTTTCTATGGCTGCCAATGCCATTACCTGGAGCGTATTTACAGTTATTAAAGGTTTGCCGAGTGCATAACACAGCCCCTTGGCAGTAGCCAAGCCTACCCGCAATCCTGTATAAGATCCAGGCCCAATTGTAACAGAAACTGCGTCAATATCGGCAAGTGACATACCTGCTTCTTTCATAATTTGACCGATGGCAGGCTGTAAAAAAGATGCATGTTCCTTTTGATATTCGCTTTCTTTTGATATAATTATAATATCACCTGATGCAATACCGACTGCACCATAATCTGTTGCGGTATCTATTTGTAAAATTAAAGGCATAATAAATTTTAATCAATCAAGAATTTATAGGTTAAAAATAAACTGTTAGCGTTATTCATTCTTTATTGGCTGTAATTTACAATGCTGAAAACCTTGCTTAAAAAATGGGGCTTATAGTTTATTGGTTATGTAGCCAGGAAGCTTGGGTTTTTGGGTGCCACCACTACTGATGCTTGTTATGATGTATGATAGTACGAAGCAACGGGTAACTGAGTGCGTTTTTCAAACTACATCATTTGCTGTTTTTCCGATGCAGCATATAATAACCAAACTGCGCTGCTTTGCTTATTTTATTAGGCTAGCGGCATAACAAAACAGAAGGTGCATAGCGGGTATCGCTTTCCGAAAGTTTTGTAAGTAGTAGGCGAATATTGTCTATACCGATAATTTCGGCCCACTCAAATGGCCCGTACAGGTAATTTGTACCCAGTTTCATGGCGGTATTAATTTCTGCTTTACTGCTAACACCATCTTCAAAAGCAAAGCAGGCTTCATTAATAATCATACTAATAACCCTAGGTGCCACCAGCCCAGGCTCGTCTTTTACCAGATGGTACGCCCAACCCAAACTTGCCATTAGGTGCTGCAACCATTCTGCTTCGCCAGCCTGCATTACTGCTACTTCCCAAACGGATCTTTCTAAAAAACAATTCCAACCACAAAATCTGGCAACTTTTTCGGATGCATGTAGCGATGCCAAAGTATGTATTGGCGAATGAACCAGCAACGGCTTGTTGCATTTTAGAATATTGGATTCGTTAAAAAGACAATCTATCAGCAAATCCGCATCGGGCTGCTGGTATAGCTCCTCGGAAGTATTAACCCAAATAAGTGCTACTTTTTTATCGAATCCTTTTAGAAGCAGTGCTACTTTTTGTTCGCTATTGGCTGCTATTGCTACTATCATAAATACATTAAATGAACTACAAAAATGAAGGTTTCCTACTAAACCACTATTTTCGAATGATTCGTGGTTACATTAAAACTAGATTTTATGGAAAAAATAATGATAGAAACTACAGCGGCACCGGCGCCAATAGGGCCTTATAACCAGGCAGTTCTGGCAGGTAATTTACTATTTATGAGTGGACAAATAGCTTTGATACCGGGCACAAATAATCTTAATAATACAAGCATAGAAGATGAAACACACCAAGTAATGAACAACCTAAAAGCAGTTCTACACGAAGCTAGTGCCGATTTTTCGAATGTAGTAAAAACTACGATTTTTCTTAGCGACATGGCTTTTTTTGGAGCTGTAAATGAGATTTATGGTAAATATTTTAAAGGTGATTTTCCTGCCAGAGAAACGGTAGCGGTTAAGAGTTTGCCGAGAAATGTAAATGTTGAAATCAGCATGATTGCCGTAAAATAAAATTTGTAAACTAAACGTTTTAAAAAGGCTTTCGTTTCTATAATTAGAACCTGTCGTCTTCCATCAATACCACTTCTACAGCAGGCCTTTCGCCGAGCGGCACCAGTACTATGAATTCCGATTCTAAACGCTCCCCGTTACGAAACATAAAACCTGCCATCATTCTCCTTGTTCTAACTTCGTCTTTTCCGGCACTGTTTTTTTCAGTAACTCTTATAAGTACCCACCATTCTTTAGCGGTAATGTTCCCCTCTTTGTTGGTAAACCTTTTACCATTGGCATTCCGAAAATTAAATGTTGCTACAATATTTCTGGCCCTCCTAAATAAGGGTGTAGCAAAATCTTCTTCATTGCGGTAAAACTTGTTACAGCCTGTATTATTTACAAACACCACAAGTTTATAACGAGCAAACTCCTCTTTACCAGCTACTTTACTGCTTTCGTTTACGATACGAAATCCTACTTCCACGCCGTTTATGGTTTCTATACTTCCCTCTTCCAAAACCTTTCTTGGTTGGCTAAAAGAATGATGATTCATAAGCATCATTATAACAATAACGGACATCAATTTTTTCATAATAAATATTTTAAAAGCTAAAACAGGGTGTAAATTTCTTAAATGCAATTTAGGTTGTAGAGTCGGCAATATAAAACCAATTGGTGGCTATTTGCGTTACTTTTGCAATTGACGATAAACTGCTTGTTATGAGTTATACCCCGAACAATAAAATCCGAATTGTTACTGCTGCTGCTTTGTTTGATGGCCATGATGCTGCTATTAATATTATGCGGCGAATTTTGCAATCGAAAGGTGCTGAAATTATTCATCTTGGCCACAACCGGAGTGTACATGAAATAGTAGAATGTGCCATAGAAGAAGATGTGCAGGGCATTGCTATTACCAGTTACCAGGGCGGCCATACCGAATTTTTTAAGTACATGAAAGATTTGCTCGACCAAAACGGATGTGGCCATATAAAAATTTTTGGCGGAGGCGGCGGCACTATTTTACCACAAGAAATAAAAGAACTTCAGGATTACGGCATTACCAGAATTTACAGCCCTGATGACGGCAGAAAAATGGGGCTGGAAGGAATGATAGAAGATTTATTGAAAAAAATAGATTACCCATTAAATGGCACTGCTGAATATAATACACCTATGACAATGGGTGAGGCAAATGACACAAGAGCCGTTGCAAGAAAAATTACGAATGCAGAGAATAGCCAACCAGCGATAGCAAATTTTGATTGCTCCGTAACAAGGCCTGTGCTAGGTATTACTGGCACTGGCGGGGCTGGCAAATCATCGGTAACCGACGAAATTGTTCGCCGTTTTTTATACACATTTACCAACAAAACAATTGCAGTAATTTCGGTAGATCCATCCAAGAAAAAAACTGGCGGGGCATTACTGGGCGATAGAATTCGGATGAACTCCATCAGTCACCCACGTGCATACATGCGCAGCCTGGCCACCCGAGAAGACAACAAAGCACTTAGCAATGCAGTAGCAGAAGCCATTGATATTTGTAAAGAAGCTGGCTACGATTTTATTATTTTAGAAAGTGCCGGTGTAGGCCAAAGTGATGCAAGCATTTTAGATTATTGCGATGTGAGCCTTTACCTGATGACACCCGAATATGGCGCTCCTTCGCAGTTAGAAAAGATTAACATGCTGGATTATGCCGACGTAGTTTGTATCAATAAGTTTGATAAAGCCGGTGCTCTTGATGCCCTCCACGATGTGCGGAAACAATATAAACGCAACCATGGCCTTTGGGATACAAAAGATGCTGACCTACCGATTGTAGGCACCATTGCATCGCAGTTTAATGATAGCGGCGTAAACGAGTTATTCGAAAAACTAATGCTGGCAATAGACAAAAAAACAGGCATCCGTTTTGGCAATATTGCATTTCATGCCCATTCAAGCGACACTAGCGATAAGGCCACTATCATACCACCCAAAAGAGTACGATACCTCTCAGAAATAGCAGACGAAGTACGGAGATACAACGAGTTAAGCAGAGAACAGGCTACCATAGCATCGCAACTTTATATGCTGCAAGGCGTAATGCAAATGACAAAAGATGACAGTGTACTGGCAACGCTAAAAAAGCTAGAGGAACGCTTTGAAAAGCAACTACTTCCGGTGTGTAAAAAACTGGTAGAAGAATGGGAACAAACCAAAGCCAGATACCAGAAAGCGTATTATGAATACGATGTAAGGGGCAAGATTATTAAAATACCATTGTTTACCGAATCGCTTAGTGGCACTAACATTCCTAAAATATCTGTGCCCCGTTACAGCGATTGGGGAGATATATTGTGGTGGCGGGTGCAAGAAAATTTCCCAGGAAAATTTCCATATACAGCTGGTGTATTTCCATTAAAAAGGGAAGGCGAAGACCCTACCCGAATGTTTGCCGGAGAAGGCGGGCCTGAGCGTACGAACAAACGTTTTCACTATGTAAGCCTTGGCCAGCCTGCCATCCGTTTAAGCACCGCTTTTGATAGTGTAACCCTGTATGGAGAAGACCCAGCCAGCAGACCCGACATTTATGGGAAAGTGGGCAATAGTGGGGTAAGCATTGCTAATGTGGACGATGCCAAAAAGCTGTACAGCGGTTTTGACCTTTGCGACCCCAAAACCTCTGTAAGTATGACGATTAACGGCCCTGCAGCTATGTTGCTGGCATTTTTTCTGAATGCCGCTATTGATCAGCAGTGTGAGAAATGGATAACAGAAAACGGACAGTGGGACAAAGTGGCTGCTGCAATGAAACAAAAATTTGAGCATATCTCTACACCAGTATATTATAACCCCTCTCACCCCGAAAGATTACCCGAAGGAAATAATGGATTGGGCTTAAAACTACTAGGCCTTAGTGGTGATGAGGTATTGCCACCAGAGGTGTATGCACAACTAAAAGAAAAAGCTTTACAACAAGTTCGTGGTACTGTACAGGCCGATATACTAAAAGAAGACCAAGCTCAGAATACCTGTATTTTTTCATCGGAATTTGCATTGAAGCTGATGGGCGATGTACAACAATATTTTATTGATAATAAGGTGCGTAATTTTTACAGTGTAAGTATTAGCGGCTACCATATAGCAGAAGCTGGCGCCAACCCTATTTCCCAATTAGCATTCACATTATCCAACGGATTTACGTTTGTGGAATATTACCTAAGCCGTGGTATGCACATCGACGATTTTGCCCCCAATCTTTCCTTCTTTTTTAGTAATGGAATGGATCCCGAATACAGTGTAATTGGCAGGGTGGCAAGGCGTATTTGGGCCAAGGCTATTAAGTATAAATACAATGGCGACAGCCGCAGCCAAAAACTGAAATACCATATACAAACGAGTGGCCGAAGCCTTCATGCACAGGAGATAGATTTTAATGATATAAGAACAACGCTGCAGGCACTCTATGCTATTTACGACAACTGTAACAGCCTGCATACGAATGCTTACGATGAAGCCATTACCACACCAACAGAAGAAAGTGTACGCCGTGCCATGGCCATACAGCTTATCATTAACCGAGAACTGGGAAGTGCCAAAACAGAGAATTTTATACAAGGAAGTTTTATAATAGAAGAACTAACCGACCTGATAGAAGAGGCCGTACTTGCAGAATTTGATAAGCTTACAGAACGTGGTGGTGTATTAGGTGCTATGGAAAGGATGTACCAGAGAAATAAGATACAAGAAGAAAGTATGCATTACGAAATGCAGAAACATACCGGCGAATTGCCCTTGATAGGCGTTAATACTTTTTTGAATAAAAAAGGAAGCCCAACCATGCTGCCCGGCGAAGTAATACGCAGTACTACCGAAGAAAAAGAACAGCAGATACAAAACCTGAATGCCTTTTGGAAACGCAATGAAAACAAGAGTAGCGAAATGCTGGCACGGTTAAAAACAATTGCCATTGAAAACGGAAACCTTTTTGAAGAAATGATGGAAACGGTAAAGTACTGCAGCCTAGGGCAAATAACACATGCACTGTACGAAGTGGGTGGGCAATACAGAAGAAATATGTAGAACAAATAGTTCGGCCATTGGCAGCTAAAATAATTTCAGAACCCCTCCCCCTTAGCAGTTTTTAATGCGAATTTTTTTTGCCTGTCCCGCCCGCCCCGATGACTATTGGTGGCTTATTGCGGAGGAACCCAGCGTAAGGCGTGCCCCGATGTAGCGACATTGGCAAACGTTTTGAATTTCGAAGCATTACAGGACTCCGTTCAACTGGGTGCTACTTTTGGGCTTTAGAGCCTACGAGAAACTGGCGGTTACAGTTAACAGGGTAAGGAGTTATGAAATTTATAATATTGGTAAAAAGTATTGATAAAAAACAAGGGCTTCGCATTTTGCGAAGCCCTTGTTTTTTATTACTCTAACCCGTTAGTGAGAAACCTTATTAATGTTCGTGGCCATTATGTTCATCGCCGCCATTACACTTTTCTGTAATCTCATGAAACCTGTCGTGAAGGGCGGTAATGAGTTTGTTTAAATCTTCGTTGCTGGCACCGGCCTTTACTTTTTTATTAAGTAATTTAGATTCTGCCACTAATTTTTTTAAAACAGGGGCAATACTGGCTTTGTTGTAACCAGTAGGGTACACCGACTTACTCCATGCTGTGGCTTTTTTTGCTAGTTCGGCACTTTTTGCTTTTAGCGGAGCAAAATTGCCTTCCTCTGCCGGGTGAAAAGTGGCTGCCATTACACCATGATATTCTTTTTGCTCTTTCCACTCAGGCTTTTTAGCCTGTCCAAAACTTACGATAGCACTTACCATGGCTACTAGTAAAATGGAGATTCTTAATGTTTTCATGTTAATTATTTTATAGTGCAAATGTGAGGATAAAAGCTGTAATATAAAAGGTTTGTATATAAAAAAGTTTGGTATAAAAATATGGCACAAGAGCGAAAGAGTGCTTAATAGAAGCTGGGCATACTGGTAGCGGAGCTGCACCAGGGATAGTAGTGAAAAGCCCGCAAAGCCGCATTGGGTGTATGAATTGCGAAGCTGGATTGGGCAATATGCGGCTGCGGACTTGTAACGAATAGCCCGCCTGGGTGCCCAAAATAATATTAATGATTTTATGATTTTATGATTTTATGTTTTGGCTAGTATAAACAATCATTCGCCTTAACTAAAATGGGTGCCTTAATTAAGCTGCCATTTAAAGCTTGTTATCTTTCATTCCTTCTAGTTCCTTCTTCATTTTAAACATATCGTCACGCAGTTTTGCGGCACTAATAAAGTCCATATCCTTAGCTGCCCGTTCCATTTCTTTTTTGGTTTTGGCAATGGCCTTTTCCATTTGTGGAATGGTTTTGTACACCGTTCCGTCTTCGGCAGCTACGTTATTAATTTCGCCATCCATGGGTATGGCATGTGGATTTTTGGGGTCGAACCCCTTGATATCCAGTACCGAAGTTTGTTTCATTACTTGGTCGATGCTTTTCTTAACCGTAGTTGGCGTAATGCCGTTGGCTATGTTAAAAGCCACTTGTTTTTCGCGGCGGCGGTTGGTTTCGTCAATGGTGCGTTGCATGCTTTCGGTCATTTTATCGGCATAAAAAATAACCAGCCCATCCACGTTACGGGCTGCACGGCCAGCGGTTTGGGTAAGGCTGCGTTCGTTACGCAAAAATCCTTCTTTGTCTGCATCCAGTATGGCCACCAATGAAACTTCTGGCAAATCCAACCCTTCACGAAGCAGGTTTACGCCCACCAGCACATCTATATCTCCCAGTCTTAACTGGCGTAGAATTTCTATGCGTTCCAGCGTATCTACTTCGCTGTGTATGTACTTACTTTTTATGTTAATGCGGCCCAGGTATTTGTCCATTTCTTCGGCCATGCGTTTGGTAAGTGTGGTTACCAGTACACGGTCGCCTTTGGTTACGCGTTTGTCTATTTCGTGCAGCAGGTCGTCTATCTGGTTTATGCTTGGCCGTACTTCTATGGGCGGCTCCAGCAGGCCGGTTGGCCGTACCACCTGCTCCACTACCACGCCGCCGGTTTGTTCTAGTTCGTAATCTCCCGGGGTGGCGCTTACATACACGGTTTGGTTCAGCAGGTTTTCAAATTCGTTGTAGTTCAGCGGCCGGTTATCCAGTGCACTTGGCAGGCGAAAACCATATTCCACCAATATCATTTTGCGGCTGCGGTCGCCGCCATACATGCCCGATACTTGCGGAATGGTTTGGTGGCTTTCGTCTATCATGCAGATAAAATCTGTAGGAAAATAATCGAGCAAACAGAACGGACGGGTGCCAGGTATGCGTCTATCGAAAAACCGGGAGTAGTTTTCAATGCCATTGCAATAGCCCAGTTCCCGTATCATTTCCAGGTCGTATTCCACCCGTTCTTTCAGGCGTTGGGCCTCAATAAATTTACCGGTGCTTTTAAAATATTCTACCTGTGCATTGGTCTCGTCTTGTATTTCTAACAGCACCTGTTGCATAATGTCTTTCGGTGCCAGGTAAAGGTTTGCGGGGAAAATAGCAGCATTCTCCACCACGCCAATGCGCTTACCGGTTTTAAGTTCCAGGGTTTCTATGGTTTCTATTTCATCGCCAAAAAAAGTAATGCGGTAGCCAAAATCTACGTAGGGCAAATTAATATCCACGGTATCGCCTTTTACCCTAAAAGTACCACGGGTAAAATCGCCTTGGGTGCGGCTGTACGTAATGCTTACCAGGTTGTGCAAAAATCCTTGCCTGCTCAGCGTCATGCCCTGGTGAATGCGGATAATGCCGTTCTCGAACTCGGTAGGGTTGCCCATACCATAAATACAACTTACGGAAGCCACCACGATAATATCCCGCCTGCCGCTTAGTAATTCGCTGGTGGCGTGGAGGCGTAGCTTGTCCAGTTCCTCGTTAATACTCAGGTCTTTTTCTATATAAGTGCCGCTTACCGGCATGTATGCTTCGGGCTGGTAGTAATCGTAATAGCTTACAAAATAACCCACGGCATTGTCTGGAAAAAACTGTTTAAACTCTCCATATAACTGAGCCACAAGGGTTTTGTTATGGGTCAAAATCAGGGTAGGCCGTTGTACATTCTGTATTACATTGGCCATGGTAAATGTTTTGCCGCTGCCTGTAACACCCAATAATGTTTGGTTGCGTTCGCCTCTTAGTATGCCATCGGTTAACTGGGCTATGGCCTGCGGCTGATCGCCGGCGGGGCTGTATGGGGCTTGGAGGTGGAAAGACATAAGAAGAGAACAACTTTGATAGGGTAAAGTTAGTAGCCTAAGGGGTTTGTTTTTATACCAATCTGTTTCTTGCTGTCTTTAAGAGTTTACAATAGAATTATTAAGGCGTTTAAAAAATTAATTTTGTGATTTGCGTAAACAAAACAGGCTGTTCTTAAATTAATAAACAGCCTATTTAAAAAATGGTATGGAATCCTAATCTGCAACATTCTTAAACCACCGCAGCATATCGGGGTACATTTTTCTTAATATTTCCGACTGCAACCGGTCTTCATCTGGTTCATTATTTCTTTGCTGGCGAACTAGGTTCCAGTCTTCATCGCTAAGGGCATCGCCATTGCCGGTGTAGGTGGCCCAAGTTTGTTTCCAGGTATAGCTTTCGGCCCAGCTGTGGCTGCTTATGCTTTGTCTGTTTTTTACATCGTTTATCCGCATTTCCACACGGCCATCGGCGCTTACCACCGCTTCGGTAATGGTAAGTATGGCAGTTACTGTTTTATATATGGGGCGGTTCAGGGTGTCTTTTCCGGTTTGAATTTGCTTACTCACATTCCGTTTGTTAGTGCTGTACCTTATTGGGTTTGCATTCCAGCTAGTCCAGGCAGGTTGTGCCACCCAATCGGGCTCTTTACGGTTATTAAAATACCGGCCGGCGGTATGTATCCGGTAGCGGCCATTGGTGTTCCATTGGCCTCCCATATCGGTTACCAACTGGTCTGCCAGGCGATAACCCGATTGGTTGCCCATATCAAAACGGTTATTAAAATATAAACCATCTGTACGGAGAGGCTCTACTATAATATCTACCATACCAGCTTCCCTTGCCTGTGGTATTAGTTGTTTAAGATCTTTATATTGATTACCGCCGAGGCTTTTTACTTTGTTTAAATAAGTGCTTGCCTCCCTGGCGCTCCGCCAGTCGTTGTTGTTTAAATTTTCTATGGCTAGGTTATAGTAGCCGTCTGCCGCTTGTAGCCTAGCATTTTCCATAACCGATACATAGCTTTTGGGGTTTAGCAGTGTAAATAGTTCGTCGTTTTTAGCGGTGGTGGCGTTTAGGTCGTTCAGCTTGCTGTAAATATTGGCAGCAGCTTCCCAACTTTGTGGGGTATTACGGTTTATTAAAATTTCTGCTTCGCCAAGGTATTGGTTATGCAGCAGGTTATAACTATTCACCAGCTTGTTAAGCAATGCTGTATCTGCTGGTTTACGGTTGTACTTTTTTACCAGATTCTCCACGCTGTTGGTGGTGGGGTTGGTATCGTATTTTTTAGATGATGCACAACTAAAAAGTAAAAAAGCAAGGGCAGTAATGGTGTAAATAGTTTTCATGGTTGGGTTCTTTTTTGTGTGACTGAAAATGGCTTAAAACTGTTAGTTACTGGGGTGTTAAAAAAGCCGCTTGCCTTTATTTGTTCTTTAAAGCCTCCATCACCGATTCTTTCCGCCTGCGGCTAACTTCTATAGCTGTAGTATCGGGTAAAATAAGGCGGCCATCGCTTGTAATAGAAATAATGTGGTGCCTATTTACCAAATGCGATTTATGCACCCGCACAAAACCATGTAACACCAATAGGTCTTCGTATTCTTTTATGGTTTTGGAAACAAGAATGGGTCGGCGGTCGCTACAATAAAAACGGGTGTAGTTGCTCTCCCCTTCTAGCCGGATAATATGTTGCGGGTCTATAAAAAAAGTACCGTCGCTATTGCTAATGGCCAGTTTAAAATCCTTTTCTGTGGCGGCTTTCAGGTTGTTCAGCAGGTTTTGGTACGATGCGTTGTTGCTCTCCTGTTGTGCTTTTTTTTGCTGAAACCTGGCCACGGCCTGTTTTAATTCGTCGGCATCAATGGGCTTTAACAAATAATCCAATGCACTAAATCGGATGGCCTGTATGGCGTAAGCATCGTAAGCGGTGGCGAAAATAATATCGAAATCAATTGCCGGCAATTGCTGTAACAAATCAAAGCCACTAAGCTGTGGCATTTGTATATCTATAAAAACCAGTTGTGGCTTAAATATTCCTATAATGGCAGCAGCTTCATACGGGTTATTGCAGAGCCTTACATCGGTAATAGCAGGCACATACCTTTCTATCATCAGTTGCATGGTTTTTAATGCTGCTGGTTCATCGTCTATTACTAATGCCTCAATCATATCAAATAAAATCCAAAGTAGGAATTTATTAGATACGGTAAGTAAAGGCAGGCCAGTTTTCGGTTTCCGGTGAGTGATGTACTGGTTGCAGTGATACTTTTTATTAAAGTTTCTGGTATTTGCAGGGTTTACAAAAATACAAATCTGAATTTTATCCCAAAAAAAACAACACTTCTACAGAGGTACCATTGGGTGTGCCATCTTCATGGTATCGGTCGGTAATGGTGGCTTTAAAGCTGCCGCCATATTGCTGCTGCAACAGTTGCAACCGTTCGTTTACCAAGTGCAGGCCTTTAGAAATGTGCGGCTGCTTTTGTTGGGATATTTTATGTTGCATAGCGGCAGGCCTGCCTACGCCATTATCTGTAATGGTACACAGCAGGCTTTTGTCGCCGTGTACCATTACAAAAACGATGGTTAGCTGCCGGTAGCCCATTTTGGGCTGCAGGCCATGCCAGATGGCATTTTCTATAAATGGCTGTAATATCATAGGCGGCACCATCAGTTCATCGGTATCTATTTCGTTGGCCATGGTTATGGTAAAATGAAAAGTATCGTTCAGCCTGAGTTGTTCAAACTCCACATACAGCCGAATCATATCCGTTTCCTTTTGCAGGCTGATGAATTGCTGGTCGCAGTGGTTGAGTATTTCCCGTTGCAGGCGGCTGAACTTGGCCAAGTACTTATTGGCTTCATCCACATTGCCCTGCAAAATATATTGCTGCACACTGTTGAGGGCATTAAAAATAAAGTGGGGGTTCATTTGGGCACGGGTGGCTGTAAGCTGTGCCCCTGCCAGGTTTTTATGCAGCAGTGCCACCTCCAGCTCCTGCTGTTGAACTGCATTTTGTGCCTGTTCTATATCCAGCTTGTATTGTATCTCTTTGGCTTTTTGGTGCTGGGCTTCCCTATATTTTTTTTCTCTATTTTTTACCCATAAAAAAATGGCTGTAGCAGCAGCGGCTATGCATAGTGCTATAAACCACCCTGCCGTGTACCATGGCGTAGCGATAGTAAAATAAACCGGATTTGCATGTTGCCAATCCAGCCCATCTTTAGATGCTTTTAATAAAAAAGTGTATTTACCGGGCGCCAGTGCCGAATAGGTTATTTGTCTAATGTCGGTGGCAGTATCCCACTTGTTTCCTAGCCCGTTAAGCTGGTACTGGTACAAAATATTTTTGCTCCCCATAAGGTTTATAGCAGCAAAATGAATGGTAACATCGGTTTGGTGTGCGGCCAAAGAAAACCGGTTATTGGATAGCGTTACAAAGCTGCTATCTGCTGTTTGCAGTGCCGATATATTCACCTGCAGAGGCGTATTATTTCCGCCCAACTGGTTGGGTAAAAAAGAGTTGATTCCATTGGCCGTACCCCAATACAACGTGCCATCGGCGGCAGCAAATGCAGCACCGTTTCGATAGCTTTCGCTGGTAAGGCCGGCGTTGTTATCGTAGTAGGTAAATGTGCTGTCGGCTGGATTATATTTTACAAGGTATTGCTGGTTGGCCACCCAAATATTACCTTCTTTATCTATTAACACACTCTGGCATTTATTGCTGCGAAGGCCGTTGGTGGTATTGTACATTTTTAGTTGCCTATTGGCTTTAAAAATATATAGGCCATTAGATGTAGCCGCGTAAATAGTACCATCTTTATCTGCACACAAGGCCGGGCATTGGTTATCTGAAGCGCCATTGCTGATACTGTAATTTTCCAGCGTTTGTTTTTGTGCATTGTAGCAATAAATGCCTTTGCTCTCGGTACCCAACCAAAGCCTGTGTTGCGGATCTTCGGCTATACATAGTATTTTTGTGCCATCCACTTTTTTTAAAGCCGGGTTATTATTGTTATCCATTGGTTGTAGCGTAGTAGTATCTATACCAAACAATCCCGAACCGCTACAGGCCCATATTTTACCATTAGCCTGTACCAAAAACTGGTGAATAAATTTGCTACGAAAAACTTTGCCTTTTGTACTATCCAAAGGCACATTAATGATGGCATTTTTTTGATTAGAAAAATACCCGATACCGCCACCATAAGCGCTTACCCAGAGCCGGTGCATACTGTCTGTAGCTACAGCTTTTATAGTGAGTTGTTTTGGGAAACCTGTTTCTGCATCCATGTACGGAAAATTATAAAACCTGCTAATGTTTGTTAGCGGATTCCATTGTACCAAACCCGTTTGTGAACCCATCCAAAGCAAGCCGTTTTTATCTTTTACTATACCATTTATAAACCCATCGTACCCATTATTTTTTTCGTCGCTGAACAAATGTTGGGTATTGCTTTGGCGTTTGTTGAGGTTGGTAATATCCAGCCCGTGTGTATGGGTACTTACGGCCACAATACCATTGGGCAAACACAGCAATTGGCTGGTATAATCGCTAGCAATACTGGCCGGATTGTTAGCATGGTGGGTTTCGTTTACCAGAGTTCCGTTGGCAATATCCAGGCGAAATAAGCCGCCATTGGCCGAGGTAACCAAAAGCTCCCCGTTAGCCGCAAGTTTTAATGCATACAGGTTATTGAGTATATTATTACCCTGGCTATTGCTGCGCAAAAAATATTCTTTTATCAACCTGCCCGATGGCACCTGATACAGCTGTACCGAGCCACCGTAATTTAAGCAGGCCATCAGTGTATCGTTGACCATACAACTCTGCCGGCTAGAGGTAAGCGGGATGGAGCAGGTTACCTGCCGGGTTTTGAAATTTACCAGCATAGCCTTTCCCTTGGTTGTTACTACAAACCAATCCTCTTTATAATAACTCATCTCCCGAAGCTGTGCTTCATTGTTCCAACTGCTGCACCAGGGCATGGGCTGCCAGTGGGCAGGCATTAAAGGATTTTTGCCCAGGGGCAATAAATAAAATTGCTGGCCAGCCAGTATGATGCCCACCGATGGTGAAAATATGATGGTGCGGACATTGCCGAGATCTGCCGGGAGCGGTATTGTGTCAAATTTTCGTTGCTGGTTAATAAGCGTAATGCTATTAAGGGTAAGCAGCCAAAGCCGGTTCTGGTTATCACAAACAATATCGAACACTTGGTTACTTTTTAATGCAGGCTGTGTATGGCTGTAGTAAGTGGTAATGTCGTAGCCATCGTATTTATTAAGGCCATAGCTGGTGCCTGCCCACAGGTACCCGCTGCTGTCCACGGCCATGCAGTTGATATCGTTATCGCTGAGGCCACTGGCCATACTTAGGTGATGAAACCTAAGCTGGGCATGGCTGGTAGCGGAAAACAACAAAAAAAGTATCGTGAGGAATTTTTGAATAATGCTATTGGGGTTAAAGTATAGGGATGTTTAAAGATAGTACCGGCAGACTGATTGTATGGCTGGCCTACTTACTTACGTGCAAGCTTATCAAATAAAAGTCCTTATTTTTTCCATATTTTATTTGGCAATCAATTTTTTCAATGCTTCCAACACTTTATTGGGTTGGTCTTTGGCTATATGGTGGCCGCTATTGCTAATGATTTCGTATTTCAGGTTTGGCCGTTTTGAAGCCCATTTTTTCAGTTCTTCTATCCATATCCCATCTACCGAATCTAGCTCCTTCTTTTTAAGGCTATCAGATTTCATACGATCTGCTACGAGCAATATAGTAGGGGTATCATGCATCGCATCAGATAGCCTTGCCTGATTCATACTGGTGTCGAATACTTTCATTTCATCCTTTTCACCAATACGATTACTGTTGAGAATTTTCTCAACGAATGCTGAATCTTCCTTCATTATTTCGGGATACTCTTTATAAGCACGGTCATAAAATTCTTCGGGTGCAGGATCTATTAATAATATGCCGGAAACATCTTTGGGGTAAAGGCCTGCAAATACCCGTACAAATGCACCACCAAGCGACCAGCCCGCTAAAATGTAAGGCGGTGAAATATTGGCACTGTTCAATGCTTCCTTTAATTCGGTTGCCACTTTTACTGCATCGCCGGGAGTGGTGCATGGCTGTGATAGTAAGTATCCCGGCCTGTCGTACGAAACTACTTTTGCAAATTTTGCTATACGGGGTTCCACGTTTTTCCAGCACCTGTGGTTGGAGCTGCCACCGGCTTCTAATATAACAGTGGCCATGCCGCTGCCAGATGAAAACAGCATCATTTCATGGCTATGTATGGTTACTTTAATAGTATCGGTAAACTGAGCCGATACTATCACCGGTAATAAGGAACAACTTAAAAAAAGGACGTAGCCAATGGCAATAAGCAGCATCCTATATTTTTTCATTGCAGAATCATTGAGGGGGTAATTGTTAATATACAGATTATTAGTAAACGACAAATGAAAACGACCTTATGCAGACGAATACTTTATACTTTGGGTGGCATAGTAAAAAATAAGTTTGATAAGTATTTACCATCGCTGTTCTCATTGAAATCATCTTTCTCTAATGCTATCGTTAAAACCAATATCGTCTGTTGCTTTTATTACATAGGCCGCTGTAATACCAAAACAGGTGATTTTGTAAACATCCTACTCCGTAAAAGTACATGGCTTTATCCTTGCTTTAAGATGGATACCGGCAACAGCTTCAAAGCCTGGCTTAAACTCGATAGAAGTGGCCGATTGGTACAGAACTTTGGTATTAGAACCGCCGGTATGCACTGCCGTAGTAGTTACATTGCCACCGGCTATGTAGCCATCGTTACCGCTAATATTGCCCGATACCGTTTCGGAACTTTTACAGCCCACGGTAAAAAAATGGGCATACACCCTACTGCGGTAAGTAACCTTAAAAGTCCAGGTGCCGGTGTTGCCACTGGGTAGTTGGTAGCTGGTGGTACTGTAAATTCTGGAGTTGGTGGTATTTAGGTTCACATTCCAAGATGTATAGTTGGTGCCATTGGGCTGTATAAGCAAGCAGTTGGCCACATCGCCGTTTTGCCCGTCCATAAAAGCAATGCCGGCAAATATGTTATCACCTGCACTAAATTGGTTTTTAGGGTTCACTATTTCCTCGTCGGGGCAAAAATTATTGGCAGCGGGTGTGTTGCTATGCGTCATCAGGCGGTTTATTTGCGGCTCCCAATACGCCCGTTGGTTTTGCCACCAGGTTTCGTTGTTTGTTCTTTCGTGGCAGGCAGAAAAAGCAGCATCATAAAATGGTTCTATCAAATTATCCGAAGCATCGTACACGGCAAAATGCAGGTGCGGATTGCTGCTGCGGCCAGAGCTGCCGATATAGCCCAAAAATTCACCTTGCTCTACCCGGTCGCCATCTACTTTATTGGTTACAGTACTGTTTTTTAAATGCAGGTAGCGGGATGTGCTGCCATCATCGTGCAGAATTGTAACCTTGTTGGGGTTGCCTACCTTGGTGCAATTGCGGTCAAAATTGCCATCGGTAGGGTTGCCTAGTATTACGGCCTGTGCTGCTGCTACTGCCATCACATAATTATTGTCCATCATCCGCCACCAAAAGGGCCATAGGTTTATATCGGAGGCATCATGGCCGTCGTACGTGCGGTCAAAGCAATGGTAATCTACTTCGGCAGTGGTAGTCCGTTTTTGGTCCACATAATTTTGCAGGTTAAAATAATTGTATTGAAAATCGTACTCGTTACTTGCCCGCAGAGGCCAGCCAAAAAGCACCCGTTCTATTTGCTTTTCATTTTGAATTTTCTTGTCTTTATGCCTGGCATAATAAGCCTGCTTTAGCATCTTTATCTCAACATTCATGTCGGCCTGCTCTTCCTGCGTCTGGCATTTTATTTTGTTTTCGGGCTGGGTAAGAAAAGTTGTTTTTTGCGAAAAACAAATAGTGGTACAAAAGCACAAGGGTATCAGTATAAAAGTTTTCATATTGCGTTAAGTTTAATAACAAAGCCGTGATGCGGCTATGATTATATGAGAGATGCCTAAACCGGATTCTAATTGCAGCCCGAAATGGAAGCCTGAATTTGCCCGATAGCCGCCGGAGTGAATATAACGCCCGGAGAAAATGTGATACTATTACCTGCCGAATAATATGCCTGCGAACTGCCTGTATGAGAAACAGTAGCACCGGAGCCAGTTGTTACATTATTTTTTGCACTGTACACCCTTACTGCGTTGGAGCTGACACTAACCGATGGCAGTGCAAGGTTGTCTTCTGCCACTCTTGTAAAGATGGGTCCTAAAAGATTTAGAATACTGGCATGCATTCTGGTTCGTTGGTTGCCTGTTACTGCCGATGAGGTAGTGGAAATACATTCCCATGGCTGATAGCTCATAATATTTATGGTAGAAGGGGCAAAGGTTAAGCTGGCACAAACGTCCTGCCTGGTACCACTGTAATTGCAGGTGGTGCTGCTTGTATGATCCTGCGAATCTTCGTAATCTGCAGGTGTGTCGCAACACAGGTCGCCATCTACATCACAATCATAACAGGAGCTGGAACTGTTTCTGGTAACATTTTCATGGCCCAGATTATTTTCGAATGTGTGGTATAAACCAAGGCAGTGACCCATCTCGTGCCCAAAAATAGAATGCACCGTGGTAGAGGTAGCTGCCCACCTGGCCACGCTTAAAAAATGATTGGGTATTCCATAAGCATTACCGCTGCTCCCAGTGTTGTTCAAAAAATTGTAATGCACAAAAATGGTGATGGCACCGTTCACATCCAGATTATTGTTTTTGATATAATCAGGATAAACAGTCTCTAGGTTACTTTTTGTATTAAAATTGTTTAAATAACTATCGTTAATAAAATCCATCCCGGCCAGCTGAAAGCAGATATTATGAGCAGCGTATTGTGCTTTCATTTCATCAAAATTCAGCCTCGCTTCTTCCATTGTACAACCTGGCAATGTGCCATTATCCTGGCGTACAATCCTTATGAATACCCGAACATAATAAGGCGCACTAACATTATCGAAACTTATATCTAACCCTTTTTGCAAAAGCCTTTTTGCAAGAAACTGTTCCGCATTTCGCATGTAATAGCCCGTATCGCTTACAGTTGTATTGCACTTGGCAAAATTGTAGGGTTGCTTTGAAACCTGCCCATAGGTGCACAGCAAAGTGGCAACACAAAACCACATCAGGATTACTTTTTTAGGCCACTTCATAAAATGTTTTTATGCTGTTAATAATTTGCAAATACCCGGAACTGGAGTAGGTGCGCAGTTACCAATTTTTGTATTTACATTACGCATCAGCCGAAAAACCAAAGTTTAAAAGTGATGCCGAAATACTTCATGGCTGGTTATTTTTTCTGTCCTGCTTTTAGCTCATCTATCTGCTTCTGCTGGTCCATTATGTACAGCGTTAGTTCTTCTATTTTTTCCATCATACGTTTTTGCATATCGCCCACATCAAAACCGCCTTTTTCAATTTCGGAAGCGGCGGGTATGTTAGGCAAATGCTTATTGGTCTTTATAAAAATACCCAGTTCTGTAAGCGAAGGGCGTTTGTAAGCTTCATCGAACACGTAGTCGGGCCAGCTACCTGTTAGCTGCACTTTCATTTCTTCGCATATTATTTTACCCCTTATAGAAAGCTTATAACCATTACCCGGCAGGCCATTGCCGATTACGATTTGGGAGGCATCTAACCGAAGGTTAGCATTGTTTACACCAACATATAACTCTGATGCAGACTGCGAAATGAATGACTTAAAAGTACCATTGTTATAAAAACCAATATTGGGGTTTGATGTGCCATCAATAGCCAATACTTCGCCAGCGCCCCTGAACAAACCACGGCCTGCCACATGCAGTTTAGACGTTGGGTTAGCAATACCTACACCTACGTTTATTCCATCTAGTATAAGGTCGCCCCCGTTCACCCCTACTTTAAGATCGGCACCCAATTGTTGGATAAAAGATTTGGCTACACCAGACTGATACAATTGAATAAAGGGGTTTACGCCATTTATTTTCAATGCCTCACCATCTTGGTTAATGGTAGTTCTGGAACCTACAATTAGTTCCCCAGTAATGCTGGTTTTGGCTCCAATACTAAGGTCTCCGCCATTGTTTTGTAAAAAAAGTGTGCCAGCCACAACACCGCTTCTGGCCACTATTTCGTTATTATCTATCACCATGTTGTTAGCGTTGCTAGCTGTTTCGCCCAGCATAATGAAGCCATTGTTTCCAAAGCCGGTGCCGGCATCCATACCGCCCACAATATGCATTTTAGCTTGGGGGTTTGGGGTTCCAATACCCACTTCACCTGCTGGATCCAGCGTTACATGGTCGGTACCATTGGTACGGATAATTACCTTCCCTAAATTATTGGCTGAGTTGGTACCCAACCGCAGGTCGTCTGTATCAGTAAGTTGGATAAAACCCTTTTTCTCATCCACTCCACCAATTGTAGTTGGGGGCTTTGTAAATTGGATGGTGCCATCCACATCTCTTATCACCAGGTTATCGCCGGTATAAAATCCCAAATGCAACTGGCCTAAAGGGTTTGCGGTACCAATACCTACTTCTCCACTGGTATTAACTGTAAGGTCATTACCCTTACCAGCCCCGCCAGAGCCTATTCTTACATAGTTGGCTATGTTGGGGTCTTCTATGTAGTTGATGGCTGCCATTGTATCGCCGCTTCGCTTCCACTGCAGGCCGCCTTCGTTATAGTCCACTGCAGGTACATCAAAAATTAGGTGCGGGTTTTTGTTGGTGCGGTTATCCTGCAGGTAAATATTACCACTTACTACATGAAATTTTTCAATAGGGGCTGAGGTGCCGACACCGATACTGTCTAATAAATTGTACACCCAGTTGCGTGTGGCAGACTTATTCCAGTAATCGTAATTGCCATTAAGCAACCGTAACCACTGGCTTCCACTGGCATAAAAAAATTCGTTGAAATCGGTATCAAAAACCAACAGGCCATTTGGTGGAATACTTATACCTGTTCTTTGGGCACTAGTTAAGCGGGGTAGCAATACGCCCTTACTGGTGCTGGTTACTTCTAACTGGGCTTTACTGCTTGGGTTTGTTGTGCCAATGCCCACACTACCTTGCCCATTACTAATTTGGGTAAATAATAAAAGTGTGATTGCGACTGTAATAAACTGCTTCATGGCTAATTGTTTTAGAATGTAATCTTAAAACAGGTGGCTTGCATAGCATTATATTGTTAGTTAGTGGTAGTAAAAAGTGAGTATGTGGTAAAATGGGCTTTGCAATTTTATAAATGGATGTATTTAAATCGCCTGCTTGGGTGTATTAAAATTTGTAGCAACCTTTTTTGTCCCCTGTCCCGTACCCGTAATAATCGGGACAAGAAAGGGATGCCTCTCTGCAGTCTTTCATGCCTATTTATTTGGTCTTTACGATCCGCAATTTTAAATGCATCTAATTGCTTGCTTATCAAAAAATAACCACTCACCTTTACTGTTACACCAACAGTAGCTTTATGCTCCATGTATCATCGTACCAAATAGCCGATAGTATAGATATCAAACGCTTTGCAGCCGACTTTACAGCCACTATTTATTATGCCGACTCAGAAGAATTATTTTACGAAATAGCTGCCAATAAGTTCCTTTACGTTTTTAAATACGGCATCGTATGTTTTTTAAATTATAACGAAACCGATACCACGGCATTGATACAGGTAATAACACCTTATTGTAAAAACTCTGTTACAGAAAGGCTGAGCGAAGCATTTGAAATAGATGATAAAGCCACCCGTTACAAACTGGGTTTTAATAGCATAGACCTGCCCGATGCCAATGCAGATACTTTACGTTTAATAATGCTCAACGTATCACAATCTGTGGCGTTAGATCATTATGGTGCACAAACCAATGCCCTGATAGAAGAAACCAGCCACCATACCCAAACCCTTGAGATGAAGGGCAAACTATCCATTAGCGGCAATGCCCTGAAACGCTATATTGGCCGAACCCTCAATCTCAAAAACCGCATCACCGAAAACCTGTACATTTTTGATAGCCCCGATGAAACATGGGAAGATGAGACCCTGGCCAAACTGGATACTGGTCTTAAAAAAACCTTTGATCTGCAGGCTCGGTACCGCACCATACAAGAGGGTTTGGGTATTGTAAAAGAAAACCTGGAACTGTTTAAAGACATCCTACAAAGCCGCAACAGCACCCAATTAGAATGGATCATTATTATCCTGATACTGATAGAGGTGGTTAATTTGCTGGTAGGGAAAATTTGGAAATGAATATTTAGAGACAAACACGCTGCTGTTCCAAAAATTCCCTCCCATTTCCCCCTTGCCAAACCTTAGTTTTGCCGCTTAACCAAGGAAGGAAACAGTGCCAGACATTATACAATTACTACCCGATAATATAGCCAACCAGATAGCTGCAGGTGAGGTGATACAACGCCCTGCCAGTGCCGTAAAAGAACTATTGGAAAATGCCGTAGATGCCGGTGCCACAGAAATAAAACTAATTGTAAATGATGCCGGCAAAGCCCTGATACAGGTGATTGACAATGGCAAAGGCATGAGTACTACCGATGCCCGGATGGCTTTTGAACGCCATGCTACTTCTAAAATCAGCAGCATAGAAGATTTGTTCCGTATAAAAACCATGGGCTTTAGGGGCGAAGCATTGGCATCCATTGCTGCCGTAGCCCAGGTGGAATTAAAAACCAAAAAAACCGGTGAAGAACTAGGCACTTTTATAGAAATAGAAAACAGTACGGTGGTAAAACAAGAGCCGGTAGCAACCGCCGATGGCACCAGCATCGCCATGAAAAACCTGTTTTTCAACGTGCCTGCCCGGCGTAATTTTTTAAAGAGCAACCCCAGCGAACTGCGTCAGATTATCGACGAGTTTATTAGGGTGGCCATGGCTTTTCCCGAAGTACATTTTTCACTATTAAGCAATGGCCAGCAGGTATTTTTTTTAGAAAAAGGCAGCCTGAAACAACGCATTGTACAAATACTGGGCAACAACTACCTGGCCCGCCTGGTGCCGATACAGGAAGATACCGACTACCTCACCATCCGTGGTTTTGTGGGCAAGCCGGAAACGGCTAAAAAAACCCGTGGCGACCAGTACTTTTTTGTAAACAACCGGTTCATAAAAAGTGCCTATCTCAACCATGCAGTAATGGGTGCTTTTAACCAGATGATTGCCAGAGAAAGCTTTCCCATGTATGTGCTGTTTATAGACCTTGACCCAGCACAGGTGGATATTAATGTACACCCAACCAAACAGGAGATAAAGTTTGAAGATGAAAAGATTGTGTACGCCTTTGTGCAAGCAGCAGTAAAACATGCCCTAGCACAGTTTAGCATTGCACCTAGTTTAGATTTTACACTCGATGCAGGAATACAACAACTAGATGCGGTGAGCAAACCATTTACCAGCGATAAAAAAGAACAGGCAGTTTCATCTTCATTGTACAACACATTTACCCAAAAAAACCAGGCACATAAAATAGAAGCCAGCAACCTACAACCCTGGAAAGAAATGCAACGGCAGGAAAGGGAAATTAAGGAGGCGATTGGGAAGCAGTCGACCGTTGACAGTGCACCGTCCTCCGTCAACCGTCAACCGTTGACCGATGACTTGCAAGATGGTGAGTTGTCTGTGGACAGTCGACGGTCGACGGTAGACCCTAAACCCTGGCAAAGCGAACTGGCCAAACTGAAAGATGATTTTTTTAAGCAATCTGATAAAGCGGCATACATAGATTTTGAACATGAGCAGCGGCCAGTAAGCAGGGAGCAACGGTTTACTATTTTGCCGGAGGCACCGCTTTTACAACTGCACAATACCTACATCGTAGCGCCGGGTACAAATGGCTATTTTTTAATACACCAGCAGGCTGCACATGAGCGGGTTTTGTACGAACAATTTCAGCAGGCAATGAATGGGCGTGGCATGGCTACGCAACGTAGTTTGTTTCCTTCTACTATAGAACTAAGCCCGGCAGATACCGTAATGCTGGGCGAATTATTACCCGACCTAAATCAACTCGGTTATTTGATAGAACCCTTTGGCAACAACACTTTTGTAATACAAGGCACACCCGCAGATGTAACACAGGGCAATGAAAAACGCATTATGGAACAACTGCTGGAACAATACAAACACTTCAACAGCGAAGTGCGTTTTAGCAAACGGGAAAAACTAATCCGCAGCATGGCGTGGCAGCAATGTATTAAACCCGGCAAGCCACTAACCGAAAAAGAAATGCGTAGCCTGCTGGATCAATTGGTGCTGTGCAGTACGCCTAATATAACACCCGGTGGCAACCCCACTTATATCACTTACAACAATGATCAACTGAGCAAGATGTTTGGGAGATGATGTGAACTATTTGTAAATGTCGCCCAGAGAAATATTACAGTTTAAAGCAGGTAAGGCGATGGTTTCGTTTAGCTCTGTAAAAAGCATGCTCTGCCAATCGTTATCAAGTGTACGTTCGTAAAAAATAACAACATGCTTTTCTGGCTCAATAAGCAGGTAGTATTTTAGCGAATCAATTTTGCTGTATTGGATAAACTTATCGGTGCTGTCGTATTTACGGGTGGAGGCAGAAAGCACCTCAGCCAGTAATATAGGATTGTATATGATGTACGACTCTAAAGTGGTCGCTTTTTCGGTGCTTAATACCACATCGGGGTATAAATAAATTTCCTCGTTCTGAATTTTAACCTTCACATTCTCTACATTTATTTCGAAAGAAGTTCCAAGTAACTGCTGCTTTAAAATGAAAAATAATTGTAAGCAAATTTGGTTGTGTAAAATGGGAGCACCTGGCATTTCAAAAAGTTTACCGTAATAAAATTCATGTTTTGTATCGCTTTTTGCATCTAAAGCCATGTATTCGTGCAGTGAATAAGATTTGGCTATGTCGATATCTATAATAACATTTTCCATCTTTCAAATTTAGTACTTTTTATAAAAGTGTATCTCCCAAAACTTTCCATTTCCTGCTTTTCCATACAGGTTAAATATTTCATCAATTAAGAGAATGCCAAAACAAAACACAGATGTGAGAGATTTCCCTTACTCCTTCGCCCACACATCCAAAACAAATTTCTCCACTGCCCTTCTTACATTTCCGGCGGTATTATTGTGGTTATTTACCAGGATGCTAAAAATAAGAAGTGTGTTATTTTTTGTAAACAAATAACCGCTTAAAGCCACCTGTCCGCTAAGGGTTCCGGTTTTGGCAAAAATTTGGTTGGGGATGGATTTGTAAAGGCTTGATAATGTTCCTTCGCCGCCGGTAGGCAGTATGTTTTTTATCCGTTCCATACCAAATTCATCTTTCATTTTTTCCAGCAATTTTACAAAAGTTTGTGGGGTAAACAGGTTGTACCGGCTAAGGCCGCTGCCATCTACCCAAACTGGTTTTTGTGGCAGGTCTTTCAGGTCGGTTTTTAGTAATGTATCAATAATGGCCCGGTCGTTCATATAGCCCAGTTTTTCGTTGCTCACCATCAGCAGGGTTTGCTCCGCAAAGAAATTATCGCTGTGGTGCATCATGGGTTTGAGGAGGGAATCGGTAGGTTGGGAATGAATTTTATATGAGATGGGTGTCCAGTCATTTTCTAAAGGTGAAGCAATGTCCGGGTCCACGATACTTTTGTGTATTGTATCAGCCAGTAATGCAAATGCAATTTGGTTTGAAGTAATAAATGGCACTTCAATTTGTTCTTCGAACCTTCCATCAAAATTTACCACAAACTTGTTTTCTTTAAAATCTCTCTGCACTTCACTTACAAAACCATTAGCTCCATTCTTAGATGTGGCAGAAAAAATTGTATCAGAGATGAATGTTTTTGGGTAAAAGTTGATTCGCTTCTTTTTACCCGAAAACCTTACAACATTACCGTAAATAGGAAAGCCAGAACGCTCAGCCATATAGTATTCAGAATAATCGCTCCACGACCAGCCAGACCCTAACCCATTTTCCCTCCAACCTGCGGAAGATGCCCAAATAGCTTTGGTTTGTTTTTTTAAAAATGTAAATACGGGGTGTTCTTTGAAATCAGGGTGCAAGAATGTTGGATCCCCCGTTCCAGAGATGTACATTTTATCATCAAACTCTTTAACGCTAACTCCCACCAAACTATCACCCAAATACTTCATCCCTGCATAACAGCTAAACAGCTTGGTATTGCTTGCCGGCACAAAATACTTATCGCTTTGGTGGCTGTACAAGGCTTTTTTAGTGGCGGTATTGCACACATATACACCTGTATGGGCATTGGTTAAAGCGCTGTCTGCCAGCAGGGTTTCCAGGCTGCCTGGCACAGTGGCTGCCATCCGTTTAACCGATGAACAGGAGTAAAGTACCAGTGCTATACATACAAAAAACAAAAGGTTTCTTTTCATACAAAAGTGGTGATAAGTAAAAATGAAAGTACAGATAAGCTGGCAAATGCGATTGCAAATTTACCAGGAACAATGTTTAACTTTTTTTCAAGCCAGTATGGATGATGCGGTTATCCAAAAGCTAACAATCGTTAGTTTTACAACTTATCATTCTCAAATATCGTTTCAGTAAAATAACGAATAGCTATATGAACAAACTTGAAAATTATATTGGCGGCCAATGGATAACTGGCGATGGCGATGGGCAACAAATTTACAATGCAGTAACCGGCGAAGCCTTTGCCACAGCCACTACCAAAGGCATAGACATGGCGGCCATGCTGCAATATGCCCGGCAAACCGGCAACGCCAAACTCCGTAAAATGACCTTCCACGAAAGGGGCAGGATGCTAAGGGCACTGGCACTGCACCTGCTGGAACATAAAGAAAAATTTTACAGCATCAGCTATAAAACCGGCGCCACAAGGGCCGATAGCTGGGTGGATATAGAAGGCGGCATCGGTAATCTTTTTGCTTACGCATCGCTTCGCCGCAAATTCCCCGACCTGCCTTATACCTACGATGGCGAAGGCCACAACCTGAGCAAAACAGGCAGCTTTATGGGCCATCATTTAATGATACCCAAAGAAGGCGTTGCCATCCATATCAATGCATTTAATTTCCCCGTATGGGGCATGTTAGAGAAAATAGCCGTTAACCTTTTGGCTGGCGTTCCGGCTGTAGTAAAACCGGCCACAATTACTTCTTTTCTTACCGAAGCGGTGGTAAAAGAAATTATTGCTTCGGGCATATTACCTGCCGGTGCATTACAATTACTATGCGGCAGTGCCGGCAATATGCTGGACTGTGTAATGGCACAGGATGTGGTAACATTTACCGGTTCTGCCACCACCGGATTGATGCTAAAGAGCAATTCTAACATATTAAAAGAAAATGTGCCATTTACTATGGAGGCTGATAGCCTTAACTGCATTGTACTGGGCCCCGACGTAACACCCAATATGCCAGAATGGGATATTTTTATAAAAGAAGTAAGAAAAGAAATGACCACAAAGGCCGGGCAAAAATGTACGGCCATTAGAAGAATTTTTGTACCAGAAAACAAACTGGAAGATGTGCAAATAGCACTGGGAAAGGCTTTGGGGCAAACTGTAATTGGCAACCCGCAAAATGAAAAAGTAAGAATGGGTGCATTAGCGGGTATGGTACAAAAGACCGAAGTGATGGAACAGGTGCAAAAATTACTGGCATCTTCTCAAATTATTTATGGGTCGATGGACAGCATGGAATTGATAGATGCTGATTATAACAAAGGTGCATTTATGAGTCCGTTGTTACTGCTAAATGAAAATCCTTTTACAGATGAAACAGTTCATAATACAGAACCATTTGGCCCGGTAAGTACGCTGATGCCTTACAGCAATCTGGATGATGCCATCGAATTGTCAAGAAAAGGATTGGGCTCTTTGGTAAGTACCATAGTAACCGCCGATGAAAACATAGCCCTTAATTATGTAATAGGTGCCGGCCCCTGGCATGGCCGTATTTTAGTATTGAATAACGACTGTGCCAAAGAAAGTACCGGCCATGGTAGTCCGTTGCCATTGCTGGTACATGGTGGCCCCGGCCGTGCAGGTGGTGGCGAAGAAATGGGTGGTCTTCGTGGTGTAAAACATTACATGCAGCGCATAGCTATACAAGGTTCTCCATCCATGATTACTGCTATCACCAAACAATTTCAGCCCAATGCAAAAGGCAGGGAAGATGTAGTACACCCTTTCCATAAGCACTTCGAAGATTTGCTAGTTGGCGATCAGCTTATTACCGGCAAAAGAACCATTACCGATGCCGAAATAAAATCTTTTGCCAATCTTAGCTGGGATCATTTTTATGCCCATACCGACCATACAAGTTTGGAAGGAACCCTGTTTGAACACCCCGTGGCTCATGGCTATTTTATTATGAGTGCCGCGGCAGGTTTGTTTGTGCCCGATAGCCGGAAAGGTCCTGTACTACTCAATTACGGGCTGGATGAACTGCGTTTTACCAAGCCTGTTTATGCAGGCACTACCATTTATGTTCGTTTTACCTGTAAAGAAAAAACAGCACAGGAAACCAAAGAAGCAGGCGATGTGGCCAAAGGCATTGTAAAATGGTTTGTTGAAATTTTTGATGACACCAACGAAACCATTGGCGTAGCCACCATACTTACCATGGTGAAGCTGAAAGAACAGCCTATCGGCATTGTTGTATAATTTTTGATTACTTCAACGCATATTTTTTTAATCAAGAATACCTTACTTCAACCTATAAAAAATACTCCATGGAAGCCTACGTAACATCTCATGTAGAACACGGAATCAATACCATTGAATTTTTCCATCCGCAGAGCAACTCTTTGCCCGGTAAAATATTGGAGCAACTGGCACATGAAATCCATTTTGCCGGCACCCATGCAGATACTAAAGTAATCGTATTAAGAAGTGGTGGCGATGGTGCATTTTGTGCCGGTGCCTCTTTTAACGAACTGATGGCCATACAAACTGAAGCAGAAGGCTTGCAATTTTTTAGCGGCTTTGCCCATGTAATTAATGCTATGCGTAAATGCCCCAAGTTTATTATTGGTCGCATACAAGGCAAATGTGTAGGGGGCGGCGTAGGCCTTGCAGCATCGGTAGATTATGCCATAGCTGTAGAAAAATGCGAGGTGAAACTAAGTGAACTGGCAGTAGGTATTGGCCCATTTGTAGTAGGCCCGGTGGTGGAAAGAAGAATCGGCAGTTCCGGGTTTTCGCACTTATCCATAGATGCATCTGTGTGGCGTAGCAGCGAATGGGCCAAAAGCAAAGGCCTTTTTGCCGAGGTTTATACAACAGTAGAAAATATGGAAGAATCTGTAACAAGACTGGCCAATACTTTAAGCCACAGCAACCCCGAAGCTATGCTGGAAATGAAAAAAATATTCTGGAAAGGCACCGAGCATTGGGACGAACTGCTAAAAGAAAGAGCGGCTATTAGCGGCAGGCTGGTGCTGAGCGATTTTACCAGAAACGCCATTGAAAAATTTAAGAAAAAGTAATCTCCCAAGCTGTTTAAAAGTCTGTTTCCTTTTAAAGATTAAAAAAAATCTCCGATTATCAACTTTGTAAACAACCTGTTGTAAACCTTACTATTTTTACCACAATGAATAATGCAATTACATCTGGTATTGAAATTTCGGTAGAAACTTTCTACCAGCCGGAGTATAGCAATCCGATGCAGCAGGAATACATGTTTGCCTACCGTATTACCATTGTAAACCACAATGCTTTTTCGGTACAATTACTTAACCGCCACTGGTATATTTTCGATAGCAATGGCGAATACCGGGAAGTAGAAGGCGATGGTGTTATAGGCCAGCAACCTGTGCTGTTGCAGGACGAACATTTTCAATATGTAAGCGGCTGCCAACTACGCAGCGAAATGGGTACCATGCAGGGGCATTACCAAATGGTGAACCTCAATAACAATAAAAAGTTTGAAGTGGCCATTCCCAAATTTCAGATGGAAAGCCCTACCAAAAGTAATTAATGTAAAAATGGGGATAGATTTCACCAGCTTGTAATAAAAACAAGGCGTTCGGAGATTTCATCTAACCTCAGAACTCCTTACCCTCTGAACTGAAACCGCCAATT
Organism: Chitinophagaceae bacterium; assembly: GCA_043760535.1. Taxonomy (GTDB): domain Bacteria; phylum Bacteroidota; class Bacteroidia; order Chitinophagales; family Chitinophagaceae; genus JAZKFT01. The sequence continues at coordinate 32,079 of JAYUOV010000182.1, forward strand.
ATTCGCAGTCTAAAAGCCCGATAGTAGCATACAGTTGAACGGAGTCCCGGAATGCTTCGGAATTTACAACGTTCGCCAATGTCGCTCAATCAAGGCATGGCTTTCGCTGGGTTCCACCGAAATAATCGGGGCAGGCAAAAAAAGAAAAACTACGCAATCAAAACTGCGAAGTGTAAGAAGTTCTGAAACTACGAAGGGTAAGGAGTTCCGAACCAACTTCCCCCTTATCATCCAATCAATTTTTTAGCGGTTGGCATATCTATTTCCTTTTCCCATTTGGCTACTACAATGGTAGCTACAGTATTGCCGATGATGTTGGTGAGTGCCCTGCCATCGCTCATAAAACAATCGATGCCGAAAATTAGGGCAATGGCTGCAACAGATATATGCCCAACGGTAGGCAAGGTAGCTGCTAACGCAATAAAGCCACTTCCGGTAACGCCGGCGGCACCTTTAGATGTAAGCAGTAACACCAGCATCAATGTAACCTGCTGCCAAAGGTTGAGAGGCGTGTTGGTGGCTTGTGCTATAAAAATGGCAGCCATGGTGAGGTAAATAGAAGTACCAAATAGACAAAACCCCTGAAACGTTTTACCGAATAAGCTCCTTCATCGCCGCACCAGCTTAATCATGGCACTGCTTAGCTCCGTACTTTCCATCCTAGCGGTGTAGCGTATGCCGCCACTCCAGGCTTCCATGTAGGCAGTATTGGGTGGTATGCCTCCTAAATTTTCGGCCACCATTACCAGTTCGTTTTCTATAGCCAAACCCGCCGTTGCTATTTTAATAATGTAAGGTTTTTCCGATAACCGCACATGGGTTTCTACCAGTATCTTATTTAGGTAAATGCTTACACTATCGCCGTCCACTTCGGCATTGTCGTAAAAACGAAATTCTATACTGTCTGAGGCGATTGGAATTTCGGAGGTAAATATCTTTTTACGGGTGTTAAATTTCTCTGCAATTGTTGGTAGTAGTGGCACTTTTACTATAACCGGTTCAGGCTTTTTTTCTACTGTCTTTACCACAACAGGCTCAGGTATTTTAGTAGTCGTTTTTACAATCTCAGGGTCCGGAAATTTATCTGGTGATTTTACTATCATCGGCTTCGGTTGCTTCTCTACCGCTTTTACTATAACCGGCTCCACAATTTTGGGCCTTTCTACAGGCGGCTTAACTAAAACAATAGCAGCTTTTACAGGCTCTGGCACTGCAGCAGTAGCAGGAGGTATAACCGGCGGCATAGCAAGCACAATGGCTATTTTAGCAAAGGCAATATTGCTTACGCTGTCTATCAAATCCGGATCGGCACCACCATAAAAATAATTTTCAATAATAGGATCCCACTCGTCTTTAAATACAGGATTGGCGTTTTTATCCATGTGTAGTTCAAAATTACTGCCACCCAGTTTGGGGTGGGCACTTCCATCTAGCGTCATAATACCGCTTCCGGGGCAGTTAAAATTTGCTTCGGCCATTAGCGGCAGTGTATTAAAACTGCCCAGCTTTAGCCCCCCACTTTTACTTTCTATCAGTTGGTCATCCCACCAGTTTACGCTGTTATCGGTGCCATCAAAATAACCTTTTACCGAATACCGGTAATAGTTGCTGTTATTGGTATAATAGTATGCTGTACCCAGTAAGCTATCGCCTTTTTTTATCAGTTTTAGTTCCAGCTTGTAGCTCTGTTTACTAAGGCCGCTGCCGCGGGTTACTTTGCCTTTCCATAAGCCGCTTACCGACTGGGTGTTAGCCATAAATATGGTACAGATTATCAATAAAAACGTAGCGAAGTACTTCAATACAAAAAAGTTTAGATACTTAGTAAACGAAGCTATGGCGATTCTATTCTTAAAAAAATGAGAAAATTTTTTTGTTGTATAAACAGCACGCCGAATCGGCAGGATCCATTGGATATTGTGTTTACATAAAATGAAGCGCTAAGATTAATGACCTATTGACTTACTAATTCATTGCCCCCTTAGCCTAACAACCAATTGACCGACCCAAAGTGAGCTATTAACTATAATAACTAATTTACAATAGAGCTTTACGAAACACATCATTCCCTACATTTGCCTTATGGCAAAAATACTTGTAACCGGTGGCTGCGGCTATATTGGCGCCCACACAATTGTAGATTTACTGGAAAACGGATTTGAAGTTATTTCTATAGATGATAACAGCCGCAGTACTACTTACCTGCTAGAAGGCATTGAAAAAATTACTGGTAAAAAGGTAAAAAATTACATGGTAAACCTTTGTAATTTTGATGAAACCCATGCCGTTTTTACCGAAAACACCGACATTGCCGGCATTATACATTTTGCTGCTTACAAAGCCGTGGGTGAATCGGTAGAGAAGCCCCTTATTTATTTTGAAAACAACAACACTTCGCTGGTAAACCTGCTAAAATGCACACAGGAATTTAATGTGCCACATTTTGTGTTTAGCAGCAGCTGCACCGTTTACGGCAGCCCAGATACGATGGTGGTAACCGAACAATCGCCGCTAAAACCTGCCGAAAGCCCTTATGGACTTACGAAGCAAATGGGCGAAGAAATGATACAAGCCACGGCTAAAACCGGCGACAGCAAATACATTTTGCTCCGGTATTTTAATCCTGTAGGCTCTCACCCCACCACGCTTATTGGCGAATTACCAGTTGGGCGCCCAGCTAATCTTGTACCTGCCATTACCCAGTCGGCCATTGGTAAAATACCGCCTATGCAGGTGTATGGCACCGATTACCCAACACGGGATGGAAGCTGCATTAGAGACTATATACATGTTTGCGATATTGCGCATGCCCATACCCTAGCCATACAGTTTTTAATGGGTGGCAAAAGCAAAGCCAAATGCGATATTTTTAACCTTGGCACAGGTAATGGCGTTACGGTGTTAGAAGCAATAGCAGCTTTTGAAAAAGTAAGTGGCCTTACGCTTACCTACCAAACTGCACCCCGCCGCCCCGGAGATGTAATGGCTATTTATGCCAATAACGAAAAAGCAGTAACAGAACTGGGCTGGCATATACAATATAATATGGATGCAATGATGAAAACCGCCTGGGAGTGGGAACAAAAATTACGGAACGATGAAACCATTTTTACCAGCCAAAACCCCGTTTTAAATTAAAGATTTTTTGCAAAAAAAAACAAAAACGCATACATAAACCAATCTATTATTCTATAAAATAAATACCCGCTTTGCAGCGGGTATTTATTTTATACGCATATAACTAAGCAGTTTTTTGTTTACTATTTTTAGTTGGAGTTTTTTTATAATTTCAGAACTCCTTACCCCGTGAACTGAAACCACTTGTTATTCGCAATCTAAATACCGGATAGTAGCAATCAGCTGAACGGAGTCCCGTAATGCTACGGGATTTACAACGTTCGCCAATGTCGCTCTATCAGGGCACGGCTTTCGCTGGGTTTAAAAAAAGAAAAACTACGCAATCAAAACAGCGACGGGTAAGGAGTTCTGAACAGTAAGAGTTAATAACCCTATCAAAGTATATGGGTGCACCATTTCCTTTCATTATTGTAATAAACTCTTTAGCGGTTCGCTGGCATACATTTAATTTTTCAGCCAATTGCTGTGCATTGCCCGTGGCTTTTTTTTAATTAGCCGGTCTACCTTTTTTAAACGCTGAATAAATTGTCTCGGCATAGCATTTGGATAGTTATATAAAATAGGATACTGAAAGTAGTATTCTATTTTGGCTACCCCGTAAAATATTTCTGTTTTGGTTGTGGTCTAATTGAGCATGTACATACAGCTAACTTTAACATTTTCAATAACAAGCAATCCATCTGATAAAAATATATCACATACTTGTTTATTGTAATGTAATTTATTCTAAGCCTGTCATTTGACGGAATTTAAAAATTCGTTATGTCATCCATACATTAAAAAGGGCTGCCTCATTTTTTGAGACAGCCCTATTTGATGTAGCTAAACCTATCTCTTCCAATCCGGGATTCTGCCGGGCGTATAAGGAGCGCCTCTTTGTT
>JAYUOV010000183.1:0-4146 GCA_043760535.1 Chitinophagaceae bacterium
GTGGTTACACGTTTACCAAAATGGGTGTGTTTGGAGCCATTATGGTGGGTCTTGTAGTAGGTGCTTTAATGAGCATAATTACAGAATATTATACGGCCATGGGCAAACGCCCTGTTATGAGTATCATCCGCCAAAGTGCAACAGGCCATGCTACTAATATTATTGGCGGATTGGCCGTGGGTATGGAAAGCACCATGTTACCGATACTCGTTTTGGCCGGTGGTATTTATGGTTCTTACGCTTGTGCCGGTTTGTATGGTGTGGCAATTGCCGCCGCCGGCATGATGGCTACCACTGCTATGCAGTTGGCTATTGATGCCTTTGGCCCTATTGCCGACAACGCCGGTGGTATTGCAGAAATGAGCGAATTGCCTGCCGATGTTCGTGAAAAAACAGATATTCTGGATGCTGTTGGTAACACTACTGCTGCAAGTGGTAAAGGTTTCGCCATTGCATCCGCTGCTCTTACTGCATTGGCTTTGTTTGCAGCTTTTGTGGGTATTGCTGGTATCGATGGTATTGATATTTACCGTGCCGATGTATTGAGCGGCTTATTTGTGGGCGGTATGATTCCTTTTATATTTTCTTCATTGGCCATTAAAGCGGTAGGCCAGGCAGCCATGGCGATGGTGGAAGAAGTTCGCCGTCAGTTCCGCACCATTCCGGGTATTATGGAAGGTACGGGCAAGCCGGAGTACGATAAATGTGTGGCTATTAGTACGGAAGCTTCTTTAAAAAAAATGATGCTGCCGGGTGCTATTGCTTTGATCACGCCAATCGTTATTGGTTTTGTTTTTGGCCCTGAAGTGTTGGGTGGGTTTTTGGCCGGTGCTACTGTGTGTGGTGTATTGATGGGTATTTTTCAGAACAATGCCGGTGGTGCCTGGGACAATGCTAAAAAGAGTTTTGAAAAAGGTGTGGAAATCAATGGCGAAATGTATTATAAGAAGAGCTTACCGCATCAGGCTTCTGTTACAGGAGATACTGTTGGTGATCCATTTAAAGATACTTCAGGCCCATCTATGAATATCCTTATAAAGTTGATGAGTATTGTTAGTTTGGTAATTGCCCCTACCCTTGCCAAGCTGCACCACGATAAAATAGAAAGCAACCGCAAAGCTAAAATGGAAGCAATGATGCTTATATCTGGCAGTGAAAACGTGGTTGTAAACGAAACCGTTGTTAAAACAATAGACAGCCTTGGTATTGAATCTACCGTTACAAATACCGTAAAAGGAACCATAAACGAAGCCGGTGATTTTGTGTACGACCTTGGTGCTATGGGTAGCCTGAAACTGGCTGATGGAACCGAAGTGAACGTGGGCGGTAACAGCAGCGAAAAAAAGCTGTTTGATTTTATTAATGATGCTTCTAAAGCTGTAGATAAAAACACGTGGTTTACCTTAGATCGTTTGTATTTTGAAACTGGCAAAAGCACACTGAAATACGAAAGCCAGCAGCAACTGAAAAATATTGCTGCTATGCTCAAAGCCTATCCTGCGCTGGAATTGAAGTTAGGCGGCTACACAGATAATACCGGTGATTCTTTAAGCAATGCAAAGCTAAGTACCAGCCGTGCCGAAAGTGCCAAAGCACAATTAGAGCAATTAGGTGCAGATGCTAAAAGGATTTCTGCTGAAGGTTATGGCCCTTTATTCCCGGTATGTGCGGCCAACGATACCAAAGAATGTAAAGCACAAAACAGAAGGATAGATGTAAGGGTCACTAAAAAATAAGAGACCCTAAATAATACCAATTTTAAAAAAGCCCCTGCGTTTCTCCGCAGGGGCTTTTTTGTAGTAGTACATCCCCCATTTTCATTTTTGAAAAATCTTTTGCCAAATGAATCTTTATCCTAATACATCTGCCTCCAGTCACGTTATTAAGCCTGATAATTTCCTTGTAAAAAAAACAATTTTATAAGGCAGTAAAGCTATTTTCCTAAGCTGCTTATCGCAATTTCGGCTATGTGCCTGCTTGTATGTACTCATAACTGTTGCAATATCTTTTTGCTTACAAGCTTGTTTTTTCATTGCCCCTATCGTATATCTTTGATCTTTGATTATATAACTGAATATTTATAACTTTTTGTAAAAAGGCCAATAAAAGGATGCACATTACTTCAACCCAAAAAAGGGTCAATTCCTTCATCCTTTGATAATAGATTAAATTCCGTTTTACGGCTCAAAAAAATTAGTATTTTTTATCTGAATCTTACATTTTACACAATCAAACGAATACATTAAAATCATGCTCCATCTTCTTTTCAAAATCTTTATTATCACTTGCCTATTAGCCTTTTTTCTGTACTCTAAACTACTGCCTTACAAAGACCGGCTCAACGTTCAGAACGCAAAATTCTATAAGTTTTTCAACAGCATCTTTTCGCCATTACTCAATTTTTTTCGTGGTATGGCCAAACCCTATCAGGTGGGCAGCGGCGTTGCAATAGATACAGCACAGTTCATTGTTTTTTGTATTCTGGTGCTGCTTACTTTGGTGTTTTAAATTGTAGGTGGTGCATAATGTATGGTTGGTAGTATGGTTTGAAATTTACAAAATCGTACTACTTAAATCGCAAATCAAGATTCGTGGCTGAAATAAATCGTAATCCCGAAATCATAAATCTTAAATCCTATGCGCCGTTTACCTATTTATTTTCTAATTGATGTTTCCGAATCCATGGTGGGTGAACCCATCCAAATAGTGGAAGAGGGCATGGCCACTATTATTAAAGAACTTCGTAGCGACCCTTATGCTTTGGAAACGGTTTGGGTATCCATCATCGTATTTGCCGGACAGCCCAAAACGCTAACGCCGTTGCAGGAAGTGATTACTTTTTACCCGCCCAAATTCCCCATTGGTTCCGGCACTTCGCTTGGCGATGGTCTGGGCCAATTAATGTTCGAACTCAATAAGAACATCGTAAAAACCACCGCCGACACCAAAGGCGACTGGAAGCCCATTATCTTTCTGTTTACGGATGGCACAGCTACCGACGATACCCGTATTGCCATAGCCGAATGGAAAAGCAAATGGAAAACCGGGGCCAATATGATAGCCGTTTCTTTGGGTGACGATAACAATTTGGCCATGCTACAAGAGCTTACCGAAAATGTATTGCTAATGAAGGATACATCACCCGACAAGCTGAAATCGTTTTTTAAATGGGTAACCGCATCCATTAAAACCAGCAGCATCAGCGTAGATAAAAATTCCACCGGTTTTGAGTTGGCTTTGCTGGATAAGAATGTAGTAGAAAAGGTACCCGATAATATAGCCCCCATCAATACCGCCAACCTCGACCCCAATTTTGTAGTACTGTCTGCCAAATGCCAAAACACCCAAAAATCGTATTTGGTAAAATACAAGCTCCATACCTCACCTGTAGAAATAGGCGGTATGAGCATGAGCAGCCGCCATTACCGGTTACAAGGCGCCTACAATATAGCCAACGATTATTACGAACTGGCCGATAACAATGCCGGTTTTGCTGGTAAAATAAATACAGAGGAACTGATGGGCTTTCCTGCATGCCCAAGTTGTGGCAACCAGTTTGGTGTGGCCGTGTGCCAATGCCAAAAAATACATTGCTGTGGCAATGAGGAAATAAGTACCTGCCCATGGTGCGGCAATAAGGCCCAATACGGCAGCGGAGAAGGCGGCATGGACCTCAATCGTCAGTTGGGATAATACTAGGATTTATAAGATGAGAGAATTGTAGGATTAGGGGACTAGCATTTTATAAGGGATAATACTAGGATTTATAAGATGAGAGGATTGTAGGATTAGTGGGGGACTAGCATTTTATAAGGGATAATACTAGGATTTATAAGATCAGAGGATTGTAGGATTAGTAGGAGACTAGCATTTTATAAGGGATAATACTAGGATTTATAAGATGAGAGGATTGTAGGATTAGTAGGGGACTAGCATTTTGTAAGGGATAATACTAGGATTTATAAGATCAGAACTCCTTACCCCTCGCAGTTTTGATTGGGTAGCTTTTCTTTTTTGAACCCAGCGAAATCCGTGCCCTGATGGAGCGACATTGGCGAACGTTGTAAATCCCGTAGCATTACGGGACTCCGTTCATCTGAATGCTACTATCGGGCTTTTAGATTGCGAATAATAAGCGATTTCAGT
>JAYUOV010000184.1:0-35719 GCA_043760535.1 Chitinophagaceae bacterium
AACGCAAACCCCATAGGCTAGATTGCATTCTACCAACAGGTTCCGTACAACATCGGCTTCATCGTTGGCTCTTCGAGCCCGACGAAGCCTTGTTTGTTAGCGGTAAGACCCTTTTCATTTTAAAAGTATTGCTATGTAAATATTCGGGTGTTGTAAAAAATACCTCATGCCCCGAGTTGTTTTTTTTGTAAAAAAAATGGGTTATAAAATGTTTACTAAAGTTGTGTGTTGATCGTTATCTGGAGTGATAATATGTACAACAGCGGTTCCTTTAAATGTTAGCGGCAACGCTATTTTAAAAGCACCATTAAGCTTGTTGATTTGCTTTGTTGCCATTCTTTTTCCTGTATTATCACATATAACAATTGATCCTGTAAATGAATTACGGCAAAATACATTTACCCCACTATAAGATGGATTCATGATTTTGATATCATTTCGTACATCATAAAAAGTATGCTTCACTATTCTGCTATAATCATTTTCACCACTGGTATTCATAGCCTTTATTCTATAATACACTGTCTTGTTGTTTACATTGGTATTGTCTTCAAAACGGTAATCATTATTGCTACCCTTTGCTGGAATTTTTGTTATTGTAGTAAAATGGATACCATCAACTGAGCTTTGAACTTCGTAGCCGTCAATATTCGATTCTACTAATGTTTTCCACGTAATTGTTCTTACACCATTTTTATTAGCAACACTAATATTTCCAAATTTTACTGGCAATACTGCTAAAATATTTTCTGTTCTAAAAGATGAGGCAGGAAAACCGGCTGAATTAAATAATGAACCTTGAGCAAAATTTTTGAATGCATAATTTACATAAAGCGGGTTGCTAACACTACTACTTTTGATATTGAGTGAGTAATTAAAATCCGCAGTAGATACCGTTGCAGGAAAAAATACTCTATTGGCACCAGCAATTTCAAAATCGGCGAATCCCGTTCCAGAACTTAATAATCCCATAGCGGTGTAATCGAACTTTAAGTTTATGGTATCATTTTTTATGGATACACTTTTTACAACAGGACCTGTTAGCGTACCAGTTCTTCCGTAGTCTTTTATCAGAGCCCACTGAGCTAAACGATCACCTACCACCTTTTTTTTGGGATAATGATCTTGACCTTGCGTTCCAATATCCATTGTATTGGCCATGCCTGTAGCACTTATTGTAAGCATAGTATTCAGTTGTGCTTCTCTTAAACCTGCGGCGTTAATGTTTGCAGTGCCACCATTAGGCGCTACCTGTGCAAAATAAAATGGAAATTCACCTTGGTTCCATTGTGTTCTCCATGAGTTTATCAGTTTAGTAAACATTGTTTGGTATTCCTGATAATTGCCCCTGTTTCCTTCTCCCTGCGACCAGATAATACCCTTCATGCTTAATCCAATAAAAGGATGCAGCATCGTATTGTAAAGAATGGTTGGGGTTATTTGTGCATCTTGCCATCTTACCGGGGTGGGTATTACAACAGGTTTTACCGTAGATAATGTAACACTGTCCATCCAGCTTTCAATATTGGAGCCTCCCCTTGCTGTTACTATGACCCCAACAGGTATGCCTAATGTTTCTTGTATTTTTCTGGCAAAAAAATAAGCTGTGGCACTAAAATCCCGCGTTGTTTCGGGGGATGCAGTTTCCCAAGCACCAACAGAAAGTTCATTAACAGGCACTCTGCTGGTGCCATTCCAGCCAGACATATAAACCCTCAGTAATGGATTTAAAGAATTTGCAATAAAAAATGCACTGCTATCAACGGGTTGCGCACTATAGCCCTTCATGGGCATTTCCATATTAGACTGACCTGCACATAACCAAACTTCGCCTATTTGAACATCTTTAACGGTAACAGTGGTACTTCCATTTGCGGTAAGTGTAAATGGCCCACCTGCTGCTGGCGTTTGTAATTTCAGTTTCCATTTGCCTGCATTATCAGATACAACACTGTCGGTTTTGCCCCAACTACCCGATACAATTATTTTTGTATTACCAATATCTGTACCCCATATTACCGCATCGGTATTTCTTTGCAAAACCATACTATCCGAAAAAAACCGGGGTAATTTTATCTGTGAAAAACATACTGTAGCGGAGCAAATTAAAAATAGAAACAGGGTTGAGATTTTTTTCATTTGGGTGTTATCTTTTAAAAGTTGTTTTAGTAAAAATAAGTTAAAAAAAGAAAAATGGCCCTTTACAATGCATTCTGTTAAGCTTTCTGGTTTTTGACTACCGTATTGTTTTACCAAAAAGTAATTGCACATGATGTAAAAACATTCAGGCAATTATCAAAAAAAAATAAGCTTAATTAATCCTTTAAAAAATTCTAAAATTGAACAGTAATATGTACAATTGAGATAAGTAAAAATAATGAGAGTTGCTCAAAAATATGGCGTGTATAGTTCAAAATAAGGGAATGAATGGCTCAAACTGCAATGGTCTTAACTGAAATTATTTAGCAGGCTGGCTTTGATGATAGCCCGCTGTTGTTGGTATTATCACCATAGCCGTCAACTTAAGAGAATATGTAGAGCCATAGGCTCGATTTTATATTGTAACAACGGATATTAATCCGTTAAACTACCCCAAAATACAGCTTGGCCATGCTAGATATATGGCCCGAGCCTTCGGCTCTACAACCTTAAGTTGACGGCAATGGAGTTATCCAAAACAACCGAAATTACAGACTATTTGCACAATGAATTGTATTTAGCAGCCTGTTTGTTAAAAGTAGTACCCTTATTTTCAATAAATAATTTGAACCTCCACAATACTCAGTTTTGGGTAATAACAACCAACAAAGACGGGTTTTGATGGCTACAAATTGTGTACCTCACAAAAACCTAAACAGTTTCCACTGGCTTATCCATCACCTTCACCAGCTCACTTAGTTCAATCGTTATTGGTATTACACCCACCTGCACAATGGCTTTTTTACCCCGTATTTCTTTTACAATACCTATCTGCCGGTTCTTCTGCATTTTTACTTTGTCGCCTTCCTGTATGTCGCCATTCATTTCTATGTATTTGGTGTCCATTTTCTTTTGCTGCTTCTCGGCCACCTGCTTTTCTTTTTGTTTAAAAAGAACGGCATGTATCATTTTTACCACCTCCTCTTTATTCTCCGTTTTCCGCCATTCCATAACCAAAGCTTTTAATTTGCGGTCCATGTCTTTCAGGTAATCGAGTTGTTCTTCTTTCAGTCGATTCTGTTCTTTTAATACTTCTACCTGTTGGCGGTGGCGTTCCCTGTCCATTACCTGTGTCATCTCTTTTTTCAGGCGTTCGTTTTCCTTCATCAGCTTGGTGAGTTCTGTTTCTTTTACTTCCAGCTTTTGCAGGTCTTGCTCGGTTCGGTTCAGGAGTTTGTCCAGTTTAAAATGGTCTTCGTCTATTATGCCCCGGGCCCGGTTAATAAGGTGCTTTGGCAATCCAATACGCTCCGCAATAGAAAATGTATAGCTACTGCCGGGCTTGCCCACAATCAGTTTATAGAGTGGAGCCAGCTTTTGCTCGTCAAACTGCATTGCGCCGTTGATGATGCCCGGCACCCTGTTCGCCATTACTTTAAGGTTAAGGTAATGGGTGGTTACGATGCCAAAAGAATGTTTTTTGGCCAGCTCCTCCATAATTACCTCGGCAAAGGCCCCGCCAAGATTAGGGTCGCTGCCGCTACCTAGTTCATCTATAAAAAACAGCGTTTTACCATTAGCCGTTTCTATAAAATGTTTCATGTGTTGCAGGTGGCTGCTGTAGGTGCTTAGCTCAAATTCTATGCTTTGCGTATCGCCAATATGGATAAACAATTGCCTGAAAACGCCAATTACACTATTGGGGTGAACGGGCACCAACAGGCCGCTTTGCAGCATTACCTGTATCAGGCCAATAGTTTTCATAGTTACCGTTTTACCACCGGCATTAGGTCCGCTGATAACGAGTATGCGGCTCTTTTCATCCAATGTAAGGTTAACGGGTATGGTAGGCTTTTTACTTGCCTGATTGTACAAATACAGCAGCGGATGATACGCCTGTTCCAGTTCTATATGCGCCTTGTTTACCACGGTTGGGTAATTGGCGTTCATCTGCACGGCAAGCTTTGCTTTGGCACGTATAAAATCAAATTCGCCTATAACGCCGATATAGCTTTTTAGCAGCGGTGCATACGGATTTAGTTGTGCCGTAAGGTGGCGAAGAATGCGGTACAGTTCTTTGCGTTCTTCATTTTCAAGGCTAAAAATTTCATTGTTGAGGCCAGTGGTTTCTTCCGGCTCAATAAAGGCGGTTTGGCGACTGTCGCTTTCGCCGTGTAGTACGCCATTAAGCATTCTTTTATTTTCTGCAAAAACGGCCAATACCCTACGGCCATTCATAAAACTTTCTTCAATATCGGCCAGATAACCCTGCTTGTTCATCTTTTGCACAATCTTATCAAACATGCGTCGCAGTTCGCCACGTTTGCGGTACAGGCTCATTCTTATTTTCTGTAAATCGGCACTGGCATTGTCTTTCACCTGCCCCGCCTCGTCTATAACGCCGTTTATTAAATCAATGATGGCTTTCTCATAATAGTTTTCTTCTACCACTTTTGTTAGTGCCGGGTAGGTTTCCCGCCTGTCCCTGTCGAACCACCTAAAGATGCTCTGCACAGCATCGCAAAGCCTTTTTATCATTACAAAATCTTCGGTGGCCAGTACGGCTCCGGGTATGCCTAGCAGCTTAATTTCTTTTTCCAGCGGCTGCGAAAAATCGTTGGGTATCGATTGGCCGCTTTGCTGCAACATTTTGCTTTCGTTGGTTTGCTGCAGCTCCAGTTGTATGTATTGTATATGGGTATGTATGCGTAGCTGCGATGCCTTTGTTTTGCCATACTGTGTAGCACATAAGCCGGTAACCAAAGCTTGTACTTTATCGAACTCCAACTGCACCAATGTAGATTCCGGGTAAAATTTCATAACGTTTCTGCTGTTCTTCTAAGCCGTAAAATTAAGGTTGTAACCGCCATGCCTAAATATATAAACAAAGGAGGTGGTTTTTAGTTGTAATAAAAGGATTGGGTAATGTTGGTAAAATTGAAATGGGGGCTGTAAGTTGATGTGCTGCTTTAAGCTTTTGCTAGGGCTGATAATCTTAGTAAAGCAATTGAAGCGCCAGAGACTGAGAGAAATAGATACCTAATTGTATCTCTACTTATATTTATCCCATGGCCGCACCCACCCTCGGCCCAGAGCTAAAACAATTAAAAAAATACCTGAAAAGCGACAGCAACGAAGAAGCAAGGCGACCGCTATTGTACCCGCTTTTTCAAAAACTATACAAGGATAAATTTAAAATAGAAAGCGATGCTTGTGGTGCCGATGTGTACATAGAAGGCCAGCTCATAGTAGAAAGCAAAACCGATTGGCATTGACTTTATAAAAAGAAACAAGGATGATTATAAATGGTTTCAAAGAGAAATGCCAGCCTTAAAAAAGCAAAGAGAAATAGCCGACTATCAGGATAAAAATATGACCCCGGATGAAGCAGTAGCAGCCTTAGGCAAATCGAACTCCTTAATAAATTTGCTGAAGGAGAATTTTAAATAAAACGACCATGACACCACAAGAATTTTTAAAGAATCAACTTACTGCACTTGCTCAATTATTTCCCCACATCCATATACAGTATGGTTTTGATGCAGTGGTTGATACACATATTGTGCAGCTTGACCCAATTAATGAGTATTATCAAAACGGTGCCTTAGACGATGCCTGGATGCCTATTGCCATGGCATTTGATGAGCAGTTTCAAGATTGTATCAGTTTTATTTCCAGCGACAGCTCTTTAAAAGTTGAAGTAGCAGATATGGAATGGAACCAGCGAATTCAAGCTATTACTCATTTAGAAGATTATAATGCAATAGTGTCCAAAATACTGGAGGCCACCAATATTCAGTTAACTTTTGGCAAGGCTGAAATAAACTTTAAACCAAAAGCCGGGCTATTGGAAATTAAAGATGTAGATGGCCATGTAACTGTATTTACAGATTCCCATTTAGAAGAAAGCCTTTGGTTTAGGTTTACAGAAAGGCCGGATTTATGCCCTGTTTTTCAAAAAAATACAAACAGTTTACAACCAGAAGGTTTCACCACTACCGCTATGGCGGCTTAGCAATATTTATGGAAAAGAAAGAGCCATCAGCTTATAAAATTTTAGAAGTCATTCTCATGTCTTCACGTTTTAACCGTGAGGTAATGGTTGATTTTTCGAAACTTGAAATAGAACAAGAAACCAATGTAGATAATGGTACTAGCCCGAGTACAGCCGATGGAAAATTTGTAGTTGTGTTGGAGGTTTTATTAAAAGGCAAAGTAGAAAACGAGGTAGTTCTTGAATTAGAAACGAGAATGGCAGCCATTTTTGAAAAAATTGGCAATCCCGAACAACTACCAGAAGAAGTATTTAGAAAAATAAATGCTCCTGCCATTATCTACCCTTTTATTAGAGAACATGTTTACACTGTTGCTAACAAAGGTGGCGTTGGCAACCTTTTATTGCAACCTATAAATTTCACCACTCAGTAAAGTAACTTTTCCCTTCTAATTTCTTTTTCCTCTTAATCCTACAATTCCCATCTTACTAAGCAATGTTTCGTTTTCACTTTTTGAAATTAAGGGAAACACCAATATATTATCAACCTTTTAGGCTGTGATAATCCTTTAAAGCCCGTGCCCAAAAGTACGTGTGGCTATATCCTTTAATGGGGGAGTATTGCAGCATATATCTTTTCAATTATATTTACCTCACGGGGCTGTTATCTTACTACTGTTATATCATTTCGGTTTGTAACTACTAGTGGCGAAACGTGGTGATTTTCATTACACCAAAATCTAAGGGTTCGAATCCCTTCCCCGTAACTTTTACCATAGTCGAGGTTCGTCCTCTCAAAACCTATAAAATGCCATCACCCGTAAACACCCCCTCAATGACCAAAGAAGACCTCCTTAGCCAGTTTGATATTTTACGAACGGAATACATCAAACTGCTGAACGATAAAGATGTGTTACTTGACTGGGGCAAGCCGCAGTTAGAAGCACTATACAATACCCGCATTGGCGTACACCAATTAGAACTGCTACAATTGCAATTAAGGGTACAATCGCTGAAAAGAAAAGTGGAACTGGTTCGCAGCATTATTGTACGCAACCAACCGCTGGATGTACTAGCCATAGAACTGCTGGTGGCTACCGAACTGGCCAATGCCGAACTACAGATAATGCAGCAGGCAGCACAGATTGAAAACAGTAAACACCTGCTTACAAACCTCGACAGCCCAAGCCGAAGTGCCGAATTAAGAAAGCTTTTTAAGCAACTGGCCATGCAACTGCACCCTGATGTAAACCCCAACTTTACCCCCGAACAGGAACAGCTATGGCACCTGGTAAAAGATGCGTACGACCATGGAGATGTGGAAAAACTAAAAGCCCTGCAAGTGGCTTATGAAAAAGAATTAACCCAAGGTGAAAAAGCCATCCAACAATTATCGGAGCAGGAAATAAGCCTGAAAAACGAAACTTTAAAAGAGGGCATCCGTCTTTTAAATACCGAGGTTATCAGCATTAAAAATAATTTTCCTTTTAATATGGAAGAGCAAATAAAAGATGAAGACTGGGTAAAACAACAGGTGGAAAAAATAGCGGCCGATTGTAAGCAACTACGCATTTACGAAGGCGAACTTATTTTAGAATACGAAGCATTAATCAACAACTATGGCGGAAGCAAACCAGAGCTTAATTAGGGTAACACCCGGCCTTATGGCAGCACTTGGTAATGGCGGCATTACCATTTCTATATTGCCTAAAGAAATACTGGTGCTGGAAACCATTGTGGCCGGCACCTCTTTTAGAAAGCTACAAGATGTGGAGCCGGAATTAAAAGCCCAGGTAAAGCTGGAACTTAAAAGAGAGCCTACCAACGAGTACGACGAGTTTGCCATTGCCCTTTATTTTAACAAAAACAAAATAGGCTATATACCCAAAGACAGGAACGAAGTGATAGCCAGATTACTGGATACCGGTAAAGCATTTTTTGCCACCATAGAAGCAAAAGAATACGAAGGCAACTGGCTTAAAATAGAAATTAAGGTGTATTTAAAAGATTAGAAAACTGTAAATGAACAACAGCTACCAAAACAGGTGAACTGTATCGTTCTGTTTCGACTAATAAATATTACGCTACAAGCAACACAAATACACAAACAGGTATCTGAATAGTTAAAACCCGCAGGAAAAAATTTGACTGAACAGGAAATCATCCAACAATGCCTGGCCGATGATAAACATTGCCAGCGAATGCTATTTAACCAGCATTCGGGCAAAATGATGACTATATGCCTGCGGTACGCGGCCGATCAGATGGAAGCTGAAGACCTGCTGATGGAATCTTTTGTAAAAATATTCCGCTACATGCACCAGTATAAATTCGAGGGTAGCTTTGAAGGATGGATGCGACGGGTGGTGGTAAATACTGCCCTAAAACATTTACAAAAAAAGAAAATACGGTTTGAGGAAATTAAACCGGATAAAGCTACCGAAACCCTGGAAGCAGGTGCCTACATACATTTGGGCGAAAAAGAAATACTGGAACTGATAAAACATTTACCCGATGGATACCGGCTGGTTTTTAACCTATATGTAATAGAAGGTTATAGCCACGAAGAAATAGCCGAAATGCTACAAATACAACCCGGCACCAGCCGCAGCCAACTGGTAAAAGCAAGAAAAATGTTACAGCAAAAAATAGCTGTATTGTATAAAACCGTTGCCGCATGACGGAGCATTTCGACGATATGATGAGGCACAAACTCAACAGCCACGAAAGCCCAGTGCCGCAGGATATGTTTGACAATATCAGCAGCAGGCTAAATGCTATGGACCAATCTTTTGATGCAGCCGTAAATAACAATATGGCCAATTATGCCAGTGCTGTACCTGCCGGCATGTTTGCCGATATCCATAACCGAATGGAAGCTTTTGATACCACTTTTGACACCGCCATAAGCAGCCGCCTCAATAATTTTAACAGCCCAGTACCTGCGGATATATGGCAGCGGATTATGAATGAAAAGGAGAAACGCCGCAGGGTGTTTTGGTGGTGGGCAGCAGCACTACTGCTAACCACGATGGGTGTGGGTAATATTTACTATGCAAACCAACCCAATGCTAACAATACTTTAGCCAGTAATATTAAAGCCAAACAAAATAAAACAACAACTACAACAGCCGCTGAAAGCCCTAACCCAAAAAAGGTGACCAATCTTGGGCTGATAAAGGTTTTGGATGCAGCAACTCCGGCTAAAACACCAACCCAAAAAAGCTTGACAAATACGGGCATTATTACTACTGATTACAAAACAAATGGCTACTCAGTTTTAGGCGGAGGCTTTGTTTCATCGTTTAGAAAAAATATTTTTAAAAACCAGTACAAAACCAACAGCGATTTACCACAAGGCAATAATAATGATGCGGCATTTTTACCAGAAAACGAAATCACTCTAAACAGCACTTTACCTATTGATAATGGTATAGCAGTAAATGAAGATCAGCAGCTTACATTCAGGCAGCTCATCCGTACTTCCTTCAATAAACTTTTACCACTGCAACTATTGCAGGCCAATGTAAAAACGCCGATTATACCTTGCCCTATAAATGGCGATGAACCAAGAAATGATTGGTATATGGATGTATATGCCAGCCCAATGATGGTTTTTAAAAATGTAGCAAATAAAGTAGCTGGTAAAAATATACGCACCGGCATGGATAGTACCCTACACAAACAAGTATCGTTTAACGCAGGTATGAACTTAGTGAAAAATATAGGGGAGCATTTTATAGTAAAAGCCGGCGTACAGTATAATCAGGTAAACGAAGCGTTTCGCAACAACAGGCTTAACGAAATAAAACTAATTACTACCATTACCATCCGCACCGTAATTATTGCACCCGGCGATACCATCTCTATAAGAGATACATCGGTAATACAGCAGATAGGCACAGTAACCCGGCAAACCCAAAACCGCTATAAAAGCTGGGATATACCGCTTATTATAGGCTACAAATTTGGCGGTAAAGACTTAAAGCTAAATGCCAATATGGGCGTAATAGCTAACATTAGCAGCAGTTACAAAGGCGACATGTTGGATACAACACAGCAAACCATTAACATACCAGATTATAAAACTACTGGTGTGTACAAGACCAAAGTGGGCCTTGGTTTATATACAGGCCTATCTGTGGTTAAAGCTATCGGAGAAAGAACAGATGTTTTAATAGAACCTCATGCAATATTTAACCTAACCAATACTACTACAGATGCCGCCTGGTTTAAGCAAAAGAATATTGTTGCAGGCATTTCGCTTGGTGTACGCTATAAATTAAACGGCAAGAGGCAACGCTGATAACAACTGAAGTATCTTAATGAAGACAATACAGATTATGAAACGAATTTTCATCCTATTACTTGTTGCTGCTGCGGTATTAACGAGTTGCGAAAAAAGTTTTGAAAACTTTACACCAAACACTAATAACCCAGCAACAGATACTGTTTGGGGAGGCTTTTCTACTGGAAATTTTGCCGAAGTAAACAGCCTGCACCAAAATTTAGTAAGGGCGCCACTTATAGATTCCATTAACCTGGCTGCCAATACAGTTATTAATTTTTCGGGTGATATCCGCATTGACATACCTGCTTTTTCTTTTAAACAAAATGGAACAGTAGCCGATGGAAAAGCGTCAATTGAATTTTTTCTATTAAAAAGCAGAGGCGATTTTATACGCTTTCGCAAACCCACCACCAGCAATGGTTACCTGCTAGAAAGTGGCGGATCGTTTAACTTGCTAGTAAGCAAAAATGGGCAGGCTTTGCAGCTGTTGCCAGGTACAATAATTAAAGTAAGTTACAAAGACCCTAGCCCAAACCCATTAATGAAGGGCTTTACAGGTATTTCATCAATTACCGGTTCGGCTACAGCTAATTTTAATTGGGTAAAAGACGACTCAATAATGGTAAGAGCAGTACAGTCTGGTTATGAAGTTTTTGCGAATACGGTGAATTGGATTAATTGCGACTATTTTAGAGATACTGCCGAGTTAAAAACAAGAATCGCATTTATTTTACCCAAAGAATTTACCAATACCAACACCTCCTCTTTTATTGTTTACAAAACAATAAGGGCAGTAATGCAAATGGATGCCGACCCTGTAAACCGAATTTGGCGTAAAGACAAAGTACCGGTTAACAGACAGGTTGTTTATGTAACTATCAGCAAGCGTGGCGATAATTATTATCTCGGTACAAAGGAATCTAACACGGTCATCAACCAGAATGTTGAGATACGGCCAGAGAAAAAATCTCTTCTTGGTATTAAAAATTTTCTAGACTCCTTATAATTTATTTACAAAAAAAACAAGCCCCGAAGTCAATTGGGGCTTGTTTTTTTGTAGCATTGCCACGTGAGGAAAATTAGAAGATTATTAAAGCAATTTGTAAATTGGTTTCCGATAGCATTAACTAAAAACGAAGCTACCGACAGAAACACATTTAGAATCATTAACAAGGTTTGTGATGCTAAATCGGTGTGTGTGGATGTGGGTGCCAATAAAGGTCGCATTTTGCACATGATGATACATGCTGCACCCAGTGTTACACATATAGCTTACGAGCCTTTACCTAAAATGTACAATCTACTTGTACGAAAATTTGCCTCGGCAGCCCATATTTACAAAATAGCCTTAACCGACGAAAAAGGCACAAGTCCATTTTACCATACACTTGAAGACGCTGCCTATAGTGGTATGAAAAAAATAGATTATCCCAAAAAAATGCATCTTGAAAAATTAGAGGTAGATACAGATAAGATGGATAATCTGATAGATGAGGATATTAAAGTCGCCCTGATAAAAATAGATGTGGAAGGTGCGGAATACAAAGTAATAAAAGGAGCCACAGAAACTATAAAACGCTGCAAACCCGTTGTTATCTTTGAATTTGGCATCTGCGGAGCCGAAGAATTTGATGTAAGTCCTCAAATGATGTGGGACTATTTTACTAAAATACTCAATTACAGAATTTATACCCTGAAAGGTTTTTTGAAAGACGGCAAGCACATAGAGCGGAAAAAATTTATAGCTATTTACAACAAAGGCAACATTTTTTATTTTGCTGCCAAGTACTATCCTACCCCACAAAAAAATAGAAAGCAGTAACCTTTCAGAACTTTAGAAGACCAATACTTAATAAAAATTTATTTTTTCGTATATGAGCTATACTGCAGACAAACAGAATTTACGTGTTGCCCTCCTCGATTTATACGAAGGGTTTGCCAACCAGGGTATGCGTTGCCTACGAGAAATCCTAAACATATTTGCCGATAACCATGGGCTAAACCTCACATTACACGAATTTGATGTACGCAGCCACAATCAGGTACCCGATACCAGTTACGACATTTACATAAGCAGCGGTGGCCCCGGCAGCCCTACCGAAAGTGAAGGCAGCGAATGGGAAATGCACTATTTCCGCTGGCTGAAGCAAGTGGAAAAGTTTAACGAAAATGTGGTTAACACTAAAAAAAAGTACGTCTTCTTTATTTGCCACAGCTTTCAGCTTGTGTGCAGGCATTATAAAATAGCCCATGTGGGCAAACGTAAATCCACCTCGTTTGGCGTTTTTCCCATACACATGCTGCACGATGGATTCGACGAACTGATTTTTACTGATTTGAAAGATCCGTTTTACGTGGTTGACAGTAGGGATTATCAGGTAGTACAACCTAACCATAACCGCATGAAAGAAATGGGCTGTAAAATATTAGCCATCGAAAAAGAACGCCCACATGTGCCATACGAAAGAGCCATTATGGGTATCCGGTTTAATGAGTATTTTTTTGGCACCCAGTTTCACCCGGAGGCCGATGCTATAGGCATGAGTATGTATTTACAAACCGAAGAAAAAAAGAAAACGGTAATAGAAAACCATGGAGAAAAAAAGTGGAGCAGCATGGTGGAACAACTAAACGACCCGGATAAAATTTTATATACCTACAACCATATACTTCCCAATTTTTTAAATATTGCTCTAAATAAAATGGCGCTAGTATTAGCGTAGTTTTTATGCCTCTTAATTTCACTTTTCATTTTTATTGGCTGTATCCATTTATGCATTCCCGCAACCTTCAAACCCTAAACCTTTAACCCCTGAACCCAGAATCTTGAACCAATATGAGTACCGTAGCCATCAGCACCCCTTTTAATATCAGTCTCGATTTTGAGATTGCAGAATTTCATAAGCGGCTGATAGCTTATTTTATAGATTTAACGGTACAGATAGTTTATATAGTAGCCGTGCAATACCTGATGGATGATGTACTCTCTTACAGTGCCATAGAAAACGGCGGATTATATATATTTTTTGTAGGCATTCCGGTGCTGCTATACCATTTACTTATGGAAGTGCTAAACAATGGCCAAAGCCTTGGCAAAATGGCCGTGGGCATACGGGTAATGAGCCTAGAAGGTGGCGAACCGCATCTTGGCCAATACATGATGCGGTGGATTTTTAGAGTGTTTGAATGGCTGCCCATGCTGCTGCTATACACCAGTTGGGTTCGTTACAATTTTTTATTACAGGCATTTATAACCGGCATTTTAGGATTAATTGTAGTGCTAATAGTGGCCATAAATAAAAAAAGCCAACGCTTAGGCGATATGACTGCCGGCACCACCGTGGTAAATACCAAAGTAAAGCTAGGCCTGAGTGATACAGTTTTTAGAGAGGTATCTGTAAAAGATTACAAAGTAACCTTCCCCGATGTGATGCGGCTTAGCGACAGAGATATCAACGCTATAAAAGCAGTATTGAGCCAAAGCCTTAAAAGCAGCCGGTACGATACAGCCCACCGTGTGGCCTACAAAGTAAAAGAAGTACTAAAAATAGAAAGCAACCTAGAAGTAACAGAATTTTTAGAAAAGCTGTTAGAAGATTATAATTATCTAGCCACTAAAGAATAATCATTCTTTTAAAACCTCGACATACCAGCAATAACTCCTATTACACTGGCCAATACAATAATCGCCAAATAAATTATGGTGATGATGCCAACTAAACGATGGTATAATTTCAGGTTGAGAAAAGATTTGGTAAGCATTTCTTGATCTGTTCGATAAATGGCCAGTTTCATCCCCTTTACAAACCGAAACAGAAACAACGACATAAAGAAAACGATTACCGCTATAATAATATAGACCACCGCAACGGTTAATCCCTGACCCAACTCCACATTGGAGTAAGAAGATGACCCCCACAATACTTTCTAGAATGGCACTTGCAAACAGTGCAAGTATTACAATTAAGCCACTAAAAACAAAGCCGGTAATAGCCAAAAATCTTGCCTACATGCCTGATTCTTTCAGGTGCATCTTAATGGTTTCATCTATCGTAAAATCTTTGGTAATTAGGTCTTGCCGCTACATTGTTTTTGTTGGGTATTTATAGCAAATTAAAAATATAAGATGCAGTAGTGCCGCCGGATATTATTCCAAGCATTACACTTACAATCAGCATAATAATAATCATCCTGAAATAATTTTTTAAGTATAAAGATGCTTTTACAAAGCTATTTTGATCATCATCATTCAAACTGAGGTTTAGGTTGCGGCTAAAATAAAAAAGAAATAAATTTATAAGAAAGCTAACAACAAAAGTAACCAATTGGGTAAGCAGCCAGGGGCTTGTTAAGGATGAAACAAATGAAGAAAACCGGCTATAAGTAATGCCAAAATTTACAATACTTATACCAATACCTACAAAGCCAGATATGGCGCAAACCTTTGCCCATTGGGCAATAGATTGCATGGTATCTCTAACAGGGCCTTCTATTTCTATAGCCGTAATATTGTTGAGTTGATCTTTTTGTTGGTATAAATTATTATCCATAAAAGAGGCGATTTTTTTAGGTAGAGTTTGTGGCCCTTTTTTAACGGATAGCCATGGTTATAAACGAAACCAGCACACTAAGAATACTAATAATAGCAGCGATTTTAAAAAAGTTTTTTAGTGCTAGAATACTTTTTTCAAACCCTGTAACATCGCAATTATTGATAGCTGCGGGAACATTGTTACTGAACCTAAAAAGGTTTACAATCCATAAACCGCCAAAGCCAAGTACCAGCAAAAAGCCAAAAATAAAACCGGCTACTTCTGCACTACCCACCAACGAGCTACCATAACCACTAAACAAAAAAATAATGGCTATTGCCAGAATAACAATGCATAATCCTACTATGCACAATATGGCAAAAGCCTTTGCCCAGCCAGCAGCCTGCCGCCATTCAGAAGCACTTCTGTCATCCATTTGCAGCCCGCCACCCGTAAGCAAGTCTTCTTTTCCGATTTCAAAATTTTCCATGGGTAACATCTATTTAAATAAAAGTGTAGTAGCCAGGCACGTGCACAACATAAAAAAGGGCTTTAAAATTAAAGCCCTTTTTATAAATTTAGTTATTTTAATAACCCCTTCCTTGGCGAACAGCTTCTAGAAAGAATGCCCCAAAGAAAATGGCATAAAAGATGATTAACAATAAAAATAATGCTCCTAATACAAGCCCAACAATAGAACAAATTCTTCCGGCTTTGGAATTACTAAGGCTGGCAGAAGAATATAATTCTGGAGTTGCCTGATATAGTTTAAGATCCTTATTGGCTAGTATAAGCCCTATAATGCCGCAAATAACACCTACGATGCCATAGCAAAAAGCTCCTACGATGGATATGATACCCAAAACAAGCGATGCTGTTGCGTTTGGTAAATTAGCTGGTTGGTTGTAATTGGGGCTGATAAGGTTTTTTTCGTCACTCATAATGATTGTTTTAATAAGTTAGTTTATAAAAATAAGAGACCAATATAATAATAAAAATACTGGCGATTCCCAATTTTGTAATTTTTAATGATTTACTAATCCGGTACCTGTTATTCAAAAATAAAAAAACAAAAAACACCAATATCGGTATCAACGCAGGATAATATTTCAGGCTTTGTAAAACATTGCCCCGTAATAATGCGATGGCACTTCTTTGCAAACCACAGCCCGGGCAATCAAAATGAAATGCAGTTTTAAATAAGCAAGGCAACTGATGTGCTTCAAGCCAGTTTACAATATTTAAAAAATCAACACCACTCTCTTACTTTGTTTAAATTCTAATCATTGCCGAAATCGTAAATCACAAATCGTAAATCACAAATCTTAATAAGCCCTTGCAAACAAAACCCTTTCCCTGCTTGGGTTTCCGGTTAAAATACACTTGCCTTCTTCCTGCACGTTGTTCAGCGGTATGCAGCGGATAGTGGCTTTTACCAAATCCTTTATTTTATCTTCCGTTTCGCCAGTTCCATCCCAATGGGCACTCACAAATCCGCCTTTTTCATCAAGTATTTTTAAAAAATCGTCCCAGGTATCTACGGCTGTAATGCGTTCTTCTCTAAAGCTTTTGGCTTTGTTATACATCTGTAATTGTATATCGTCCAGCAAAGTTTTTATGTAAAGAGCTATCCCCTCCATGCTTACGGTCGTCTTTTCTTTCGTATCCCGGCGGGCCAGTTCCACGGTATTATTTTCTAAATCTCTTGCACCAATGGCCAACCTTACCGGAACGCCTTTCATTTCGTACTCGGCAAATTTCCAGCCCGGCCGGCTGTTTTCACTATCATCAAATTTTACACTAATACCCATTTCTTTCAGTGCTGAAACAATCGGATTTACTTTAGCAGCAATCAGTTTTTTTTGTTCCTCTCCTTTAAAAATAGGTACAATTACCACTTGCAGCGGTGCTATTTTCGGAGGCAAAACCAGTCCATCATCATCGCTATGCGCCATAACTAATGCACCAATAAGACGGGTGCTTACGCCCCAGCTTGTAGCCCACACATACTCCAGTTTGTTTTCTTTATCGCTAAATTTTACATCAAATGCCTTTGCAAAATTTTGGCCTAAAAAGTGAGATGTGCCAGCCTGTAACGCTTTGCCATCCTGCATCAGAGCTTCTATACAGTAGGTATCTTCAGCACCAGCAAAGCGTTCGTTGGCCGTTTTTACGCCTTTAATTACTGGCAGTGCCATCCAGTTTTCTACAAAATCGGCATACACATCCAGCATCCTCGTTGTTTCTTCTACGGCTTCTTGTTTGGTGGCATGGGCAGTGTGGCCTTCCTGCCATAAAAATTCGGCGGTTCGCAAAAACAATCGGGTACGCATTTCCCATCTAACTACGTTAGCCCATTGGTTTATTAGCAGTGGTAAATCCCTGTAAGATTGTATCCAGCCCTTGTAAGTATTCCAGATAATGGCTTCGCTTGTAGGCCGCACAATTAGTTCTTCTTCCAATTTAGCTTCCGGATCCACCATTAATTTACCAGGTTTAGATGGATCGTTTTTTAGCCTGTAATGCGTTACCACAGCACATTCTTTGGCAAAGCCTTCGGCGTTTTTTTCTTCTGCTTCAAACAAACTTTTTGGCACAAACAATGGAAAATAAGCATTCTCATGCCCTGTGTCTTTAAACATTTTATCCAGCACAGCCTGCATGTTTTCCCAGAGGCGATAGCCGTAAGGCTTTATCACCATACAGCCACGTACTGCACTATAATCAGCCAGTTGCCCTTTAATAACCAGGTCGTTATACCATTGCGAATAATCCGTTGCCCTGCTTGTAATTTCTTTGCTCATATCTTTTTTGTACTATTTTTTATTTTTTTTAGCCCAGCTTTTGTAGCCTTGATTGGGCGACATTGGCGAACGGTGTAAATGCCGATTATTTCGGGACTCCGTTGAAATTTTGAGCTACTATTTAGCTTCCCCTCAATCATTATTTTACTCTTTTATAAAACCCATTAAAAACCTGTTGGAGTTAAAGCCAACAAAAACAACTTAATCCAATTTTCGAATTGCTAACTGCCAATTGCAAAACTGCCAACTTCACCCGACAGCGGCCGAAGATAATTGTTTTAGTTTTTAGCCATTCTTTAACAGCAAGTTCTGTCTGAAAACTGTCATAATAAAAAACCTTTACACCTAACAAGCAAAGATTAATAACTAACTTTATTCCATCAATATTAAAACCTGTCGCCATGTTAACAAAATTTTTACTTGCAGGATCCCTGGCTGTAGCATTGCTCAGCAGTTGCTCTTCGGTTTACAAAACCGGCCAAACACCTGATGATGTTTATTATTCACCCACCCGCCAAATAAATGCCGAGGTAAAAAGAGAAGAGAAAAAACAAGAAGAATACACTTACTCTAAAGCCGACGACAATTACCTGCGTATGAAAGTGCAGAACCGCCGCCAATGGAACACGATAGACGACCGAGACTATTGGTATAACTATGACTGCAATTGCCGGTGCAATAATAACTGGAGTACTTTTAATAGATGGAACAACAATTACGATAGCTGGAGCAACTGGAACCGTGGTAATAATTACTATGGCTCTAACAGCGGCTGGGGTTACGGTTATGGCTACCCAATAGCTTATGTAAGAACACCAAGAAGCAACACCGGGCCAAAACCTTACATGAGTGGTTACACAAACCGTACCTATAGTAACTCAAATAGTAGCTATAGCAACGGTAAAAATGGCAGCAGTAATAGTGGTGGCGGTTTTGGTAATTTGCTAAAATCTGTATTTGGTGGTAGTAGTAACAGCAGCAGCTCAGAATCATACAGCCGACCTGTAAGAACTTTTGAAAACAACGGTAGCAATAATTCTTCATCAAGCAGCAGTTCTTCTAGCGGCAATAGCAGTAGCGGACGAAGCAGTACAGGTACTACCGGTACTGGCAGGGGTGGCGGTAACTAATATTTTTTAAATAACCTGTGGTGTGGATGAATATTCATTCGGTAATGGTAGCGGTGCATTTTGCATAAACCAACGAGCATTCTTTAGTAATAATGCTCCGCTACTATTAACCCCACGGGTTTTTTATTGCCCATACCATAATTAAAATTCATAATACATTTTATTACAGACTTTTTTTAAAACATAACAATATGCAACGCTATATACTGTTACCTATCCTACTTTTTTCATTATTGGTTACCACTGCCCAATCTCCTGTAGATGCCATCCGCCAATCTTATCAAATACCACAAGGCACCGCCCGTAACATGGCTATTGGCGGGGCTATGGGCTCTTTGGGTGGCGATATTACTGCCGCCCATGTAAACCCTGCCGGGCTTGGCTTTTATAAAACTGGCGAATTGGTAGTAAGCCCTGGCTTTAATATGTTTAATAACAAGTTCGACTATAGAGGCACTAATCAAAACCACAAAGAAAACAATTTTGCATACGGCACTAGTGGCGTAGTTATTGGCTGGGGCGATAGTTGGAACAAGAAAAAGAGTAATGCCTTTTCTTTAACTATAAACCAAACGGCCAACTTTAATAACTATGTGCATTACAAAGGCAATAACAACGTAAGCAGCTGGAGCGAACAATACCTGGAAGAATTAGTAAAAAACAATGCGAGCCTTAATAGTGCAGATAAAGACTATATTTTTGGCAGCACCTTGGCCTACGGCACTTATTTGGTAAATCCCGAATATAGAAATGGACAATTAATAGGCTACCAAAGTGCAGTGCCAATAAGTAAAGGCGTGGTGCAAGAAAATACATTAGATACTAGGGGCGGCACACACGAAATAGCTTTGGCCTTTGCAGCTAATAATGCAGACAAATTATACATCGGCGGAAGTATAGGGGTACCCATTTACAATTACAAACGCACCCAAAATTATTCCGAAACATCTATGAGTACCAGCACTACCGATTCTTTTGCCTCTTTTAAATACAACGAAACATACGAAAGCCGTGGTGTAGGTATCAATCTAAAACTGGGTTTAATATACAAGCCTATGGACAAAATTCGCCTTGGGGTAGCCATACACACGCCCACATTTGCCAATATGGAAGATAAAATTAGGAGTAGCATTACTACAAACACCGAAGGCTACAAAGGCACTTTAACCGTTACCAGCGACCAGCTTAACAGCAATAATCCCGGTGTGTACAATTACACACAAACCACACCTTGGAAGGCAATCATTAGCGGATCGTATGTGTTTAACGAAGTGAAAGATGTAAGAAGGCAAAAAGCTTTTATTACAGTAGATGCTGAATATGTACCGCACAGAGGTACACAATACGACATTGCCGAAGGTGGTACAGAAACAGATAAAACTTATTACAAAGGCGTAAACAATGCGATAGACGAACGCTACAAAGGCGTTTTTAATTTTAGAATGGGTGGCGAAGTGAAATTTACAACCATAATGGCCCGTGCCGGCTTTGCTTACTATGGCAATCCTTATAAAGACAACGATGTTTTAACCAACAACCGGATGCTACTAAGTGGCGGATTGGGTTATCGTAACAAAGGCATTTTTATAGACCTTACATACGTGCACAGCATGATGAAAGACACCCATGTACCATACTATCTTAGCGACAGACCTAACACTTTTGCCGAAGGCAGAAACATAAAAGGTAATGTGATGCTTACATTTGGGTCAAAATTTTAGTATCCGATGAATGTTGAGTTATCTAATATAGAACTTTGGTTACGCTATGGTGTTGCGGCTTTTGTAATAACCATTATTTTTCGTGCATTTATTTTTCGTACATCTTTTTTCGGAAGGGCAATGGTCTGTTTTTCGGCAGGTCTTGCCCTTTTTGCGGTTTTAGTTTGGTATAATTTTAATGATTTGATTTTTATACCAGATTATTTTGGTAGCAGCGATTACGATATGCACCTGCTTTCTAACGAGGAGCATACCATTCGCTACTATTACTGGTATTCGGCCGCAGCGGCACTAGCATTAGGGGCTTTAACAAATATACTTTGGTTGCTTAAAGAAAAAGTGATGCACAGAAACATAGTTCCGCCACAACAGGCACGTATTTTTAGCCTTTCGATGGGGTTTGGCTGTTTGGTAGTTTTATTGGTAGCCAGTTTAATTTTAACCTGATTACTCGTAATTATATAGCACTTTTCCTTCCGCCTGCTTATCCTTATTAAATACCACTTCTTTTGTTTTTAAACCACGGCCGTCGTAAGTGTACCGCCAAATACGGTACTGATTAGTGCCGTTTACAAAAGAAGTCATTTGAGCCAATCGGCCATTAGAATCGTATTCAAAAGTGTAATCTGGCAGTAAACGGCGGGCACGGCTGCTGTATCTGGCAATGTCGGTAAGATTACCTTTTATATCGTAATAATAAAAGTAGGTCTCTTTGGTAGTACCTTTTTCTACCCAACGCTCCTCACCTATCCAGCCGTGTTCGTCTGCCACAAACTGTACATTTAAGGTGTCTTTACCATTTTTTATCCGCAGCATGCTTTTGGGCTGGTTACCGCTAAAAGTATATGTTCTTTTTTCCGAAAATTTTATCACCGATTGCTCCGGCTCGTGGCTTGCAGACGCAACACCAGTAAGGTTTTCAGGAGTTTCATTGCTGTAGGTATAGCTGGTAAAAGATACTGCGGCTTCGGTACTATCATTGGTAGAGGCAGGCATTCCATTTTCTAGGTATTTTGTAAAAAGAATAGATGTTGGGCTAGATGGGCTTTGCGTACTAGTGGTCATTTCGCTTCTCCTCGCATTTATTTCCTGTAAAATACTAATACCCTCTATTGGTTCGCCGTTGGGGTTGGTACTGGTTACAGTTACTTTTTTTATACTGCTTTTTTTAAGCAGTATAAAATGAGCTTTCGCCTGTTTGTTACCTAAAATATCGTTGTAATAAAATTGGGCCTTTGCGTTGGTAAAAACAAAAACTAACATAATTCCAAAGACTTTGTACATAATTCTAATTTGGTTCAAAAATAAATGGATATTCACAAGACGAAGCAAGTTGGTTTTTTTGTATGTAACCCATGCCATTTCTTTGCTTTTTTAACAAAACAAACAACCAGTTACATTGTCGCATTTTAAAGAACGTACCCAAAAAAACTGCCTTAACTGCAATGCAATGGTTGCCGGCAAATATTGCCAAGTTTGTGGGCAAGAAAATATAGAACCTAAAGAAAGCGTCTGGCATCTGGTAACCCATTTTTTTAAAGATATTACCCATTTTGACGGCAAATTTTTTACCACCACAAAATTATTGTTGTTAAAACCCGGCCATCTACCCAGAGCGTATTTACGGGGTAAAAGAGCCAGCTACCTGCATCCCATCAAGATGTATGTGTTTACCTCTTTTGTTTTCTTTTTACTTTTTTTTACCATAACTAACAATTTTATTGGTTTCACCGAAATAAGTAAAGCAGAACAAAAAACAATTTCCAACCAGGTAAAAATAGATGGGATTGACTCTATGATATCCGACACCAGAGATACAACTATACTTAAGGCTCTGAACATAAAAAAAACGGAATATAAAAATGCGAATCTGATTATTGATTCGGTAGAAGATGCAAGAATCTTAATGGAAAAAAGAAAGAAACTGCAAACAACTGCCCCATCAAATAATAAGCCAAAAGCAGATCCATCCGACTCTCTTGCCCGATTATTAAATAATTCCACAAAGGGCAGTAATCGCAATTCTAAATTGAAATTTGGATCATCTTTTCCCGACTCTGTAACTACTGTGGCACAGTATGAAAAATATCAAGCCAGCTTACCTGAAACAGATAGAGATAGCTGGTTAACAAAAAAAATGGCTAACAAAAAAATTGCCATCCAGCAAAAATACCGCTACAATGGCAATGAATTCGGCGAGATTCTTATTGAAACATTTTTACATAGCCTGCCAAAAATGCTGTTTATTTCTTTGCCATTATTTGCATTGGTTTTACAGTTATTGTATTTCCGCCAAAAGCATTTGTATTATACCGATCATGGCATATTTAGCATTTACTATTTTATAGCTGTATTTATTATTCTACTTTTCGACATCCTTATAAAAAAATTACAAACCGTTACTGGCTGGCAAATATTCAATTATGTAGAACCGGTATTGATACTTTTTATTTTGTTTTATCTGTATAAAAGCATGCGTAATTTTTATGCACAACGGCGTGGTAAAACCATTTTAAAATTTGCTTTGCTATGTTCTATAGCAGGCACTATTACACTAGTACTCACAGTTGGTCTTTTGTTACTTACATTTTTAAAAGTATAAAATAATATGCAAAATACGCCCACCCAGCAAGCCTTTCAGCGGCTACTTACCATAATGGACGAACTACGAGAACAATGCCCTTGGGATAAAAAACAAACCATTGACACCCTGCGACCATTAACCATAGAAGAGCTGTACGAACTTACAGATGCCATTATGAATAAGGATTGGAAAGGCATAAAAGAAGAACTAGGAGATATGCTGCTCCATATTGCCTTCTACGCAAGAATAGGGAAAGAAGAGGAGCAGTTTACCATGGAAGAGGTACTAAATGGCATCTGCGATAAACTGGTGTACAGGCATCCACATATATACGCCGATGTGAAAGTGAACAACGAAGAAGATGTAAAGAAAAACTGGGAACAGCTTAAAATGAAAGAAGGGAAAGAGAGTGTACTCGAAGGTGTTCCCGTTTCATTATCACCACTAATTAAAGCAGCCAGAATACAAGAAAAAGCAGCCAAGATTGGTTTCGACTGGCCCGATGTAGCACCCGTATGGAACAAGGTAGAAGAAGAATTAGCAGAGCTAAAAGAAGCAGTGGGATTGAAGAACCAAAAAGATATAGAAGAAGAAATGGGTGATGTATTATTTAGCCTCGTTAATTACGCAAGGTTTATAAATGTAGATCCCGATACCGTATTGGAAAATACAAACAGAAAGTTTATTCGCCGCTTTCAGTTTATGGAAAAAGCAGCATTGGAACGCTCCTTGCAAATGACCACTATGACTTTAGCTGAAATGGATGAAATTTGGAATGAAGCAAAAGCAGCTGAAAAAAGTTATTGATTGATCAATAGCAGTACCTTGATTCACTGATTATTGACTTTGCACCAACTTCGTTACCAGTATGAAGAAAATAATTTTTAAAAACGGATGGTGGCTGATAGCTGCTGTATGGGTATATACCCTCACTTTTATTTTTAATAACTACTGGTCTCAGTATTGTTCCATCCCAAACATTGTAGCTTCATTTCAAAAAAAAGTAAACAAGCAGGTAGAAAAGTTTAATACTTTCTCTACAGATACAGCTCTAATAAATAAACTCTCTGCCTTTAATATTGAAGATCTCAAAAACGACCCGGCCGACGATAAAGAAGCTTTTTATTATCTGTATGCCGATAAACCGGAGGGGCTGCAATTACAATACTGGAGCAATGCTGCCATTATTCCGCCATTAAGCAAATTAACCTACAACGATACCGTAAAGCTAGAAATTTTCACAAATGGCATTTTTTTAATGTCTGTTCGTATTATACCCCCAGCAAAACTAATTGCGGTACAGTTAGTGCCATTAAAATGGAAATATTTTATTGCCAATGAATACCTCGCCGAACGATACCCAGGTTTTGCTGGCCTTGAAAATAATATTGGAATTACAAAAGTTGCAACCCCGTATCCGGTAACGTGTTCTGGAAACGGCCCACTTTTTTATCTTGAAATAAAAAGGGAAAAACCCATTCAGGCTTTTAACTGGGCTTCTTTTTTTATACAAATAATTACCACCGTTTTTCTGATTGTATTTTTTCAACGGGTAGCCGTGGATGTGGTAAAAACCAACAGGTTTTCAAAAGCATTTCTGATTGTTTTAATGGGTGTATTAGCTACAAGGATGGCTATCTCGTATTGTAAATTCCCTATAAATTTCAGCGACCTTACTTTATTTAGAAATATAAGTACAGATAAACTTTTTATTTTTTCATCTCTCGGCGACTTGCTATTAAACCTATTGGCAACTCTTTGGGTTTTTAATTTTTTACGGTTACACGAATCCAGATGGGTACCCGTATTAAAAGAACACTCAATTCGGTTACATCGTTTTTTTTCATTAGCCGCTATTGTAAGCGTAGTGGTTTTTACTTTTATAATAGCCGAAGTTACCCGCCAGCTAATACAGTACCCTGCGGTATCTTTCGATGTGTCCAATTTTTTTAGTCTTGGTTGGGATACACTACTGGCCATCGTTTGCTTGTATTTTGTTACAGTAATCCATTACATTTTTCTGCAAGCGGCCAATAAAATTTTTATTACATTTTGGCCGTATAATAAATCTCAAAAACCATTTCTGATAGCAATTACAGGCCTGGCGATACTATCTGCTTTTTTTAATAATGTACATACCAGTTTACTTCTATTTGTATTGGTGTGGCTTATGCTTTCTTTTGTATTAGAAGATTGGATACCGCAAAAGCTGGCAGCCAAAATAGCGCCATCAGCAAATTTTTTATTCTGGATTATCTGGTATGCGTTAAGTGGAATGATGCTGATACTGGGCCAAAACAGTGCTAAAGAAGTAGAAAAAAGAATAAGGGTAGCACAAAAACTGGGCATACAGGCCGATATAACGGCTGAACAGTTAATGAATATTGCAGTTATTAGTCCGGAGATTAAAAACATGACATATAATTTTAATTCGTTCTACGATTCTACTTACAATAATTTTTTTATTGCAAGTGTAAAAGATCGATATTTTTCTGAATATCTCGGTCGTAATGAAACAAATTTTTATTTGTTTGAGCCCTCTGGAAAACCTTTGTTTAATAAGGATTCCACCTCCTTTGAAACATTAAATATCATTACCGAACAACAAGCCCAACCAACAAAATTTTATGGCATATATTATTATGAAATTACGTTTGAAAAGTTTAGTTACGTAATTCGGCTACCTCTTACTGTGCCTGGCACTACCGAAAAAGCCTGGCTTTTTATTACCAGCACCCCTACCCGTTTTAAACGAGACGCTTTAGTGCCAGAGCTGCTGAAACAACTGCAGGAAAACAATCGGGATTACACTGACAACTACAGTTATGCCGTGTATGATAAGGGGATACTAGTGAGCAGTAATAAAGATTATCCTTTTGTAACAAAACTTGAAAAAGCTGATTATCCAAAATCAGAAACAGAAATCAGAAAAGCAGCAGGCAGGGATCAGTTTTGGTACAATGCAGGGAATAGCAGAACAATAGTTGTAGTTAAATCGAACAGCATACTAAAAGATGCCATTACTTTATTCGCTTATCTATTTGGAACATTTATTATACTTGCACTTTTAAAAAGCCTACTAAAATACATTCTCAACAGAAAAAATACTTTAAAAAGTGGTTATTTCAATTTTTCCAAACTATCTATAAATAGAAAAATCCACGCCACTATTTTGCTAGTGTGCTTTACATCTTTTATCTTAATTGGCTTTGTCACCATCAAATTTTTCATTTACCGTTTTAACCAAAACAATACCAATCGTTTATCTAAAGCCATCACACTTGTAAATAACAATCTCCTAAAAAACTCGTTGCTTAATACCAATGTAAGCGCCCATATCAATAATAACACCGGAGCAACAAAAGCAGCTATTGATTCAATTATTCAACGGGTATCCGAATTACAAAATGCAGATATTAATCTTTTTAACACTTCTGGTACTTTAATCGCCACCTCACTACCCATTGTTTTCGACAGGGGTATTATTTCTCAAAAAATGAACGAGAAAGCATTCTATAATCTTGCAATAAAAAAGATGGTTCAGTTTTTACAAACCGAAAGCATAGGAACGCTGCAATACTCAAGTATCTATTTACCTATAAGAACGGCTGGCGGCGAAACTATCGGCTTTCTTAACATCCCATATTTTTCATCACAAAACGACCTGAATCAGGAAATATCCAACTTCATAATAGCCCTTATTAACTTTAATGCATTCATCTTTTTACTGGCGGGCATTATCGCATTTTTTATAGCCAACAGTATTACATCCTCTTTTTCCATTATTGGGGAAAAAATGAAAGCCACCGGATTTGGAAAAACAAACGAACCCATAAGCTGGAACCGTAACGATGAAATAGGGAACCTAGTGCTAGAATACAATAAAATGATAGTAGTGCTAGATGAAAGTGCTAAAAAACTAGCCAAAAGCGAACGGGAAATGGCCTGGCGGGAAATGGCAAAGCAAGTAGCCCATGAAATAAAAAACCCATTAACACCCATGAAGCTTAGCCTGCAATACTTGCAAAGGGCTATTGATGCAAATACACCCAACGTAAAAGAATTAGCAGCACAAGTAGCCACCAACCTGGTGGAACAAATCAATCATCTATCTCGTATTGCATCCGATTTTTCGCAGTTTGCACAAATAAATCTGGCAAAAAAAGAAGTATTCGATTTGCATGAAGTAGTACAGCAGGTAGTGTTGCTATACGAAAAAAATAGGAACACACATATACACTGGAATCTTATTGGGAAGCCGCTTTTTATTAATGCGGATAAAACCCAGATAAACCGCGTATTTACCAACCTTTTGCAAAATGCATGTGAAGCTTCGTCCGAAAAAAATACAATCGATATTACTATTGGCGAACTGGAAACCGATCATTTTATAACCATTAGCGTAACCGATAAAGCTGGCGGAATTAAGGCCGATTTACACAGCCGTATTTTTACACCCAACTTTACCACTAAAACCTCCGGAACTGGCCTTGGGCTTGCTATCTGCAGGGATATTATAGAAAAATCTGATGGTAAAATATGGTTCAATACCGATGATGGAAAGGGAACAACTTTTTTTATAAAGCTACCATTAAAACAAAACGGTATATAAATGCCGAGTAATAGGTAAATGATTGATCCATTAACAGTGGGACGACCAGTATCTTAAGTTCCCTCTTAAAGTATCTTATAAACTTTTACTTAATCATTCTTAAGCGAATCTCTGCCCTGGCTTTTGTGTTTAGCTAGTAACATTAGCCGATTATACTCGTACACCCATGCCCAAATTGGTAATGCCGCTTTATTCGGCACCGGTAAGGGCAAACTAAATGAATAATGATATATACGTATATGAAATCAGATTAACTAAATTGAAAATCCTCATCAACCGCCGTTACAAACTTAATTACTCCCAATTTTGTTTGCTTTAGTAAGGCTTTGGATTAACATTACAAATTTTGTGCAGCCATTTATATTAACTATTTTAAGCAAACAAATACCACAGAACCGATGTATAAAATCTATTAGCATATTTGGTTAAAATAAAACTAATTTTAATGCGTACTATTGCCTGCTTGCCCTTTTGTTTTACATGCATATATAGCACATTCGTTCACAGCAGCTATTGCCCTTTTTTGGCTAAATTGCCAAAACATTTGAAAGACTATTTAAAGACAAAAAAACCATTTTCGATATCCTTCTCTAATGCAATGGCTTCCATTTTCCTTTTACTTATAGAGATGCCGTGCGAAAGGCAGCAAGTAAAAAAATGCCAAAGCCTAATGATACAAAGGCTCGATACTAAATAGATGCTGCATTTTTAACCCACCCTCCTTTTATTTTACATTACTGTATTTGGTTTTTTCATTTAAATTTACCACGCATCCAAACTATTTAATTAACCAAGGTTTTATTTGTGAGCTTCATCAGTAAATTATTTCCCGGCAAAAAAGCAGACGAAGCTTTTAAAAAAGAACTAAAAAATGTACTCGGCTTTACGCCTGGCCGGCTCGATATTTATATAGCCGCCCTCAGCCATCGTTCTGTAAAAGACGCCGCCGAAGACAATAACGAACGCCTCGAATACCTGGGCGATGCAGTTCTCAGCTCCATCGTAGCCGATTTTTTATACAAACGCTACCCCCGCAAAGGCGAAGGCTTTCTTACAGAAATGCGCAGTAAAATGGTAAACCGGCAGCAGCTAAACGATATAGCCCTTAAAATGGGGCTCAAAAAAATTACCCGGTTTAATAAAATAGATGGCAGCCTAAAAAACAGCCACATCTTCGGCAACACCCTCGAAGCCGTAGTAGGCGCCATTTACCTCGATAAGGGCTATAAAAAAACACAGCTTTGGGTAATGAAACAGCTCATTATCCCCCACTTATTTATGGACGATTTAGAACTGCAAGACATCAATATTAAAAACAAACTCATTGGCTGGGCTAGCAAAAATAACAAAGCCCTCACCTTCGATATTATCGAAGAAAAAATAGAAAAAGGCCGCCGCCTCTTCGTTATAGGCGTTATGATCGATGGCCAAACTATCGCCTCCGGCCGTGGTTACAATAAAAAAGACGCTAGCCAGATAGCCGCCCAATTAGCCGCAGAAAAATTGGCCCTGTAATACTGCAAAAAAAAAATCGTCGTCGTTATACCCTTGTCATAAAATCTTTGTCGTAAAATCCTCGTCCTTACGAAGCCGGTTTTTGTGCAAAGCATCCTGCGGGCCGGCTGTGGCAATCCCCAGCTACAGTAAGAAACATTACAATTACCAACAACCCACCTGCCGAATACACCCAAACAGGCGCAGGAATGATTTGGTGATGCGGTATTCAGTTATATATTAATGTATTGCAAGGCTATAAAAGGACATAAAAAATTCATCGTTATATATTTTTAATAAATACAAGTTTACCATAGAAGAAAGTACGCCCATAGAAGAAGAAATAGCCATGCACCCCGAACTGCTCGGCAAAGTATTCGAAAACCTATTGGCTTACTACAACCCCGAAAGCACCGCCCGTAAGCAAACAGGCAGCTTTTACACACCTAGAGAAATAGTAAATTATATGGTAGACGAAAGCCTGATTGCCTACCTAAAAACACAATTGCTAGAAGATAACCCCGCATGGATAAAGCTTGGCAGCCTGCAAACAGAAATGTTTGGCAATAACAGCCGAAAAGGCCAGTTGGTAATAGAGCAGCCCGTAAACCAAAGCAAGTGAAAAAATAAGGAAGCCCAATTAGAAACCAATCTGCGGCACCTATTGGCGTACAACAATGAACCATATTTATTTACCCACGATACAGATATAGAACAAATAATATATGCCATAGACCATTGTAAAATACTTGACCCCACCTGTGGTAGCGGTGCCTGCCCCATGGGCATACTGCACAAGCTCGTTTATGTATTAGGTAAAATAGACCCCGAAACCGAAACCAGCAATACCTACTGGCGGATGCTGCAAAAAAAGAAGGCCGAAAACGAAAAAAGCTCCACCCTAGATGTAAAAGACAAAGCCCTGAGAGAAGAAAAACTAATAGAAATAAACCAAATATTTGAAGACAATACCAGCGACTATGGCCGCAAACTGTACCTGATAGAAAACTGCATTTATGGCGTGGATATACAGCCCATAGCCGTACAAATAAGCAAACTGCGTTTCTTTATAAGCCTTGTGGTGGACCAAAAAGAAACCGATGGCAAAAACCGTGGCATACGCCCACTACCCAACCTCGAAACAAAATTTGTGGCCGCCAATACGCTTATAGGCCTGCAAAAACCCGAAGGCATCAATTTTAGAAGCCAACAAATAATAGCCCGCGAAGCCGTACTTTGGCAAAAACGCCATGGACACTTTGGGGCAAGAACAAGAACCCAAAAACAAAATTTTCAGAAGAAAGACAAGGCGATGCGTAAAAAAATAGCCCATTTTATTAGGGCCGATTATGCCATTTATGAACAGGATATTCAAAAGCAAATAGCACAACTGCAGGAGCAATTGGCCTTGCCCAGAATGACCATTAAAAACACTTTATTAAAAGCAAAATATGAAAAGGCATTTAAAGAAATAGAAAAGAAAATAGACCGATTACAGCAAGGCTTACTTTGCAGCTCGGCCATAGATGATAGCGCCAATAAATAGCCACCTTCGATATTTACGACCAAAATGCAAGTGCCGGCTGGTTTGAAGCTGAGTGGATGTTTGGTAAGTAATTGGAAAATGGCTTTGATGTGGTGATTGGAAATCCTCCATATATTTTTACCAGAGATGCAGAATTTTCGGAAGAATTTAAAGAAACAATTTCTAAAAAATATTTTTCGGTTCTCAATTCCAGCGGAAAAAAATCAAAAGCAAATCAATCAGATAAAATTAATCTTTTTGCCCTATTTCTTTTGAAAGGGTTGTTCGATTCCAAGAAAAATGGAATTTTAGCTTCCATCGTACCTAACAATTTATTAAGAACAACTACTTATGATTTGATTAGGAAATATCTATTAGAAAATTCGAAAATTGAAGAACTGGTGGATTTAGGAAGTGGAATATTTGATAATGTAACAGCCTCTACAATAGTATTCAGAATATATAATCGTAAGCCTCTTGAAGGAGAAAAAACGAAAATAATCACTAACATAAATGATATTTCTAAAAATGACTTTGAAGTATCTGAAATTGAGCAAATGCAATTTTTAAAAAACGTCAGCCATACTTTTAACCTTTTTGCAGATGTAAATACAAATGATATTTTGAATAGAATTTCTGATGGTAAAAAGCATTTAGGCGAATTTTGCGTTGACATTATCAAGGGAATTGTAGCTCATAAACATCTTATTGTTGAATTAAAAATAGAAAATGATTTCCCTATGCTAGAAGGCAAAACCATCAAAAGATATGGTTTAAACCAAGTAAATAAAAACATCATTTGGAACAAAAAGGAAATACATAGAACTAGACCAGAATACCTATGGCAAGCCCCAAAAAAAAATATTATTCAGCGAATTAGTGGAGGTCCTAATCCATTAACTGCTACTATTGATGTTGATTACTACAAAACATTTGCTTCCATTAACAATCTACTTTCGAAAGAGGAGCATAAAAATATGTATGATTTTTTTGTAGCACTATTGAATTCAAGAATATGGAATTGGTTTTATGCAAATAGTTTCTCTAACAATTCTTTGCTTACAGTAAATATTTCAAAAACTTTTTTAGAAAAATTACCAGTTGTAAATTATGGTGAACACCTCATCATAATTTACAAAAATATAGTTGACTACATACTCTTGCTCAAAAAAGAAAACGAAGACTCCACATTTTTCGAACGCCTTATAGATGCCATGGTGTACGAATTATATTTCCCCGAGGCCGTACAGGCAGGCGGTGCCGCTGTGCTGCAACACCTTGCAGACCTACCCTCCCTTTTGGCCGGGCAAGAGACCACCCATCTATCCACCATCCAAACCCTGCTGCAAACCCTTACCCACCCAACCCACCCCATTACCGCCGCCCTTCAAAACCTTACCATCATCCCCGAGGTGAAAATTATCGAGGGTATCAATTAACATTGTTTTTAATGCCATCAACCTCACCCCCGCCGAACGAAACGAGGTATATGGGGCCGTGGCCGAATTGGTGTAACAACGGTTGGGCAAGGCGGCCTCCCGGTAGAGACGCCCATTTATGGCGTCTCCTTCCACGTGGGTCTATTCAAATAATCCATCCACACCATCCATCCTTTATCCTTTACCCGTCGGCAATATGTAGGTCGTTCAAACGCATTTACCTACAACATGGAGACGCAATAAATAGACGTCTCTACACATCGTTTATAAAATCGGCAACCGAAACATCGTTCATTAACAACCCCATCAATTATCGGCAACCCGTACAGACGCCCATTTATGGCGTCTCCCTCCACGTGGGTCTATCCAAATAATCCATCCACACCATCCTTTTTCACAAACCCTCAACGCCATAAATTACCGTATGCATCATTCATCGCAAACATTGCCAAGGCGTTCAAACGCATTTACACACACGAAAGAGACGCCATAAATGGACGTCTCTTCATTCAACGTTTATTATTATATTCGTCAATCATAATTTACACACCCATGCCCAAAAAATTTCAAAACAAATACCGTATCTCATATGCCCGGGCACAATGATGAAATGATGGCAACAACGAGCCATATTTTGTAACCATCTGCACCAAAAAAGGGAACATTTGTTTGGCGAAATTGTAGATGGCGGAATGCAATTATCAGAAATAGGAAAACTTACAAACCAATATTGGTTTACCATTCCATCGAAATTCCCTTTTATCCTGCTCGATGAATTTGTGGTGATGCCTAACCATATACATGGCATCGTTACTATAGATAAACCACCGGTATCGGATAATGTTGATAACGCTATTACACAACAAAAGACCGCTACCCCCTTGCCCAATGTTCTAAACATTTCTAAAATACCGGGTGGTTTTGCAGTTAATAAGAATCCCATGCTAAACGATAATTTGTGGAGGGTAATGAACTTGTACAAAGGCCGTGTTACTTAAGAATGTGGCATCGCAAACCAGACTTTAAACTGGCAGGAAAGATTTCACGATAGTATTATCCGTAACAATACCCTGTACCAAAAAATCAAAAATTACATCATCTCCAATCATCAAAATTGGGATACAGACAAATTCCGGAAGACACGCCCATTTATGGCGTCTCCATTACAAACCTAAAAACCATGATAGAAATTTATAAAAATCACATTTCCAACAGCATTCACAATAACGACAATATGTTGTTCCATGGCTCCAGCAATACCGCCGAGCCCATTTTAGACTTAGGTCATGTAATGCCCTACGCTCACTTTACACTCCAAGACTGCCAAAACGTTAGCCTTGTTTACCAAAAAATAAATTGATGTGGAATTGGGGGAGGGTATCCGGTGTTGTGTTCCTTCTCCATGGCCGATAATGCAACCGATGCCGAAAAATACTTCTTCCTTTCAGAGAACCCCAATAAATGTTTGCTTTACGCCACCCGGAATTTTGCCGTTGGAGAATTTGTCCGGGCATTATGTTATTCCATTGTACATCTCAAAGAATATCTCACAAAAGAAACTGTAAGAACAGAACATAGAGAATATGTAGAAATGGAGTTTATGTATACCCGGAAAGCATACGATGTAAACCTGGCCGAATTGGAAATTGAGGTGCATAAGCTGGATACATTATTACAAAAGGTTTCCGAAATAAGCAACCAGTATCGTTGTGGTATACTATACTGCTATAATATTCTTCCCGATGAGTATAAAAAGCTTCAGTACAGGGGTGGCATGGGAATT
Source organism: Chitinophagaceae bacterium (assembly GCA_043760535.1). Classification (GTDB taxonomy): domain Bacteria; phylum Bacteroidota; class Bacteroidia; order Chitinophagales; family Chitinophagaceae; genus JAZKFT01. Next base: position 34,049 of record JAYUOV010000184.1, read on the forward strand.
ATTGCTTTGGATCCTTTAAACAGAGAAAGCATTGTAGCCAAAATAATTTATGATGATATATTAGATCATCATGTGTTTGAAACAGATATTAATAGATCGTTGTTGTGGAAAGGCAGACTGAACCTCGAAACGAAATAGATTAGAATTTTCAAACATCGAATTATAGTAACAAAATGTCCTATCATTTTTCTAATTAAATCTGTACCCATGCAGCCGGAAAAATTTATTTTATCTCTTGGTTTAAAAAAAATTAAAAACTGGTTAGCAAATACTAAAAAATCTGTACGTATTTGTTTCCCAGCCGTTCCTAATGAATTGGTTGAAACCATACTGCAAATACATATACAAGAAGAAAAAGCGCTTCTGGTTATTGTAAGTTTTAACGAGTAAGCATTTAGAAATGGGTGCGGCATGCTGAAAGATTATGAAGCGCTAAAAAGTAAAGTCGTTAATATTAAAACAGTGGAGGGTTCAAAAATCACCTTTATAATTATCGAGAACGCTGGCTACTTTGTATTTACCGAAAGCCTCTACCTCAGTGAGGGTTTAACTGAGTTCAATGCTATACAGATTGACACCGCCACATTAAACCGTTTAATTTGTCATTTTATTTCACCGCTTGAAAGAGAACCACATGAACTAAATGCCTAAGAAATTAGGGAAGAATAGGAACAGTTCCTAAACAGCACTTTTAAGGACATCGTTATTACCCTCAAATTTATTGGTTCCCCCCGTAGCCAAATAAGAAGAAGAAAAAATTAAAAAGACCCTACGTGATAATCCTTCGCTGCTGCCGGACTATAAACGAATATTAGATGTTTATACCACAAGGTTTAAATATTTGAAAATGTCAGTGAAAGATAGTAAGCCCGCGTCACACAGAGCCAATATACCACAGGACCCAATACCAGTGTCTGATCCGGAGTTAAGAATCCGATTAAACGCTTCCTTAAAAGTTTACGATATATCGAATGACATTGTTATTATGGAACTCGAAAATCTCAACAAAGAAACAGAGGGTATACGCAAGGAATTTTTTTATCGAATTTCATGCTGGAAAAGGGGAAAGTATCATTGATAAAAGTGCAAAAGATGCTTTTATTAAAGAAATCGAGGTGCAAAAACCCAAATACAAAAATTTAAAGCGAAGATTAATAGATACCCTATCCATTCAGAAAACTAAAACCATAGAAAAGTTAACTGATGAGTGGCAAAGAATTATTAGGATGTATAGAAGTATGAATGAAGGTTTTAACAAAATGGGCATGGCGGACAAAACGCTTGAAATTCAATTCAGAGTAACCAATATGTTAACACGGATTTTCTTTCCTAATAATGAAAAAGAAATAGATCTTTTTGATATTGAAACATTTTGGTCGGTATTAACCTGGGATGATTAGAAAGATGAAAAGTCCCAAAAAGAAATGAAGGACAAGAAATTAATTAATGAACGGGAAGAGAATCAATTAGCGGCATTTTCGAAAACAATAAAAATGAAAAAGACCAAGGTCCCAGATTAGTATCAGAACTCCTTACTCTTAGCAGTTTTGATTGCGTAGTTTTTCTTTTTTTGCCTGCCCCGATGAATATCGGTGGATTATTTCGGTGGAACCCAGCGAAAGCCGTGCCCTGATGGAGCGACATTGGCGAACGTTGTAAATCCCGTAGCAT
>JAYUOV010000185.1:0-4107 GCA_043760535.1 Chitinophagaceae bacterium
GTTTCACCGAAATAATCCACCGATATTCATCGGGGCAGGCGGGGCAGGCAAAAAAAGAAAAACTACGCAATCAAAACTGCGAGGGGTAAGGAGTTCTGATATTAAACCTGTATTTTTTTCTGAACCAGGATATATTGAAGTGAAACAATTTTTCTTTTTTTAAGAAGAAGAAACCCCAAAAGCACTTTATACTCAACCATTGATAGAAAAATGAAGAATTTTTTCAGCTGATGCACAATTAATCCTATTAAATGATGGATTTGTACAGGTTTTTGGTGAAAACCTCCTTGCATCCTGATAGCTTAAACCTCATTTTTATGACACCAAAAAGTCTTGTTTTTTAAGCCTTGGTCCGTGTCCTCACCTACCACTGACTGAACTCAAACCAAATTTTAAAATTCACCCAATTCATGGTCGGTGAGGACACCGATCACAGCAGAAAATAAATCAAAAAAAAACGGGGCCGCCGAAAACCGATTAGAGTAGGCAATAATTCTTAATACCAACAAAATGAAAATGAACAGGTTTTCCTCAGCCCTGGCAATTATCATTGCCCTCTCTTCTTTAACGGGCTTGGGCTATGCACAATCCGCACCGGCTAAAAATGTGATTTCTACCCACCGGGTATTTCCAAAAATTGACAAGGTGATGGAGTTTGAAAAAGCCCTTGCGGCACATTCACTAAAGTATCATACCGGAGATAATTACTGGCGTGTGTTTGTCATTCAGTCTGGCCCAGATATGGGCGGCTATCATATTACAGAAGGCCCCAAAACCTGGGAGAGTGAAGATGCAAGGGGTGACATTAACCCCGAGCACCAGGCAGACTGGAATAAAAACGTGGCCATTTATTTAACTGATAAACAGAGTGGCGGATACTCCGTTTACCTCGATTCTTTAAGTACGGTTGCATTGGGCGATTTTTCTGAAAAAATCAATATTGCCCATGTGTACCCTAAAATTGGGCATACCGATGATGTGGCAAATATGATTAAGAAAATTAAAAAAGCATGGTCAGCAGCGGGTGTAACTGTCGCTGTTTATTCTGCTTCCTCTTCGGGCCCTGCACAATACACCCTTACCACAAGGTATAAGCAAGGACTTAAGGAAAGAGCTGTTGATTTTCGAAAACCCTTTAAGGTAACTTATGAAGCGATAAACGGCGAGGGTTCTTATGCCCAATACCTTAAAGATGCTGCTGAGTTTATTGCAGAAAGCTGGAGCGAATTGCTTTTTATGCGTAAAGATTTAAGTTCTAAATAATTCACACATAAATCGCAAAGTCAGAATTTACCCACAGCAAAATATTTTATCAGATAAATACTTAAATAAAAAAATTATGAAACAGACAATGAAATATTTAGCCCTCAGCTTAGCTGTTTTCTTCATCAGCTTATGTGCCATGGCACAAAACCCTTACGGCGAAGTGAGTTTTGTAAAAGTAAAGCCCGGTATGACCGAGAGTTACTTAATAGACATGAAGACCTCAAAAAAAATAAACAATGGGCTTAAAGCAAATAAAACGATTAGCTCCTGGCAACTATTTCGCCGGGTATATCCCCGTGGTAGCGAAATGGAGTTTGATTATGCAACACTGCAGGTGTACCCAAGTGCTAAAGAAATGGAATCCCGTAAAGACTGGGCTCCATGGAATGCACCAATGAAAGAACTCAGCGCCAAAGAAACGATTGATTATTTAAGCTCATTAGGCAATGTTCGGAGCACTGTACGAACTGAACTTTACGACTATAAAATAGGTGTAGGTTCCGGTGCTAAACCGGGAGATTTTGTACAGCTTAATCTCATAAATGCTAACCCCGGAAGCAATGACGCAGTTGAGAAAATGTGGGAGTCATTAAAACCCGTTATTGAAGAGTGTATCAAAGCCGGAAAGTTAAAAGGATTCAATGTTTGGAAACGCACCTATGTTACCAATGTGGGTTATACAAATGATTACACCGTTAGCTTTAGTTTTTCGTCAATGGAGCAGGCACTGTCGTGGGCAAGTGGTAAAACAGGCATGGCAGAGGAATACAAAAAAATATATCCAAAAGAAGATTTTACAGCTTATGGTACCAGGCTTAATAGCCTCAGAGTAGTAGTAGCACAGGAGCTTTGGGAACTGGTAGATGTAACTGATTAAACCACACGTTTCTCCGTACTGAGTGTTTAACAAAAGGAGCATGGAAATTTAGGTTTGCATTCTTTCTCAACGATTTATGGTCAGGGCAAACAGGAGATTTACCAACAATCAATAGCTACTTAACATAGGGAGGAGTAACCAACATTGCTCCTCCTATTTTAAACTGCCTGACACCTTATATTATGCAACTAGCTCAAGCAATTTTACAAGAAAAAAGTACCAGTATACCATCACTTTCCGAAAATACATTTCTTCGTTATTTCAATTTTGTTGCTTTGTATTTTGCACAAGGCGTACCAGAAGGAATGTTGTTCTATGGCATACCAGCATGGATGGCAATAAATGGCAAAACACCCGGCGAAATAGCAGGCTTTGCTGTAGCATGTGGATTGCCCTGGAGTTTTAAGTTTATTGTGGCACCACTAATGGATCGTTATACTTATTTGCCCATGGGGCGCAAAAGGCCCTGGGTACTTATGGGGCAAATTGGATTAATAGCCAGTTGTATTGCTATGGCTTATGTTCCTGATCCATTAAATAATTTAAACCTGTTAATGACAGCAGGATTTGTGGTTTCGTTCTTTGGCGCTTTTCAGGATGTGGCTACAGACGGAATGGCTGTAGATATTATTCCAATTAACCAGCAGGCCCGTGCCAATGGTTTTATGTGGGGGTCCAAAATTATTGCTATTTCAACAACGCTGGCATTAGGAACCTGGCTCTTAAATAAATACGATTTTACCACTTCTATACTTATGCTTGCTATAATGATAGCATTAATAATGCTGTGGCCTTTATTTTTAAGAGAGCGGCAAAATGAAAAAATATTGCCATGGACAAAAGGTGCTGCATCTTCAGAAACTAAAAAAATGCAATTAACCAGCTGGGCCTCTATTTTCAAATCGCTATATAGTGTGCTTAGGTTACGCAACTCTTTATTGCTTGTTTTAATGTTGTTCATAGCACAGGGTTCTTATAATTATATTGAAACACTACTACCCATTTTTACAGTAAAAGAACTGAAATGGACAAATGGCAGTTACGCACAATTTTATGCAACTGCCCAAATAATAGGTGGAATTGGCGGAATGCTTTTTGGAGGTATTCTCATTGACAGGTTTGGTAAAAAGCGGATGCTGAATATTTATTTTTGCGGTATGGTACTGTTTACAATTGCTTTAGCTTTTTTAAAAATGTATTGGGGCAATACCAATTTTATTTTTTCTTTTATGATGGGTTATAATATTATTTACACATTTGCCTGCATTGGTACTTTTTCCATTGCTATGCAATGCTGCTGGAAAAAAGTTTCCGCAAGCCAGTTTACTTTGTACATGACCATTTCCAACGTTGGGCGTATTGCCCTTGCAGCATTAATCGGCCCGATAACTCCAAATTTCAACTGGCAGGTTGCCCTGATGGCATTTGCTTTTATGGTTGCGCTTGCCTGGTTGCTACTCCAGTTTTTAAACATTAATAAGCAGGTAGAAAGTGTTGCGGCTCTAGAAAATAAGGATATAGAAAAACAAGGAATGATGGTAACATTGGTAGAAGTTTAGATAAATATGTACTTAATTATGTAAGAGTTTGAAACTCTGAAAGGGTTATAAAAAACGGGTAAGCCGAAAACCGATTAGAGTAGGCATTAAAAATTAAATCAAATCAAAATGAAAAAAGTAGGCATCATCGGAGGTTCTGGTTTCATAGGAAGCTATATAACAAAAGTATTTTTAGACCATAATTTTGCTGTTAAAGTTTCAGCAACAGATATTTCTCGAGAAGACAAATATCAACATTTAATGGCGTTAGACCATTCTGATAATTTGCACATAATCGAATTGAATATTATGGACAAAGAGGCATTACACGATTTCGTTTCCGATTGCGATATTGTTATTCATAGTGGCACACCTTTTATATTGAACTTTAAAAATGTACAAACCGAATTATTCGACCCAACGATA
>JAYUOV010000186.1:0-35601 GCA_043760535.1 Chitinophagaceae bacterium
GCTTCTAGCGAAGTATATACGGGTTCACCAATTGCCGAAGCAAACATATAAAATTGTTTGCCGAATGTTTGGAATTAAACGGTATAACTGAAAGGGCGATACATTATAGCTGCTGGTTAGTACCGTACTGAATAGTTAATTTTTAAATTCTTTTCGCCATCGTTAAGGATGCGAAGGTTTTGCTCTATCATTTCGGTAATGCTCCATTGCGGAAAGCTATAACCAAACAACACCACATTTTCGGGATTAAAACGGCCTTCGCTATCATACATGCTTAGTAGCGCCTTCATACTTTCCAGTGTAAAACCAGCATCAATTAAATACAGGTGTTTATCCATATAATAGGCAGTGTAGCCAGCCAGGTCTACTACCGCCGCCTCCGCTGTAAGTCCATAACCATCGGCATTTAGCCAGGTAGCCAGTATGGTGGGTTTGCCAAAATCGTCTAAAATGGTGGTATCTGCCAGCAAGGCCGCTTTATCAAAACTATCCAGCTTATCCAGCGTGTTTTGGTTGGGCTCTGCCAGTGTAAAATGCTTAAAGCCCAAATCCAATTCTTTATCGGGATGGACTTCTTTTATTTTGGCAGCGGCCCGTTTTATCCGTTCGATGCCGATGTAATCTAAAGTGGTGGGGAGGTTGTTTTCCATTAGAAATTCATAAGCGATTTTTTGAGAATCAACATCGGGGCTTAATATTTCTGGTATTTGAACTGAAATAAATTTTCGGTTGCCACCATCTTTTGCGTTTAGTTCCATAACTGAATGGGCGGTTGTAGCAGAACCGGAGAAAAAATCAAGAATAAATACATCTTCTTTCAAAAAAGGAGTACTCCCTAAAATTATTTCTTTTAAAAATTCAATTGGTTTGGGATTTGAAAACACTTCTTTATGAAGCAATTCACGAAGCTCCTTTGTGCCAACTTGATTCATATATTTATTGTCTATGAACAAAGAATTTAAAGGATCATTTTCACTTTGTAGTTCATTTTTATACCGTTTGAAAACAAACCCACGTTCATTGGCTTTATGTTCTTTTTTGAAGACGACTTTACCACTTTTGATGTATTGTTTAAGGGAAGTTTCAGAAAAAGCCCAGAATCTACCATTAGGTGGTAAATCGAAATTTTTAGTGTGTGGATTATAAATTTTAAAGTATGTGCTTTCTCCACCACTTTTTGCACTTGGATCACCAGAAACCCAATCTCCTTTAATGTCATCATCTGGGTTTGAATAACTTTTGTAGGATTTCTCATTTCCATATAAGAATACATTGATTTTTTTTCTGCAAAAGATCAATAAATGTTCATGTTGAAGATTTAGTCCAGCACCCTCGTCACCTGTCATTGATTTGGTTTTTTTTATTACATCCCCCACGAAATTTTCTTCCCCAAACACATCATCACAAATCAATTTCAAATTCGCTCTTTCATTATCATCTATAGAAATAAAAATTACGCCGTCATGGCTTAATAAATCCCTTGCCAGCAGCAGGCGGCTGTACATAAACATGAGCCAGGCACTGTGAGAGGCAGAACCACGTTTGGTAAGTTCTAAAATACGTGCGGCTTCATCTTCGCATACGTTCAGCTATTCCTGCAGGGTATCTATGGTGTAGTTAAACTTATCCTGGTACACAAAACCATCGCTGCCGGTATTGTAGGGCGGGTCTATATAAATGCATTTTATGCCGCCGTTGTAAGATTTTAGCAGGTGCTTTAATCCATCCAGGTTATCGCCGCTTATATATATATGTTTTGGCTACCGGCATTTTCGGGCAGGCTATTATGGGCTTCATCGGGCTGTATTATTGTGGTGGTATCGGTACTGGCAAGTAGTTTGGCATAGCTTTTACCAAGAAATTTTAGTTCGTAACCTTCCTGTATTACATCGGTTTTGCCGGCTATGGCCGCTTTAAAGCGATCTATATCAAAAGCGCCGTCCTGCTTAAAACAGGCTGGAAAGTATGCTCTTAATGCTGCTAATTGTTTATCGTTGGGCTGTACGTTTTCGTTTTGCTCTATAATGTCTTTAATCATGGGTTGGTATTTATTTATGCCTGGTTTAAAAAATCCTAAGCCCTGGTTTTTGTGTGTGTTGTTTCAGGTGGCTTATATGATGTGGCAACTTAAATGTTTTTTCTTTCAGGTAAGCTTTGTTAAGTGTTTGGCTGGGTTTAAGTAGTTGTAGCTTTATCCGGCTGGCTGTATGGTTTATGGCTGTATTGCCGAATATATGGAATGATGATAATTATTACCCGTACAAAATGGTGCTGTTTGTATTATTAGCCTCCCAATTCCCAAAAAACGCTACAAAGCAGTTTGTGAATGTGTACACATTAATGATAGTGTGTAACAGGCCAAATGCGTATCGCATCCCTTTGTGGATAAACTACGCCCTAACTATCATAACCAACCACCCGTTACCCATTTTCACCACCCAGTTATGCCAAAATGGCCAAGAAATCCTTAGCCGGCTATCGAAAAAAACCAACGGGCTATCGAAAAAACATAACGGGGTATCGTAAAAAGGCAACGGGGCATAAAGAATGCTCAACGGGGCACTGCCAATGGGTAACGGGCTGCCATTTTTGCATAACGGGACTTCGTAAATAGGCAACGGAGTTCCACTTATTGCCAAAATCAGGGTTTTACTCCATTTATGCTTTGTATTTTTAATAACATGCTGGTTATCATTTTCTTAGATGTATGGTTATATTTCTCCGTTGTATTTATTTTTTTACACTAAAAAACAAACACTACGATGGCTACCAAAGTGAAACAAGGCTTTACAGCATGGCCGATACCGACCTGAAACAACTGGCCGACAACCTGAAATATAGTATTGTAAGAGCCTTTGCAGATTTCAACACCCGCTACATTACCACCACACAGGGGGCTGCTTTTGAAGCTTTGATAGAAAGCTTTAACAAAAGCAGCACCGACGAGGAACTGCAAGGTGACTTAAACGTGGAAGTGATTGCGAAAAATGCATTGGTCGAAAACATCCGCAAAGACATCCGCCCTATTCGCAACATGGCCGAGCTTGCCTACAGCAGCAACGGCAAGTACAAGATTTTTGGTTTTGAAGACATGGCCTCCTCAGCGATAACGACCTGCAACGCATGGCTAAACGGGTAGCAAGGTTGGGCAATACGCTGTTAACCGAACTGCAGGTACAGGGCCTTACCGCAGCCCAACTTACCACCCTGGAAACTTTGGCAAACGACCTGGACAAAGCCATAGACAAGGTAGGTGCCGCCAACGAAAACCGGGATCTGCAAACCCAGCAACGGGTAACCCTCGGCAACACCCTTTGGAAGGAAATGAGTACCCTTGCCTCCATTGGCCAAACCCTGTTTGCCGATACCAACGAAGCAAAATATTATTACTATGTACTGGTAGGCGGCACCGCCACCGCACCGGCTGCTAACGAACCGGTAGTTACAACGTAGTTTTTTGGTGTAATAATAAAATAGCCCTTCGGTAGTAATGCACCGGGGGCTTTTTAATTATATGAAGGGGCTAACCGTTGCGTTTCGTGGGGACACGAACCACGGCTGTAGAACGGCTCCATCTCATTCTACACAAACACCTATTTTTTCATTTCATCTTTTACACGGTTTATTACGGCCCCACCAAATACACAAAGGCCTGCGTTTAAAACGACGAGGGCAAAACTGCCATACCAAAACCAGGGATGCCCATAAGCTTTGCAGGTTCCGGCATCTATGGCCATTGATAAGCCAGCACCAACCAGCACCAAACCTAATGGAGCCTGCCAAAGCCAGGTTTTTATTTTTATTTTCATATAGTTATCATTAAGAGGTCACCACCATGGCTCCTGTCTCACAATGTCTTCGCTTCAATAAAGGTTGAAACAAAATAAATTTACCATTGTTTGCCCGGTTTTATTGGTGGTGGATACCGCCGTTTCGGGTGTAGTGAGCATGTCGAACTATCACCCACTACCACACCCATTACGCTGTGCCGGTAAAAGGTTACTGCCAATGATATGTTTGCTATTGGCAAGCGTAACTAACATATGGTTTTTGCTTAGGCTTGGAAAGCCGTTGGCAATAACACCTAACGACGGCGTGGGTGCTGCATATTCAAACGTAATGACCCGATTGGGAATGCAAACAAACGCAATAAAAGTATCAGTATATTATATATTTAAAACCTAATTAAATTCGTTTCTAAGTTATGGGCTATTCTACGATAGTGCTTTAAATACCAGATCTTCTAAATAGGCTTCAATATCTTTGGGTCTTTTCTTTTTAGCAAAATCACTTAACCGTGGTAAGTGGTGCATAAAAAAGTATTGTAAATGCGACAGGTCAATTAAAGAACTGGCAAGGGTATTAGGATATTTATACGTTGGATTGTATTCCAAAAAAACACCTGCTATTCTTTCGGATAAATCTTTAAATGGTTTGTAAAGCATGTCCTTATTATTCTCATCTACGTCTTTAGACAAGTAAGTTTTATTACCTTCTGCAATTGCTATAAAGTAAAGTGACTGATGATCAAACGCTCCAAAGTTTATTTCTAAATTATCTTCCCATACCAAGATATCAATTATTTTTTTTATTTTATTGGCAGGTGTTACAATATGAGGAAGTTGAATAATGATTTGGAATTCGAGGTAAGACCAGTACCAGCTTACCAAATAGATCAATAATTTGTGTTTATTTAAAAAATATCGGTAAATAGTAGCTTCTGTAGTTTCAATTTCAATTGCTAACTTCTTAAAAGTAAATTGTTCGTACCCAATTGCTGCAATAATTGTAATGGCTTCCTTAATTATTTTTTTTCCCAAATCTGTGCTTTGAGGGTTTTTCAAGAAAAGTCTGTCGTTAAGCGAAGGATTAAAATCAAAGTTCATTTCCAAATATTTTCACAAAAATAAAAATAAATACCAAAAAGAAGTTTTTACTTTATAAAATGATAGTGTTACTATTATATTTGCATTTAATACTATACCAAACTTAAAAAAGAGAAAAATGAAAAATCTGCAAAAATTAAACTTAAAAAAAATGCTTCTTTGGCCTTACCCTGCAAGAATAGTAACAAGGAAAAAGGGTATTGCCACAAGAAGAATTAACCCACTGGTGTATTTTATGTTTTTGGTTTCCGCAATCCTGTTAACGAGTTGTGCTGTAATACGGCCCGGAGAGGTAGGTGTGAAACAAAAATTGGGTAAGCTTTCTGATGAGATTGCAACAGAGGGTACTATGTTCTATAATCCTTTTACAAGCAAGGTTGTAAAAACATCTATCCAAACCAATGATTTGGAATTGTCTTTAAGTCTTCCAAGTAAAGAGGGGTTAAGTATTACGTCCCAAATTTCCATTTTATACAGGCTCGATAGAAACAAGGTGCCATCCGTAATAAGAACTTTTGGGCTGAATTATGAAACCATCATTGCCAATGTTTTCAGGTCAGCTTCTGCTGATGTTTGTTCTAAATTTTTTGCTAAGGATATGCACTCTGGCATGAGGGCAGACATAGAATCATCAATCAAGGGCAAGATGGGTGAAACTCTTAATACTCAGGGGATAATCATAGAGTCAGTTCTAATGAAAAGTATTCAATTGCCCGCAGGTTTGGCAGGGTCTATAGAAAGAAAATTACAGGCCGAACAGGATGCCATGAGAATGGAATTTGTTTTACAACAGCAAAAATTAGAGGTGGAAAGAACTATCATAGAAGCAAAGGGTACAAGAGATGCTCAAAAAATAATAGCTGAAGGATTAACACCAGAAATTATTAAAATAAGAAGTATTGAGGCTTTTATTCAGTTATCTAAATCTCCCAATACCAAAATAGTTATTACTGATGGCAAAACACCTTTCCTAATTAATACTGAACAAATAAAATAGATAAAAGTAGAAAACCATTTGATGAACTAAGTTTTACAGCCAGCGTCATAAACTAGTTGTTTTCGTTTTGGCTAACATCACACAATGGTGAATAGTGATTATGAATCATGTATGATAAAATACCCAAATAAATTTTGGATTACCTTTCCAAAAATATAAAGCCGAAGAAAACAAAAAAAGACGGAGTGTATAAAAAGAATTTGTTGGTCTTTACAATGGTGGTAGTTTTTGTTACTCACAATATTTTAAAATGAAAAATATCCAAACGGACAAGCTGAACACCGTATTAAGAAGTAAGCAAAATAGTAAATTTAAAAAAATGAAAAGCAAATTAATTATTTTCGGATTTCTTTTAACAACAATTGTATTTACTTCCTGCAACGAACTTTCCAATAAGGCAAAAGAAGAAGGGGATAAAGTTGTAGCTAAAACCAACGATAAAGTGACAAAAGTGATAAGTGATTTAGGCCTTGTATATGTAGAAGAAGGAGCACAAGATATTATTACTTATGACGAAGTAAATGCCGCCCAGCAAGCATGGTGCGATGCTTTGGTAAAAATTGGAAAGTTAAAAGAAGAGGGAGGAGATTATAAGGCTTTTGCTGAACAAGTGCTTTCCGAGGCTTATAACTATGATAATGGCAAAGTGTTTTTTAAACCTACTTTGGCTTTTGGCGATCAAACTTTTAGAAATGATAAAAAAGGTGCATTGGCTTATTTTATAGGTGGCGACCCAGCGTACCCTAACGATAAAGGATTTGCATTAACCCCATGGGTAAAAGCCCGCTACGACAATGCTGGTGAAAAAAATGAAGGCATACAAATTTATGGTTCTGTAGCAATTACGATGGGTAATGTTTGGGTTACAAGCAAAGAAGGCAAAGAAGTAATGGTAGATAAGACCTGGGTTTTCAAAAAAGGGAAAGATGGTAAATTGAAAATAATAGTTCATAAATCAGCACTTCCTTTTGCACCAGCAACTAAATAATTTATTAAGCGGGGCTAGGTAAATACTTAGCCCCGCTTATGCAAAATATACCTATGCGTTTTCATGTAATATGCTCAATAATTTTATGTTTAGGAAGCCATGGATCATCGGCTCAAAACACCAGGATAACAGATAAAAATACTATTGGCTGGTTCAGTAATTTTACTACCATCAAATTTTCTTCAAAATGGAGTGGCCATCTTGAATACCAATGGCGAAGGGAAAATTATATAAAAGATTGGCAACAAAGCCTTTTTAGAACGGGGATTAATTACCAGGTCAATAATAAACTTACCCTTCGGGCCGGCTATGCCTGGATCGAAACTTTTCCTTATGGTGATATTCCCTTACAGGCAGCGGGAAAAAGATTTCCGGAGCACAGGGCCTTTCAGATGGCAACGATTACGGATAACATAAGCAGGGTAGAAATGAGCCACCGGTTTATGCTGGAGCAAAGATGGATAGGCAGATATACCAATGTGGCACTAAGCAAACCAGATGATTTTTTATTTTTAAACAGGCTTCGGTATATGTACCGCATGCAAATGCCAATTGGTAAAAAGAAGATAGAAGATAAAACAGTTTATGCAGCCATTTATGACGAAATACTTATTGGTTTTGGAAAAAATGTAAACGAAAATGTTTTTGACCAAAACCGGTTGGGCATACTTATAGGTTATCGCATTAATAAAAAATTCAGGGTAGAAGGTGGATTTTTACAGCAAATTGTTCAGCTTGGAAGGGAAGTGAATAACCGCAATGTTTTTCAGTATAATAGCGGAATTATTTTAAACACTTATTTAAATTTCGATTTAAGTAAAAATCAGTAATTAAGAAATCCTTTAACCAAAAAATAGAAATCATGAAATATTTAGTAGTCAAAACTGTTCTGTTGGTAACCTTGCTTTTTATATGCCAGCAAGGATTTTCTCAGGCAAATAAACAACATAGCTTTTCAATAAACTTTGGACCCGAAGCTGCTATTACAGAAAGTTATTTTAGAACGACACATAGAACTGGTTATGGTGGCAGCTTTAAAGCGGAGTACACTTTTGGTAAACACATAAGTGCAACTCTTAACACCGGCATATTGGTTTTCGGGGGAAGAGAATATTTTGAAAATTTAGTACCGCAGCAAAAAATATATGCAAATGTAACAGCAGTTCCTTTAAAAGCTGGTTTAAGATATTATATGGGTAATTTTTATGCCACCGGAGAAACTGGAATGGTTTTTTTAAATAACTACACAAAAGAATCCCGGCCTTTAGTAGGTATAGGATTTGGGGACAAAATTGACATTGGCGAGGGCAAAATTGATATCTCACTCAGACAGGAATTCTGGTTTGGAAATCCAAACAATTTTAACATGCTTGTTTTAAGAGCCGCATACGAAATTGTTTGGTAAAGTTAAACTATAGTCTCACCTGCTTAGTTAAACCAAATTTTAAAAATTACTTGAAATGGTTATTGTAAACCTTTTAGTTGGAGATAAAGAACAGGGAGATGATGTGGCTAATAGCATATTGAAAAATAAATTTGCATTGAATGTTTTTAGCAGCTCCTTTGATTCGTATCATTTGAGTTCGGTAAACGTAAAAGAGCATTCACAGGTTTTTGTTATTCAATTTGTGACTAAAAGTTTGTTGTTAAATGAAATAGAAGAAAGCCTGAAAAAGGAATTTCCGCAAACTGATTTTCACATCTGTGCTACCCCTGTAGTACACATGGCTATTAATCTTTACGATAAAATCAGAAAAAGAGTAATCGGGGTAAGCCTGATTAAAGAAGAAACAGAAGATTAAAAAAACATATTATGGATTATCAAATTCTTACTTCACTTGTAACACTGATTGCGCTGGAAGTTATTCTCGGAATAGACAATGTGATCTTCATCTCTATTTTAGCTAGTAAGTTGCCAGCCAATCAACAAAAAAAGGCAAGGCTCTATGGTTTAATTCTGGCAATGATTCTTCGGTTAGCTTTATTAGCGATAATATCGTTGATTATGAAATTAGAAACTGATTTGTTCCGGATCTTTAACAAGGGTATATCAATTAAAGATTTGATATTGATACTGGGTGGACTGTTTTTATTGTACAAAAGTTCAACAGAAATTTATCATAAAATGGAAGGTGAAGCGGGTAACCAGAGTAAAAAGATTAAGGCAGTTACTTTCACGCAGGTCATCATTCAGATTTTGATAATGGACCTTGTTTTTTCTATTGACTCTATTATTACTGCCATCGGAATGGTTAAGGAAGTATGGATCATGTATGTGGCAATTATAGTTACAGTTTCGATTATGTTGTTTGCAGCAGAACCTATAAGCAATTTTGTAAACAAGCATCCGGCATTTAAAATGCTGGCTCTTTCCTTTTTATTATTAATTGGTTTTGCATTAATAAGCGAAGGCTTTGGATTTGAAATACCTAAGGGATATATTTATTTTTCCATGGCTTTTTCAATGCTGGTGAGTATTTTTCAGGTAAGGATGAACAGCAACCATAAGCCAGTAGTAACTCATGAACATTATAAAGAAGGGGAAGATAAATTACCCAAAAGTGTATTGTAAACACAATGATCTGTTGAATACAGTTTTCGTTGCAATGAGCCGCAGGTCTATTGATACAATAATAATGATTCACTTCTAAAGATAAAAACAATGAAATGTCCGAATTGTAATGAAATGCTTGTGATGACAGAAAGGCAAGGCGTGGAAATTGATTATTGCCCTAAATGCCGCGGCGTTTGGTTAGACAAAGGAGAACTTGATAAGATTATTGAAAAGTCTGCCACAACTGATTTAAATAAGCAATTACAGCAACAGATGGAAAAAACTAAGCGGTATGATGATGCCGATGACGATGATGGACGGTTCTTAAATAGAAACCGTGGTTATGAAAATAATGCGAATCATAAAAAAAGAAAAGGAGGTTTCTTAGGTGAACTTTTTGATTTTTAATAACTAAATCAAAACCATAAGCGGAACATGAAACTGGATATTTTTTAATACATTTTAATATTAATGCTGGTAATTAATCCTTGCGTATTTAACCTGCACTCAAATGAAGTTACTGCCTGCTTTTGCTGATGTTTTCTGAAAAAGTAGTGTATTCGCATAGCACACCCGCCGATGTCGAGTGTTTTACCCACTTCTTCCACACCCATTAGCTTGTGCCGGTACAAGGTGCTTTCCAATGCTATTGGTATGCATAACGAACAGTTAGCTTTTGTTTGGGTTTGTAAGCCGTAGGGGATGATGCCTAATTGCAGCGTGGAAGGCGCAAATTATAACGGTAAATGCTAAAAGGGAACATAAACAAAGGCAAAATGAAAAAAATAGCTTGTTTAAGTTTTAATCTTGAAATTACTTAGCGAATAAGCCCACCAAACTAGTACTGGCTGCAACACTAGCAGCCTTACCCACATGCTCCATGCCGGAAAGCAAAAACTGGGTTTGGGAAAGCAGCCGCCCTGCTGTATCATGTAAATATGTGTGGGAATAAAAGCGATGAGCAATGCAATTACTGCATAAGCAGCCCACTTGCGGGTGGCAGTAAAAATGAGGCCTGCAGCCAGTATAATTTCGGCAATTCCAGCTATGGCATTTACAAGCTTAGGCCATATAAAATAAGGTGGAATTAGTGGAAAGTAAGCCTCCGGATTAACGAAATGATTGATGCCTGCGGCAAAATAAAATACAATCATAATAATGAGGCTAATTCGTTTTTTTGTCATAATTGGTTTTTGCCCCTAACCCTAGATGTAGTAATAAACAGCCTCTAAATAGGAGTGGAGTTGAAATGGTTTATAAGAAAATATATTGTACAAGTATCTATTTTTTATAAATGTAATTAAGTTTCATATTGTTGTCTAATTCAGTTGTGGGTGAAAATAAAAATAACGGTTGTTGGCGAATTTATTGCTAACTAATAATCAAGTTCTCTTTTTGCTACAAAGCTATGGAAAGATAAAGTGATTGGCTTAACCCAAAGCTGCTACAGCAGCAAAAGAAATTGGTGAAAAAGTACTAAAAGCCTTGAAAAACATCAAGGGCTTTTAAAGACTTGTTCAACCTGCCCCTATTTATTTTCATTGTGGTATTTAAAAAACTGTCTATACATTGCCATCCATTCTTTTCCATTTTCATCTAGCCCAATAAGGTGATTGTGGAAAATGGTAATGAGCATACCGCCTACTTTTTTTACCACATTATAATATTCCTGTAGTTCTTTTAATGCCTTTGCCGGAGTGTCTTTTTGTTCAAAAATGGAGTTGGCTTCCATATAACAGAACGGAAATATTTTGAGAACTGTTACTTGTTCTTTTTGTAGATTATACCAATAATACGGCACACAGGTAGATGCCCTGAAACCGTTGATGCTGCCATATCCCATAGAATATTCGGCAGTAATGCCATGGCTAATTAAGTGCTGATAAGTGCCGGGTAATTGCATTCTTACATAATGCTGCCTACTAATGGAAACGTTTTTTTTGTTATTGAACTGCAAGGTTTCTATTTCTGTTTGTAGCAGGCTTTCATCATCCCCACTTTGCCAGCTCGGGTGGATGCCGGTAGTATATTTTGCAGCTATATCCCTTATGAGTTGCTTCATTTCCTGCGTAGCAGAATTAATATTTTTATCGTAACCCTTTATTTGTTTAGCTAATAAAAAAAAGTACAGTGGCTGTAGCTGATGCTGATAATGCAATGCGTCTAATTCCTGAAAAATATCAAATGGATCTTGTTTTTTTTCTAGTAAAACCTGCCACCTTTCTTTAAGTAAATTCCATTGCCCAAAAGTGCGTATAGCACCTGCCATATTTCTAACGAAGCCTTTGCCTCTGTAGCTATAAGCAATGTCTATATCGTAAGTAGGGAGATATTTAGCTGCTGGCGGTTGCCGGTTGGCGGTTGGCAAAACCTGCCTCAATTCATTAACCCATAAATCTACAAGCGGCAGGTGTAAAAAATGATTTTTATAAGCAATGCTATTTTGATGTGCGTAGCGGCCATATATATCTTTATTATGTGGCAGGTATTCTTCGTAACGCTGTAAGAGGTAAAAAGATGCTGCTAAAAAATCGAAATAGAAATCACCTTCCGTTTCGAAAAAATAGGGGAGATTATTTTTTATAGAAACCGTAATATTTTGGTGGCTAATGGATGTTTCAAATAGTAATGCATGGGGTTTTATCCAAAAGCTATTTGTGTTTTGCAAAGGTTGGTCTGTGTAGTTAAGCACAAAATCCTGTTCTTTTATCCTTGCTTCAATGGTAATTATTTCTAACGGACTGCCATGCAATTGCGTGCCCAGCCATTCGGCTATCCATTCAAGGCGTGGCGTAGTATGTTTAGCAAAAAGAATCATGTAGTTTTTTAAATGTAATAGCTGCAGGTAGCATTCGTTCAAGTTTAATTTGGTAACTTCTGTTTTAGAGACAGATATTTATCTTCTAGTAAAATTTCGAAAGACATGGCTTTGAAATACCTCATTCCTTTCTTCAGTTTTTTAATTACTGTAGCGTTGGCTTTTGCCTTGCAAGCTCATAATCCCTCTTGGTTCGATTTCTTTGCATGGCTTAGTCTGCATTCGATAGTAATAGGCATCTTCAATATGATTATAGCAATTATACTTTTTTTTGTAGGCCGTAAATCCTTGTCCATTATATTTTTGAATACCTCATTCGCATTCTTAATTATTGGTATTCTTTCGATGATTTTTTTATCGGAAAAATGGTAGCACCCATCCACAAAACAATACAAATACTTAGGATTAAGACGTTTTCAAACCAAATACTTAACTAATAAGATTTTCAATGTTTTTTCTTTTTTTTCTTGATAAAAAAAAGAAACAAAAAAAATCAAGGCTTCGAAATAAAAGCTAAAAATTATGTGTAAAGCCTAAACCCGGCGAACTCGCCGTATGAATCTTCAAGGTCAGAGACCCGAATGGCTCGAACAACGCCGGCTTTTTAACGGCTTTACACATAATTTTCTTAACGCTTTTCTTTCGAGGCCATACCCCTAATATGTAGGCGTTTAAAATACTTAATCATATAAATCCACTTTAAAAAGCCAGCCTAAAACTGCCAAACACACCAAAACGCTCTATCTTTTTAGTGAGTAATGGCTGTGGCAGCACCCTCCAAACAAAGTCAACCCGGAGAAATTTGAGGATATTATCAATGCCGGTTCCCAGTTCCAGGTAGCTTTTGCCATTAAGGGTTTTAAAGCTATGGTTAGCTACAAAGTTGAGTTGTGTATTGGCATTGCTTAAGCTGCCTACAAGAAGTTTGGCATTCCAAAACTGTCTGATTTTTAATTTTCTGGTAAGCGGTATCAGCCTAAAAAGCCGGTTGCCAAAGTTATGTTCCACCTGTGCGCCTGCATAAGTATCGCTAATGTATTCAAAACGATTCATTAAGTTAAAAACGTGTTTGTTGTAATAGTATAGATCGTTGCCGGGGTGCATTTCTAGCAGCATATAAGGTAGTGTACCCCACACTTTGCCTACATAAGCATTGTAAAATAACTCACCATTCGGCGGAATTTTAGCCCAATCGTGGATGCTGAGATGCACTTTATCGTATTTATAACTGCTATTAAAAACACCGTTCCATCCGTGAGCATATTTTAGTTCTACAATGGGGCGGTCGCTGCCTAGGCTTGTACGGTAAAAGTCGTTTTCTAAAAACCTTTCTAAAAAGGCATACCGAAGTTTAATACTGGTTTCAAAATTATTAAGCTGCCCGTTTGGTGTGGCTGGCAATTCGCTTTTAGTTGGTAGGCCACGTAGCGGTGTGTACTGCTTGCTGCTTATGGCTATCCGTGCCGAAAAGCCACTAAGGGTTTCTTTAAAAAATTCAAACCGCATTTCTTTAGATTTTAAAAATTTACGAAAAATGCCAGGTTTGCGGATGGCAAAAGTGAAGATGTTATCTTGGCTAATATCGTCATACATCATTGGGCCATTGTCTAGGTCGTTTTGGTACAAAAGGTTTAGCGACATGCGTGGGTGTTTTTGAGGTATGTATAGTACTTCGCCGCCACCCTTCCATGCCTTATCGCCAAAACCATAAGCTGCATACCCCCGAAATTTCAATTTTTTATTAAAGCCACTATTCGTCTGTATGTCAAAACGGGTGCGGGTTCCCTCCCAGGTATTGGTGCTGAGCCAGTTAAACCAGGGGCCAATGGTAATATTGCCCAGTCTTTTGTTGCCACCGGCCACAAAATCCAATGTGTTGCGGTATTTCTGAAAAAGGGGCATGTTTTCCAGCGTATCTATCATGGCATAAATGCTCTTTTCGCTTTTGTTCAATTCCTCATGGCGGCTGTTTTTCCAAAAGGTATCTGCCTGTAATTCGGCATTGGCACTTACCAATACCTCTTCCATAATTCTGTTTTTCTTTAATGTATCTGCCACAGAAGGCTGGTTTATAAATACGTTACGGTAAGTACTTGTTTTTCTTCCCTTTAGCCCCATTTTATTTTTGCCAATTGGATATACATCGGCAATAAATTTATCCTTGCTTAAAAACCAGGTACTGTCGCTTATTAAATGAAACTCCTGAAAAATGCTGAGGTTTTCAAGGAAATTTACATTGGCATCTTTGCCCAAATGCATGGTAATACGCTGCACCGAAAAGCTGCTATCGTGTATCCATGCATCGCCTTCAAAAGTGTTTTCGCCTTTTCGCCTTGGCGTAAAAACCCAATGGTAATAGCGGCGGCCACTTATGTATTGGGTATCGGGTATGGAGTAGTCGTACCAGGCATCGCCATTATCGCTAATGGGGCTAATAAAATCTTTATCAAAAACGGGAATAAAATTGCTATAAACATTTACATTTTGGTACATACCACCCAGTAACTTGGTAACGCTTTCGTTATTAATACCATTGGTTTTACTAGCCTTAATGGTTTCCCTAGTTTTTTTGGGGTTGCGTTGGTAATAATAATCGCTAATGGTTTCTGTAAGAAAAATGGGTAATACTGGCGTAGAAAATTCTGTGGTATCTACATTTTTTAACAGAAAGGCAAAGGGTTTTAGCAGCTTGATACTGCCCAGTTTTTCTTTATCTATTTTATTAAAATCAAGTTCCAGTTTATTGTACAGTTCGTAACTATAATTATTAAAACGAGCTTTATCGTTTATGTCTTTATGCTTTACAATTTTTCGCCATAATACCCAGCCACGGCCTCTTTTAGATTTTATTACCACACCACCGCTTACCGCCCGTTCCAGGCTTATAATAAGCTGCAATGTATCTTTTGAAACAGCCACCGGCACAGCCATTGGGGCATAACCCACATAGGTAATAATAAGAGAATCTCTAATAGGGGCTTTTAAATAAATGGTAAACCTGCCGCTGCTATCTGTAACGCCGCCCCTTTTTAATTTAAAAAATTCTACCGATGCAAATGGAATGGGTTCTTCGCTATGGGAATCTTTTACAATGCCTGTAATTACAATGGATTGTGCACCAATGCCTGAGCAAAAAAGCACAAAAATGATAATTATAAAAATCCGCAAATTGCCACATGTCATGCCTCAAAAATAGGCAGGGATTGGATTGGTTGCTGTTATGAATAGCTTTACACAGCCAAAAGTGGGTCAAAGCTTAAAATGCCGGGAGTAACAGCTTACATGAAGGCGTAAAAAATTGGCTTTGTTATTGGGTGCACAAGCTGCAATTTTTACCTAACATGTACAATAACCATACCCTTTTTTAATTAAAACAGGCTACCACATTATGTTGAGGCAGCCTGTTTATTTTTTAAAAAAAAAGGGTTCTATTTTATTTCTCGTTGCATCGGGTTGGGGGTATCCTGCACACTACGCCTGGAGCCTCTGTTAGATTTAAACAATTGCAAACGGGTGGGTTCTTCTTTAACCGGCCATACATTGTTATTTTCGTCTATATCGGCAGTTTCTCTCATAGGGTCCTGAACAATTCTAACCACCTCTTTACTTTTTATAAAAGATTTATTAATCTGGTTTTCATTTTTTCGCCAAATTTCGGCTGGTATTTTTTCTATTTCTTTGGTGCTATCGGCATAGGTCCATTCTATTATTAATGGCATTACCAGGCCACCCTTATTCGTAAAGCTTAGCTGGTACACCCATTTGTTTTTAAGTAATTCCACATCGGCACTATCTGCTGGCTCAGGCTTTGTTATTATTAGCGGCAGTGCTGTTGTGTCTATCTGCTTTTGCCCACGGGCATAGTACCAATAAAAGTCTCTGAGGCTTGTATCGGCATCGGCCGCAAATGTGATGCTTTTATCTTCGCGGTTTCTGATTTTGGATATGTCTTCAAAAGTATAAGTATTGGGTTTGGCTATGCGTATGCTATCGTTGGCACGGCCACCCCTTCTGCCACGTGGGTTAGTTGCTATGCCTGTATCCGATATAGCAGCACCACCCGCAGGTTTAAAAACCTTTACACTGTCCAGCGCTATATCGCAAGGCTCTATACCGTAAAACCAACCCCGCCAAAACCAGTCCAGGTCTGTAGCAGAGGCATCTTCCATAGTACGAAAAAAATCGGCCGGGGTAGGATGTTTAAATGCCCAGCGACGGCTGTATTCTTTAAAGGCATAATCAAAAAGCTCTCTGCCCATAATGGTTTCTCTTAAAATATTAAGACCTGTAGCTGGTTTGCCATACGCATTTGCACCAAAATTGATAATGTTTTCGCTATTGGTCATAATGGGTTCCAACTGTTTCTTGGGCATCTTCATGTAATCGGTAATCTTGTAGGCCGGGCCACGGCTGCTGTTGTATTTGTTATCGAATAACTGTTCGGTAAGGTATTGGCCAAATGTGTTAAGCCCTTCATCCATCCAGCTCCACTGGCGTTCGTCGCTGTTTACAATCATAGGAAAAAAGTTATGGCCCACTTCGTGGATGATAACGCCAATCATGCCGTACTTGGTGCTTTCGCTGTAAGTGCCGTCTTTGGCACAGCGGCCATTATTAAAGCATATCATGGGGTACTCCATGCCATTATCTGCCTCTATGCTTTGTGCCACCGGATAGTTGTATGGCACCGAGAATTTACTGTAACTCTGTATGGTATGTGCCACTACTTTGGTACTGTATTTCCGCCAAAGGTTGTAGGCTTCTTTAGGGTAAAAACTCATACACATTATTTTTTTACCCTCTACTACTGTTGGCATTGCATCCCATATATATTTACGGCTGCTTGTCCAAGCAAAGTCACGTACGTTGGTGGCCTTGTATTTCCATATTTTGGTAGTAGTGGCTTTTGTTTTTTCTGCTGTAATGGCGTCGCCAAGCAAGCCTATTTCTACTACATCTTTTGCTGTTTGGGCATTGTTCCAGCGCTTAAGCTGGTTGGCGGTAAGTACTTGTGCATAGTTGCTGCATTCGCCTGTGGCAGCTACCAAATGATCGGACGGTACTGTAATTTCTACATCAAAATTGCCGAAGGCCAGGGCAAACTCACCCCTGCCAGTAAACTGATGGTTTTGCCAGCCTTGAAAATCGCTGTACACACAAAGCCTTGGATACCATTGGCTGATGGTAAAAAGATGGTTGCCATCTTCGGGAAAAAGTTCGTAACCGCCACGGCCACCAAGTGTTACACGGTCGGGTATTTTATAATGCCATTTTATATTAAACTTAAATTGCAAGTCGGTTTTTAATGGCACCGGTAATTCCACCCGCATCATGGTTTGGTTAATGGTGTATTTAAGTGGTTTACCAAGTGCATCGGTAATGCTTTCTATTTTTTCGCCAAAGCCTTCCAATGCTTCTTTTTTGTTAAGGGCTTTTACTTCACTGCTGCCCATGGTACGTTGTACACGGCTTTCGTCAAACACCACATTGTGGCTATTTGGGTCGTGTTCGTTCTCATCCAGTTGCAGCCATAGGTAGGTGAGCACATCGGGGCTGTTATTAAAATAGGTAATGGTTTCCGTTCCGTGTAGTTCCAGTTTTTTCTCATCCAGGCGGCAGTTGATTTTATAATCTGCCCTTTGTTGCCAGTATTTGGCGCCTGTGGTGCCGCTTGCTGTTCTGTATTCGTTTGGTGTAGGTAAAATGGTTCCCAATTGTTCAAACCTGTTTCCATGGTTACTCGTAGGATTATTCTTTATATCCTGCCCCATGGCAGCAAAAGAAATGGATACAAAGAGGATGGCAGTAAATTTTCTCATGAATTGGTTGGTTTAAAATGGCCAGTAACTTTTTGTTGTGTTGTAAAAAAATATTTTCTTATTGATTAATACCCTGTTGTATAATAATATGAATAGCAACGCTACATGCAGCCCCCGATAAAAAAACGATCCATTTTTCGCGGTTTACTTTTAACCGGTTTAAAAAAAGCCAGCTAACCAATAGTATGCTCAATACCACAACTATTTGGCCAGCCTCTAACCCTAAATTAAAACCCAATAATGGCAGTACTATATTTTCAGCCTTGCCTAACATACTCTTAAGCCCGTTGGCAAAGCCAAGACCATGCACCAGCCCAAACAATAATGCCAACACATAGTTGAGCCGCAAGCTTGTAGGGGTAATTTTTTTTTGAAACAAATTAAAAACCGCAGTTGCGATGATGGTACAGGGTATAAGCAGCTCAATAGTGCCTGTAGAAATTTTTACCCAGTTAAATGCACTAAGAACCAGTGTAATACTGTGGCCAATGGTAAAAGCTGTTATTAGCACCAATACCTGTTTGATATTATTAATGGTATAGATAGCTGCCAGCGCTACTATAAACAATATGTGGTCTGTAGCTCCCCAGCTTATTATGTGATGCCACCCAAATGAAAAGAATTCTTTAAACAAATTAAGTTTTATGCTTTCTGAAAGTTATGGATTAGTTTGGGTTTAAAGGTGTGTTCAGCCGGGGCAATCAAGCTCTAAAGTCCTAATATTTTCACTATGTTTCCAAAACTAAAGGGCATCTTTACAATACAGAAAAAATTTTGATGAATGGCATATTGTGTACTACAGTGGTTATTGTGGCTGCATCCTTTTTTTATTTCGGTTGCAGAAATTACTTACAACGGAAAGGAAAAGGAGCTAGGTGTTAGCATCCGCATTTTTACAGATGACTTTGAAAAAACCTTGCGACAAAACTACCCGGCAGAAAAGATAGACCTGCTGCACCCGGCTGATGTAAAAGCTATAGGAGGAATTATTAAAAAATATGTGGCCAATAAATTTCTGATAACCTTGAATGGTAAAAAAATGCCATTAGAATTTGAGGGATACGAGCAGGTGGAAGAAAGTACCTGGTGCTATTTTACAATACCTTTTACAGACAAAATACAGCAGGTGAAGGTAACTAACAGCCTGTTGTATGAATATAAAAAGGAACAAACAAACCTACACCATGTAACCATTAACGGCAGCCGAAAAAGCAGCCAGCTTAATTATCCCGATACCGATGCAGGGTTTGTTTTTTAAATATGATTATTGATTTTCTATTACCTGCCCCATTTATAATTAGTAGGGCAAGCCATTTTATCCTTACCAAAATTAAATACAGCACCAACGGAGATACTGTAATAACTGTCTTTAAGCTTGGGGTTGGCGGCATAGCTAAAGCCATCAAGATAGTCGGTAAAGCTGTAGCGGTATGTGCCTTCGGCAATAAGGCTGATGCGGGGCAGAATGGCATATTTTATACCAAGGCCCATAGGTATAACCGGTATTGCCCGTGGCGATATTGCCGCAGAGTCTGTAGCAAGGCCGCTTACAAGTTTGGAATTGCTGGTAAAAAATGCCGTATCCAACTTGCTGTAATCTCTTTTTATTTTAATAAAACCAAGACCTGCACCAGCATAAGCATAGCTTGAAAATTTTCTGAAATGGTCGTTATTGCCATGCATATTATAAACGCCCATTACCGAAAGTTCGGTAAGCCGGGTACTAAAATTAAAGTTGCGGTATTGCATGTATTCGGGGCTGGTAAACCTTGCATCATCGCCATGCAGGCTACCGATGTTTAAATTAGCTCTGAAAGACCAGTAATTAGTAAGAATGCGATTGTAATGAATACCCAATTGGGGTCTTGCTGTTTTTACAGATCCTATGGCTTTGGGGCTAAGGTCTCCCTGATAAATATTGGCTCCAATGGTGAGCCCAATTTCATTTTTACCGGCAACAAATTGTGCTAGAACAGCAACATTGCTGAAAGTAAGCAGGGTAATGGCGAAAGCTAATTTTTTAAACATTTGGTCTATATTTTTTGGTGGGGCAATAAAAAAGCTGAGTACACTTATATGCAGATTGGATAATAATTTTATTGATGAAGAGAATGTTGTTGCTGTAATTGAAAGTATTAACAATAGCCTTGCCCAATTATTGTTTTCGGGACACTTTTTAAGGGGTTGTTAACAGTAGGAACACGCCTGTAAGTAGGAACACGCCTCGAGGCGTGTTCCTACTTACAGGCGTATTCCTACCGATCCATTTTCATGTGGTGTTAATTCGAAAATAGCATCGGGCAAAAGGCCTTCTTCTGTTCGGTGAGAAACATAAACAATGGTAGTAGTTGTTTCCGCTGCAATTTTATTAATTAGCGATACCACCAGGCCTGCATTGTAATCGTCAAGCCCCGAAGTGGGTTCGTCGAGAATGAGCAATGGCGGGTGTTTTATCATGGCACGGGCTATAAGTGCTGTTCGCTGTTGGCCGGGGCTTAGCTTATGAAAAAGGGTATTTTTCAGGGGCAACATTTCTGTCAGTTGCAGCCATTGCCGGGCTATTTTTTGCTGCATATCTGATGGCTTTAAGTAGAGGCCAATAGAATCGAAAAAGCCACCAATAATCATTTTCTCTATACTATCGTACCGGCTAAACTGGCTGGTAATGGCAGGGGTAAAATAGCCGATATTTTTCTTAATGTCCCATACGGCTTCGCCACTTCCTTTTTTGCGGCCAAAGAGGGTAATATCCTGCCCGTAAGCTTTTGCATTGTCGCCGGTAATGAGCGAAAGAAGGGTGGTTTTGCCACTGCCGTTTGGGCCAATCATTTGCCAGCTTTCGCCAGGGTTTATAGTCCAGTTAATGTTGTTTAATACAGGTCTGCCATCGTATTGTACGCACACATTTTTAAATACCACAAGCGGCCCATCCGCAAGATAGAAGCTGTTGATTGGTGGCGGAACAATACCTGTAAAAATGAACTGACTATCCATGTTTCGCTGCTGTAGGTAAGCCGCTATATTTTCTATTGCTACCAAAGCTTGATTGGGTTCTATACTAAAAACCTTTAGTATAAAAGGGAGTAAATCTCGGCTGCGGCTTACTAATTGTATAATGTTTGTTTTGGCCGAAATTTGTTGCAGCATTACCAGTAATGTGGCCTGCGATGCTTTATCAAGATTATCAAAAGGGTTGTCCAGAATGATATAGTCGGGCTGCTGTGCCAGCAGGTAATTGAGCAGTGCTTTTTTCTGTTCGCCATCGGATAAGGATTGGAGTAATCGTTTCTGCTTTTTCGCTACTTCTACATGGCCATTCCGGTGCTCTTCGTCTATAAATAGATCCATAGTAACCTTGGAAAATAGCTGGCCATTAAGTTTGTTAAATACCTCAAAAATGCCGCTGCTTTTACCATCCAATAGCTGTTGTGTAAACAGATGCTTGTTGGCTTTATCGGTAGTAAAAATGGCAAGGTGGGTGGGCTTGTTCATGCTTTTCAATCATTCATTTTTGTAAAGGCAAACTAATAAATTCTGTGTGGTTTAAAGAAATCAAATAAGCATTGAAGATAAAAGCTCAAATAGTAATAATCTGATGAATGAAATTCTTAATGCTACGGGGTTAAAAAGTTCGCCTATGTTGATAAATAACAGTACAAAAGCTAGCTTAAAAATAAAAAACGTTATCTGGCAATCAGCTTTTGCCAGATTAAAAAAAGGCACTAAAAAAGCATACACGCCTTACTGCGATTCAAAAGGGTTTTTGTAGAGGGTAGCTAAAAATACCATGCCGCAAAGTAGCCACCAAGTCCAATCGGTTTTGTTGGGATTGCTTGTAACCAGTTGATAAAATACGAAGCCCATTACAGCAAATGTGGCGAAGCCAGCACTACACCACATCGGCAGCCAGTTGTTGCTGGGCCGGGTAAATTCCTCAGGTGCTGTTTGCAGCCTTTTTGTTTTATTCCACGTTTCTATCGTTGGTTTTATATCGCCATAGCCAATGCCCAAAACAGGGTTTCGTTTTACAATATCCCAACCTGCTTTCAGCTACACCAGATGGTTGCCATTGTTGCAGCCCTCTTCGTATTTTCAATTGGCTACATTGCCAAAATTGTACAGCATAATCTGCACACTGTTTTTAATAGTAGGAAACACCTGCATGGCTAAAAATGGCAAGGCAAGAACCGTTACAATAGCCATTGCGGCAATCCATTTTTTTTGCTGTAAAAACAGATGTCGTAAACCAATTAGTAGTACCAGGCTGCCATATAAAAAAGCAAGCCTTGTTTTGGCTGCAAGCAGATGCATAAACACGGGGTAAGGCTGTACTGCCTAAAACCAGCAGGCAACCAATTGGCAGTATTATTTGTAGCAATTTTTTTAAGCAGGTATTTTTTACAAACCTAACAGACTAGGGCTTTATAAAAGAAATACGATATGCTGTATTAAAAGAAACAAACCACGAAATTTGCAACATAAATAAAATACAATGTTCTACGGGTTATTGTCTCAAATACAAAACGGTTCTCAAAAAGCATTGGCGCGGTGTATTTCTTTAATAGAAAACGAAGCTGCTGGCTACGAAGATTTTTTGCAACAATTACCACCCTCCACTGTGTCGGTTATTGGCATTACAGGGCCGCCTGGTGCTGGCAAGAGTACACTTGTGGATGCATTAATAGCTGTGTTGGTTTCTCATGAAAAAAAGATTGGCGTACTCTGTGTAGATCCTTCATCGCCATTTAACCTTGGGGCATTATTGGGCGACAGAATAAGAATGAGCGAATGGTACAACAATCCAAATGTATTTATCCGATCGCTGGCCACCCGTGGTTCTTTGGGCGGGCTGCACCCAAAAATTATTGAGATTAGCGATGTGATGAAAGTGGCACCTTTCGATTATATAATAGTGGAAACGGTGGGCGTAGGCCAAAGCGAAATTGAAATAGCTGGTTTGGCGGATTGTACTGTAGTGGTAGTAGTGCCAGAAGCTGGCGACGAAATACAAACCATGAAAGCCGGGCTGATGGAAATAGCCGATTTGTTTGTGGTAAATAAAGCCGACCGGCCCGATGCTGATGCTTTTGTAAAAAACCTTCGGCTGATGTTGGCTCCGGCCTTTCAAAACCATGTACACGAAGTGGCCATTGTAAAAACGATTGCTATGAAAAGACAAGGCATAAATGAACTGATAGAAAAAATTCAATTACAACTTGGCCATACAGCCACAAGCGATAGAAGATATTGGTTGTTGGCGGAAAAAGCCCACCATTTAATTCAGCTAAAAAGAATGAGGGATGTTTCTAAAAAACAACTGAAGTACGAGATAGAGCATTTGTCGGGCACATTTTTTAACCTATACGCATTTGTAGGTACTAAATAAAAAAAAGACCGGAGTTCCTCAACTCCGGCCTAACCCTAAACCCTAAAACCAGATTTGCTGTGCAAGCAATTCTGATTTTTATTTAAACTAGAATATTTTATGTTACTAAAAACAATAATAGGAAACGTTTTTGTAAAAAAAGATTTTTTGCTTTCTATTATTATAATCCGCAACCCAATTATTTAAACAAGCTTTTAGGATAAACAAAAAGTATTTCTTGCCATGTAAAAAATTTCTAAAAACCATCCCGTGCTTTGTTTTTTAAACGTTAATACTATTTTTAGGTTTATGTTTAAAAATAACAATTTAGATTTCAAACAACGCAAATTTCAGAAAGTTCGGAATTTAAAAATAAAAACGATTGCATGTAACAATTGCTAACTTATACTAAGCTGGCCTCTGAAGTAATAGCCGTATTCAGCAATTTAGAAATAGGGCAATTGGCTTCTGCATCTTTTACACTTGCCCGAAATACTTCTTCGCTAATACCTGGTATAGATGCTTTTACCACCAAATGCGAACCAACAATGGCGCCCTGTGCAGGATCCAGATCAATAGTGCAGGTCGTCTCAATGCT
Organism: Chitinophagaceae bacterium; assembly: GCA_043760535.1. Classification (GTDB taxonomy): domain Bacteria; phylum Bacteroidota; class Bacteroidia; order Chitinophagales; family Chitinophagaceae; genus JAZKFT01. Next base: position 24,026 of record JAYUOV010000186.1, read on the forward strand.
ATCGGCAATAAAACCGGCGGCTACTAAAACAAAACTTAGCTTCATAGAAAAGCAACCTGCATGGGCTGCTGCCACAAGCTCTTCGGGGTTGGTACCTACACCATCGGCAAACCGGGTGTTAAACGAATATTGGGTTTGGCTAAGCACCGTACTTTGTGTTGTAAGGGTGCCATTTCCTTCTTTTCCAGAACCGTTCCAAACGGCTGTTGCGTTACGTTTCATTTTTGCTATTATTTTTAAATAATGAAATATTTAATTGCCCCTTTTTTAATGCTGCTCTGCACCAATATTTGTTTGGCTCAGCAAAATAAAGATATTACGTCTTATCCAATTCATTTAGCTAAAGGAATGGACTTTAAATTGACCGTACCCACCGGCTACCGTATTGCCATTGCCACAGAAGGTTTGCAGCGGCCAAGGTTTTTTGCCAAAGCCCCAGACGGGCGCCTTTTTATTACAGACATGAAAGACCGCAGCGATAACAAACAAGGCTGGGTAATTATCCTTGATGGCTGGAATGCTACAACCAAGCAGTTTGCTACGCAAACAGTGTATCTCAGCGGCCAGCACAACCCCAATTCGGTAGCTTTTTATACGGTAGGTAACCAGCATTATTTATACGTGGCCGAAACTGGCAAACTAACCATGTACCCATATAAACCAGGAGACAACAAGCCTTCCACAGTTGGTGTAGTTATTGCCAGTTTCCCCGATTTTGGGCTTAGTTATAAATATGGCGGCTGGCACCTTACCCGAACCCTTGCTTTTCATAACAACAAACTATACGTAAGTGTAGGCAGCAGTTGCAATGCCTGTATAGAAACCGAACCGATTCGTGCCACCATTGTAGAAATGGACCCAGATGGCAGCAACCAACGCATTTATGCAAGGGGCGTAAGAAACGCTGTAGGCCTGCAATGGATTGGCAACGACCTGTGGGCCACCATACAGGGTCGTGATCTGATAGGCCCCGACAAACCCGAAGACCTGCTGATAAAAATACTGCCCGACCAGTTTTATGGCTGGCCCTATTATGTGCAATACAAAGGGCAAATACTGGCTGATAGAGATTTTAAAAATTCGGCCAAACCAGCCTATGTAAAAAAGCCGGCCGTGGCTTATGTAGGTTTTACAGCACATAGTTCACCGCTCGGCATTATGCGGTTACAAAATTTTGCTGATGCAAAACTGAATAACCAAATGCTGGTGGCCCTGCATGGCAGTACAAGCGTGTGGCGGCAGCGTGGCAACGAAGTGGTGATGATAACAGGCCCACATAAATACACCACCATTGTAGGTGGCTTTTTACAAGGCAAAACAGAAGACAAACGTTACGGCCGCCCCTGCGATGTAATACAGTGGGGCAACAATTCTTTTCTGATAAGTGATGATAAAAATGGAGTGGTGTATTGGGTGGGGAGGGAGTAGAGGATAATTTAGTTTCAGTAAATATTGTTGGTAATTTTTTTATAAGCTAATGCCTTGGCGGGCTTTTCACAATCAAATATTTTACTATATCGACAGCTTATTGTGAAACCCCGACATGTAAGACTATTACAAGGTAGGCAAGCTCGCAAACGCTTCAAAGCAGGCAATAGATCACTATGGTTTATGAGGGTTTAAAATTTACAGGGGTCGTTTATATTGCGGGGTTTCATGTAAAAGCTGGAACTAAAAGTTTTGTACAATCGGTCTTAAGCATTTATCTCCTTTTTTTCCCCCTCCCTTAACCTGCCAAACAAAAACTCCAATTGCAAACCAGCATAACTATGCCGTGTGTTAATGTTGGCAAAAGCTGCCAATTGAACACTAGAAGATTTCGAAGGCATAAAACCAATACTGGACTTTAACGATAATCCGGCAGACAAACTTTTTGTGGTACTTTTTTTATAGTTACCTAAATACCAGTTAAAAATATATACCCCCCCCCTCATTCTTCTGGAATGGATGTAAACATTAATGTTCGGTGATGACCGATAGAAGGACCTGCACTTATGTTGAATCTCATTCTCTTAGAGCGGCCCGGAAAATCTTTTGCCACTAATAAAGAAACAAAATCAGCATGGTCTAAAAGGGGATGCCCCGATGAACCAAATAAATTAAGGTCAAAGATTCCCGATGAACGCTTATAATCGGCAGGCTTGTTTGTAGCAGCATAGTCATTACCAAACAAGCTGAATATAAGTCCCCAATTATTCTTCTTAATAATGCCAGCCTCGAATGCATAACCCATGCCTTCGTATCCGGTTCCTACTCCAAACCCCATGTAGAACCGTTTTGTCTTATGTTCGTTTGCTTCCTCAAGGCTATCTGTAAATGTATACACTTTTGGGCTATTTGCAAACAGGAAAAACAAATAAATGGTTGATATTTTTTTCATGGTAACAGTATTTAATACTTTAGTTCTGGCGGAGTTTTCACAATCAACCATTTTACAGCATCAGCCGCTTACCCCGTAGCCCTAGGTGTAGGGCATTTACTAAGTAGGCAAGCCTCCATAAGCCCTACAAAGCATTTAATAAATCTTTATGGGTTATATGGGTTAAAAAATCCATCAGAAATTGAGGTTTTTTTTCGAAATTAATTTCCGGTTAGGCCATATGTAAATGCATAAGCCTAACCGGAAAATATTGCCTATTTATACTACGAATAATGCTACTGCTAAGCACATTTGGGGTAATGCCTCCTTTGGGGAGGATTCTATTGTATTAATGTAACACCTGCTGCACTTCCTGATAAACACCATTGGGGCAGCCTGTTGCGTTTATTACAAAAAGGTAAACTTGCCCGGTGGGTAACGAACTCATATTTACCCTAACAGATGAAGTGCCTGGTAACCCATTTATGGTAGGCAGTATTTGTGTACCTGTAGCGCTACTCATTACTTTTACGCTTACATACCCGCCGGCTTGTAAACACTGGGTTACATACCTGGTAGTGGCAGCACGGGCATTTAAGGCTACTATTGTGCTATTAACCACAGGGTTAGGGCTTATTACAAACGCCGGATTATAAGAACCCGGTTGCGATACCAACCTTATAGTAAAAGGCATATCAGTTGTCGTATTACAGTTGCTATTGCCATAACTAACATTAAAATCAAAATCGCCCCCATTTTGGTTATATATAAACATGGTATTTGGCTCATCTACATAGGCACCCCAGGCCTGAGGCAAACCACCTGTTAGGGTATAGGTAAGTTGATTACCAGTAGCTACATCTACCGTTACCAGTGCATTATTATCACCTACCCGGTTTATGGTATTTAGCGGGCTATTATACCCATTGGCACTGGTTACGGTACCAGTAATTACATCCGCAAAATTACCAGCTGCATACTCGTATAGCCTTAGCCTGTCGCATGTAGAATAGCCACTTACGCTTACAGTTTCGGCACCTCTTGTACCGCCACTGTACAGTACCGTTACAGCATTGGTGTGGGGCAGGGCACTTACAATACTTAGGCTGCCACTGCCTACCTGCCAGTTATAGGTAAGCCCCGGTGCATATACAGGCATGGTAAATGTACGGGTAGTGCCGGGGCACCAGGCAGAGGCATCATTTATGCTAATGCCGGGTGTACCCAGCAAACCATATATAGGACGCACATCAGTTGTTTTAAAAGAAGAACTTTGTTGCTGTCCACACCCGTTTATAAATTGTGCCGTTAAAGTAACATCATTGGTAGCTTCTCCACGGATTACTTGTATAGCATTTCCTTGTGATACTACGGTAACAATGCCTTGTGGTTCTATACTCCATGTTACGGGCTGTGTACTATTGTTATTAGCAATGTGATAGGTTTTGTTACCCGGGCATATTGTGGTAAGCGGGGCAATAGCAGGGGCATTACAATCCAATTGTTCGCAACCAGTGGTATTGTGCCGGTTTTCCATTTCATTAAAAATCCATTCTGAATTTCTTGCAGTAAAATCAGTATGGGCTATATTATAAAGAGTTACTCCACTTGCAATTCTTGGTTCCTGAGCAATATACGTTTCAGCATGTGAACCATTTTGGCCATTAGCAGCAAAAATATAGGGCAGATTGAAAGTAGAGCTATTGGCACCGTCTAAAGCACTTGTGGTAGATATAAAAGTAAATGAAGGTTGAAAATTAAGCCCAGAAAAGAAGTAGAACAAATCAGCTAACCAAATGGCGGTGAAGCCTCCATAAGATTGTGGAATAACAGAAGGAAGGCCACTTCTTTCAAAATCCTGAATACTGCCTGCCACACCGTCTATAGGATACATATTGGGAGGTGAGTTTCTTTTAATACTCAATAGTGTTAAGTAAGGTGTATTGATAAAAAAAATCTTTTTCCTTCCTTTTAATGTAAGGTGGGTTATTTCTTTTACTTGCCCATATTCGGGCAAAGCATTCAGTTGCAAATTAAATACGTATTTACGGCCGGACAATCCAAATAGTACATCATAGCCACCAAAACCAGACCCGCTAACAAGGGATGTGTAAGGGGCAAATACAGGTGTGCCGCACTGGCTGCCTTGCGATGTGGCTATAAACTTATAGGGTGGAGGTGTCGCATTCGGGAAAGTAACCATATCCCTGTAAGTTCCATTTAAAAAAGTATTCATGGTAACACTACCACCATGGTTGGCCAATGCCAAAATTTGTTGCTGTGTTGCCGGCCTGTTACGCAGCACTTCAAATTCGTCTAACTGACTAATTATACTACCCAGCCTCATTTCTAACGGGCCAACTTTTATTACAAAATTTTGTAGCCCAAAAATAGCATGCTGGTAAGCTAGTGGTATATTAGCACCCCGGTGTGGGCTATCGTGGGTTATAAGCAGGCGGGTTTGCGGGTTTAAACTTCTTTTGGTCATACTTGCCAGGCAGTAGCGGCTTACCAGCCCGCCCATACTTATACCCATTACCACATTGGCGTCGGCACCGGGGGCTTTATTATTGTTTACCCAGTTTATTACTTCTTCCAGTAGTTTGGCATTACGTAAAATATCATCGGTACCATCGTTATAATTTAGAAATATCAAGTCGTAACCAGCTACATTATCAAGGTTATCGTTTAAGGAAGCATTGTTAAAGTTGGTAGACGTAAAATCTGAAATTATGCTGTGAAAATTTAAATAGGTATAGCCATCTGGCTGTATTCCGGGGGCGGCATCATGCATATCAAACCCTTCCACAACTATAAATGGCTTTAACAGCTTTCTATTGTTAGCGGGTGTAGTATTATTTACACTGTATTGTACAAAAATTTGCCCTCCGCTGTGCTCTGTTGATGAGGGTATAAGTATGTTAGGAACTGCTTGTGGGGCATACCTGTTAGCAAATGTAGCAGCTACACGTGTTACTCTCAATTGGCTATAACATTGCATGGTAGTACCATTTGTAAAGCTTATTTTAATGGTTATACGTTTTGTACCGGTATCGGCATATTGGGCATGTAGAGGTAAATCTGGTAAGGCATTTACAAAGCCGCCGCCATTATTAAAGTCAACATCAATTGTAGTAATGGTGGTGCCGGTATTGGTATAAAACAAATCTGTGCTGAATAACAAGGTCACCTTTCCATCCCTGCTTTCGCTAAAAACAGGAGCCGCTGCAAAAAGTGTTTGAGTAAGGTATGGGTTAACACCATTACCATTGTATAATTGCTCGTTTGCAATGGTAAACATTCCATCATCTACAGCATTGGGTTTAAGGCTGGCATAATTAATAAGCAGCACATTTACAGGGTTAATATTGTTACCAAATTTACTCTTTTGTGTGGTGTTAAAAGCCTCCATTAGTGGCAATGTGGTACTTCCATAAATAGTACTGCTTAGCAGGCTGGCATAAGCAAGCCTAAGGCTATTGTTGCTTATAATATTACTATCAGTTAGCTGCCCATTATAGGTTTCAAAGTTGGCAAATTCGTAGCCATATTCTTTTAACATGCCTGTGGGTACTACACTTTTATCAAGATTCTCAAAAATATTATCAAGCTTAATTCGTAAGCTATCATTTTGGGCAAAGCAGTAGCTAGCTGTAGCTAATGCTACAGCGAATAATAAGATTTTTTTCATTGGAGTTTGTTGTTTTTGAGGTTAAAATTTTACGTCAAAACGGCCATCGGAAACCTTTGTATTACCGCAATCGGAAGTAGAAATATCAAAATTGAAATTGCCGGAAAGAATTCGAGTAGTTTGGTCAAATTTTGTAATCGTAAGAGATCCGCTATTAATTATGGGTGATGGTATGTCGGTGTTATTAAAATAGCACAGTTTTTTTGTGTCATAATAATATACTCCATATTTACTAGCCAATCCTAATTGATATGTGCCTTCTGTATGAATAGAGTTTCCACCAATACTCAATGTTATAAAATCTGTAGAACTTAAAATTTTTTTGGCACTGATTGATAATCTACCTCCTTGAAATGTAGGATCGTATTGTACTGTTAAGACTTGACTGAAAAGTCCTCCCCCACCTGGTATAAAGGCCGTACCATTTAATAAGCAGCCAAATTTATTTGCTCCAGTTTGGGTAGCGGGTGGTAATTGTTCAATTTGGGTGGGACTTGTTTTTTTGCATTTACTGGCACTTAGGGTTACGGCTAACAGTAGCACAATGCCTATTATGTTGATATTCTTTTTCATAAATAATTTTTTAAGAATTTAGGAGTAAAAAACCTTTTCTTTAATCGTAAACCAGGCGGCAACGTGGTAATGCAAAAAATTGTGGGGCGTATGCAGTGGCAAAGGCTGCTGTGTAAGGTTGGTTTGGTAAGGTGCATGTGCGTTGGTTTTGTGGTTATAAAAGTAAACTGATAGATACATTGCTTTTGGCACAACTTTTCCGGTTTTACTGGAATTTGGATAAACTTTTCCAGTTTAACTGGAATGGGGAGGCGATTTTCCAGTTTAACTGGAATTTGGAATTCATCCGTTTAAAAATTTGGAACATGATTCTAATTTTCAAAAATTGAAAAACTATGCTCAATCCCTACTTTTGATTGTAAAACAGGGTTCACGTTTTACATTTATGATGTACACAATGAAGGAAATACAGAAATTATTTTTGGCACAACTAAGTAAAAAACTAGGCAACGAAAAATTGGTTGTTATAGAATTAATGGCGCTTTTGGGAATATCTAAAAGCATGGCATATAGTAAATTAACCGGTGATAGTATGCTTACCACTGTGCAAATACAAACCATCTGCATTACTTATGGGTTACACTTTGCTATTTCGGGTACAGCACCTATCTCTCAGGTACAATTTATGCCTTTGTATAAAAATGATGTAAGCATAAAAGACTACGCAAAAAGCCTTCAACATATTTTGGAAACAATTGTAACAGCTGAGGATAAAAAACTAAGCTGTGCCACAGACGATATTCCCTTTTTTCATCTTTTCAAATACCCGGAAATAACTTCTTTTAAACTCCATTTTTGGAATTCAAGGGTGCATAAAAACGAGCAACACCGGTTTGATTTTGCCTGGCCCAATAAAGAGGTGTTGCAGATAACAAATAATATTTACGAACTGTATCAATCCATACCCTCGGTAGAAGTTTGGACACAAAATTCGCTGATGAATACGGTGGCTCAAATAAAGTATGCTGTAGCTTCTAAATTGCTTACTGATAAAGGTCTTGGAAAAACGATTTGCCAACAATTGCGGCATACGCTTCAGGATATTGAGCGGTACGCAATTCATCATAAAAAAGGTCTCGATAATAATGTTGCTTTTGATTGGTATTACCATAACATTATTGGCTGTATTAGCTACCTGGCCGAAACAGATGGAAACAAAACTGTGTTCCTAAGGTTTAATACTTTTAATAACATGCATGGTTATAATAATCCACTATGCGATGAAGTAAAAAGCTGGATGGATAGCTTAATAAAAGACAGCACCAGTTTTAATTTTGAAGGCAGCCGGTTTTTAGAAACAGCCTATAACCATTGTAATGAATTGGAATCAATCTTTTCATAACAATCTGAACTGGCGCAGGCCTCACGGCCTGGGCTACCTTATTACTTGATTCACAAAATAAACCGTTGCGATTTTGTAAGAATTTATTTACAAATCTTGAAATAAATGTAGCCTCTTGCAAGTATGGGATGTGTACTTTTTGTTTTACTTACTGCTATTATAAAATCAAGTAACGCACCATCACCGGCCGGGAGGCCGGCGCTAGTTAATCCCTCCATTTGATAAGTCGCTTTCATGGTCCATCGTTGGTTTTTTAAAACGCAACCACCAACCATTCATAAAATTCTTGTCTTTCAATTCCCTTTCTACATTTTAGTTGGTTACTTTCCCCTTCTTTTTACCAGCAATAAAACTGAAAACCATTATGAGAACAATCGCCAAAGCCAGTATTGTATGGCTGTGCATGCTTACCTGCACCTTTTCTTTTGCCCAAAAAAATACAAAAGACACGGCAAAAAAAGCCGAGCCTAAAGATCCTTTGCAAAGCTCCGTTTTTGGCGGCATCAAGTTCCGCAGTATTGGCCCGGCTATTACTTCGGGCCGCATTGTGGACCTTGCGGTTAATCCCAATAACATTGCCGAATACTATGTGGCTTCCGCCAGCGGCGGCGTTTGGAAAACGGTGAATGCAGGTGTAACCTACGAGCCTATTTTTGATGGCGAAGCATCGTTTTCTATCGGCTGCATTACCATTGACCCAACAAACCCAAACACCGTGTGGGTGGGCAGCGGCGAAAACAATAACCAACGGGTGGTAGGCTACGGCGATGGCGTATATAAAAGCGAAGACGGCGGCAAAAGCTGGAAAAATATGGGGCTTGCCAAAAGCGAGCATATAGGCAAAATAGTGGTAGATGCCAATAACCCCGACATCGTATTTGTAGCAGCTTACGGCCCTGTATGGAACAGCGGCGGCGAACGTGGCATTTACAAAACCACCGATGGAGGCAAAACTTGGAAGCAGGTGCTAAACGTAAGCGAACACACCGGTTTTAACGAGGTAATGATGGATCCCCGCAATAGCAATGTGCTATATGCGGCCGCACACCAACGGCAGCGTAAAGTATTTACCTATATCGGCGGCGGCCCCGAAAGTGCCTTGTACAAAAGCACCGATGGCGGTACTACCTGGAACAAGATGATGAATGGCCTGCCTGCCGGTGCGGATTTGGGCAGAATTGGTATGGCTATGAGTCCCATTAATCCCGATTATTTATTTGCAATAGTGGAGGCAAACGATGGTAAGGGCGGCCTGTATGCCAGCACCGACCGTGGAGCAAGCTGGGAAAAACGTGGCAGCTTTACTACTTCGGGCAATTATTATCAGGAGCTTTTTTGCGACCCCAAAAACATAGATCGTATATACGGCGTAAACGTGTACATGCAGGTGAGCGATGATGGCGGCCGCAGCTTTTATAACCTTGGCGAAAAAAGCAAACACGTAGATAACCATGTTATTTGGGTAAACCCTGCCAAAACCACCCACATGCTGGTAGGCTGCGATGGCGGCCTGTACGAAACTTTTGACGCTGGACAAAATTGGGATTATAAACAAAACATTCCTGTTACCCAGCTTTACAAAGTAAGTTTAGATAATGCCTTTCCTTTTTATAATGTATATGGCGGCACACAGGATAACTTTAGCCTCGGCGGCCCTAGCCGAACCAAAAGTGCTAATGGAATAGTAAACGATAACTGGTTTATTACCAATGGTGGCGATGGCTTTGAAAGCCAGGCCGATTATAAAGATGAAAATATTATTTACGCCGAAAGCCAGTATGGGGGCCTTGTTCGGTTCGATAAAAAGAGTGGTGAAATTTTGGACATTCGCCCCGTGGAAGCAGAAGGCGAAGCACCATACCGCTTTAATTGGGATGCCCCTTTGCAAATAAGTAAACATGACCATAAAAGGGTATATTTTGGAGCCAACAAGGTTTTTAGAACCGACGACCGTGGCAATACTTGGAAAGTAATAAGCCCCGATTTAAGCCGGGGTATAGACCGTAATAAACTTACAGTTATGGGTAAAGTATGGAGTGTGGATGCGGTGGCAAAAAACGGTAGCACCGATATTTATGGCCAGCTTACCACCATTGCCGAAAGCAATTTAGATGAAAATTTAATTTACGCAGGAACTGATGATGGCTTGGTGCATGTAACTACCGATGGTGGTAAAAACTGGACGAAGATTGACAATATAGCCGGCGTGCCGGAACGCACTTATGTAAATGCGATTATAGCTTCGGCACATAATAAAAATACGGCTTACGCTGCCTTTAACCACCACCGCTACGGCGATTTTAAACCTTATATTTTTAAAACCACCGATGCGGGTAAAACATGGACGGCAATACAGAATAACTTACCAGAAAGAGGCACTTCTTATTGTATAACCGAAGACCCAATAAATGCAAACCTGCTTTTTGCAGGCACGGAGTTTGGCGTTTATTGCAGCATAGATGGCGGCGCCAAATGGACACAATTGAAAGGTGGCCTTCCGACTGTGGCTATAAAAGATATGGAAATACAACCAAGGGATCATGATCTGGTACTAGCCACATTTGGCCGTGGTTTTTATGTTTTGGATGATATTACGCCATTGCGGAATCTGAAGAAATCTGATCTGGATAAAACGGCGTTTATATCACCCATCCGTAATGTATGGATGTATATTGAAAGCCTGCCGTTGGGTATCCGTGGCAAAGGCTTTCAGGGAGAAAGTTATTGGAACGTGGCTAACCCAACTGTAGGCAGTACTTTTACCTATTATTTAAAAGAAGATATAAAAACGCTGAAAGAAAAACGGCAGGCAGCAGAAAAAGAGAAGATAAAAAAAGGCGAAGCGCCGTATTATCCGCCGATGGATAGTTTGCGGATGGAAGATGCACAACCTGCGCCACATTTGCTTTTTACCATAACCGATGATGCCGGTAAAGTGGTAAGAAGATTAAAAGCCCCGGCCAAAAAAGGTATTAACCGGATAGTTTGGGATTTCCACACAGCCGTAAAAGGGCCTATAGATTTTACACCTTTTGATGAAAGCCAGGCATTTAGCAGCCCCGATCAGGGCATACTGGTTTTGCCCGGTAACTATAATGTATCGCTTAGCAAATTTGAGGATGGAAACTATACCGAACTTGTGGCCGCACAGCCATTTAAAGTGGAAGCATTAAACATGGCTACAATGGCTGCTACCGATAAAAAAGCACTGAATGAGTTTGGTAAAAAAGCAGAAGAACTGCACCGTGCAGTAGACGGTGCCGACGCTTACCGGAACGAACTGATGAACAAATTAAAGTACATGAAACAAGCGGTGCTTGAAACCTCAGCTTTAGATCAGTCACTTGTAAAAGATATGATTGGGCTGGAAAGAAGATTGGCCGAAGCCAACAAAAAACTCAACGGCGATGCATCGCTTACTCGTAGAGAATTTGAGGCACCTACTTCTATCAATAACCGGGTAGGAAATATTCTGGGTGGTTTACTTAGTTCCACTGCTGCACCTACCACCACATTTATAAATAGCTACGATGTGGCTGCCAAACAATTCGCTCCTGTGTTGGCCGAAATAAAAGCGGTAGGCGAAGCGGTGAAAAAGCTGGAACTGCAAC
>JAYUOV010000187.1:0-11827 GCA_043760535.1 Chitinophagaceae bacterium
TGGGCAACCGTAATTGGGCAACCGTAATTGGGCAACCGTAATTGGGCAACCGTAATTGGGCAACCGTAATTGGGCAACCGTAATTGGGCAACCGCAAGGGTTGCCCCTACGTGGGTATTGCAATTTCGTATGCAGTGCCAAGGCCGGTTTGTGTGTGTACGATTAGTTGTCCGCCTAGTACCTCGGCACGGCTTTGTAAGTTCATCAGGCAAATCACCAGCTATGCGCCGGCGTTCCTTTTCAAGTGTTTGTATTTCGGCAGCTATACGGGCTTGTTGCCATTTGCTTACTGCCCTTTGCTAGCGTATTATTGAAAAAACAAAATAGCCCACAAAAGCAATCAGCACCACACTGGATATGGCTACTACAGCATAAATATTGTTTTCTATTTCAGGCATGCTTAGGGTAATTGTACATTCTATTTTCGAAAATCATTTTTTTGGGCATACACCATACAGCCAAGGCAAATATCAGATAGGTAGCAGCATTTACATATCGCTGTATGGTAAACAGCAGGTTATTAAAACCACTTTTAGCCTGAAAAATATACAGCACATTTACCAACACAAAAACGGCACAAAATAATGAAGCAGCACTGCAGATAAGAAAAATAGGGTCTTGGCACAAGCGTTGCTTTAAGTTAAAAACCTGCTTGCCTAAAAGCTGCGCTGCCAATAAAAAAATAATAAGGTTGTAAAAACTGTCCACCTGTAATAACAACCGCTTATGTGGCAGCCTAAAAAAACAGCCTATTAAAAACACTACGACACACAGTAATAATAATTTGTAAAGCGTTTGCTTTTCTATTGCTTTTCGCAGGTAAAAAAATAGCAGATAAAATAAAATATTCAGGTTAAAGTACATGTTACCTGTTAAAAAATACCAGGGCTTTTCCCAGCCATTAAATATGGTTATTGTAGCAATGCTTTCAGCAATAAGTGATAGCATCATTGCCCAAATAAATGGGTGAAAATTTTTATCAACACGCTTGTACCAAAACATACCCATAATGGCTGCCGGGGCACAAGTGTAAGCCAGTATTGTGTTAAGTGTATTTAAAGGCATAGTGTGTTTTTATGTATCCTAAACATGGTTATTTCCTTATCATAATTCTTATTTCACCTAAGGCAGAGGGTTCTGGTGTTGGCGGCTCCTCTTGGCTATAATCGCAGAGGCCATCTTCAAATATTTCCATTGTTCTGGCAGTTGGATCTGTTGGTCTTGGCCTTCTCCAATAAATATCGTTACCGGCTCTTGTTACACCACACACAATGGGTATTACTTTATTGCCAGGGGTAAGACCATAATAAATTCTCATGCCAGTACAGCTATCTCTCAGCATCATATTCCGCATCATGGTTTTGGCACTATCGTACAGGTGCGATTGTGCAATCATCGTTTTTAGAAAAGGTTTGTTACCATCTTTATAATTTTCAAAATTGGTTATGTAAGCCTGGGCAGTGGCTTTATTAATAAAATGTTTCCAGTTGGTAATAGTAGTATCGCAGCCTGCAACTGGTGGAGGGGCAGGCGTACAACTGCTACAACTGTACAGCCATATAGCGGCTGAAATACACAACATGGGTAAACGGATTTTTTTCATTCCTGATAATTTTTTAATGGTTAAAATAATTGCTGATTTCGAAATTCAAAATAACAGGCACAGCTTGCATTAACAGTAAGTAGTTCTACCTGAAATAAAAAGTAGTTACCGCAATAATTGCTTACAAAAGGGTTAAACAATGTAGTTTTTAATCTTGTTTTGCAATACCCGTTTTATTTTGATGCAGGCACAATAAAGCAAAGGCATATAATAAATAACTACAGGCATTTACAATCATAAAAATACTGAACAACCTGCCTCTAAATTGTGGGCTTACCGTAACCAACATCATGGCCGTAGTAATAAAAATATAGACACCAAATTGTAAAATACAGGTGGCCGGCATCCAAAAAAGAAAATTGCGGAGCAATGCCTTTTTATATTGCAATACCTGCTGGCTCAATAACTCTATTGATAGCACTATAATGATGATTCCATTGAACAAATAAGAAAATACAAAAGTGATAAGCCAAGTTTTATAATATAGCCAGGCACCAGACCAGGCCAGTAGGGACAATGCAATTAATACATAGGCCATCTTTCTGTTTTTTATTAGCTGCATGTTATAAAAAAACAAAACAAAACAACTAAAGCTAACAGGATAATAAAGGTTATAAGCCGTGGTGATAATAACCTTTTGGTGCATAATAATGCCACACCTTGCTGTTAGTTCTGTTGCAAGTGTTAGCCACATAATATAAATAAAAGGCAGGTATTTTACAGCTACCCTTTTGTAAATAATAGCACCAACAGTGGCAGGAACAACACAAAAAAAAGCAAGAAAAAAAGTAAGTTGCGAATTCATAATAAAAAGCTGCCAGAAATTTGAATTATTTAAAAAAGCAACTGAACAGCTACCGCCTTAGCCCCTATGCTTTGATAAGTGTTAGTGCCGGGGTCGCATACTTGCCCAGAATCGCAGGCACCTATTTCCGAATCGTCGGCTAGAGATTTTTGCATCGCAGCATTTTTGGCTGCTTTTACTGGTTTCTTTTTCCGCTTTATATACACATCATTGTGTTTGCTATCCACGCCGGTTAACACATAGGTAACTGTATTGCCATACAATGCATCGTACACCCGCAGGCCAGTACAGCCTGGCTGCCTTAATATTTCTTCTATAATTGCCCGGCTAAAATGTATAGGGTTCCTTCCTGCAAAATGCCTTGCATTCTTAACCATTTCCTGCGCCTTAGCTAACGGTACAAAATGATCAACCGGAGTTGCAGGAGGCATTGGTTTTTCTTTTATTGGTTTTCCAGCATCCTTTGCTGGCAACTTGCTAGTAGCCTTTTTGGTGGGCATAATAATGTGATTTTTTGGGACTATTTAATAATGGCCAATATAACCCAATAACATTTACAGCAAGTATTTCTACCTGAAAATTCGGGTACATACCGCAATCATTTTTCAGTAATACTACTATGGGCTAAGGCCTGCCCGGTATGCATTTTTGTGATGTGTTACCGGGGTGTGGTAGCCTCACCTAAACCCACCTTTTAAACAGGGTAAAAGAGAAAACTTGCAAGGCACTTTGGCAGCACACTATCAAAATTATTATTTACAAACAACAAAAGGGGTTAAGCCGAAAACCCTGAAAAGAGTAGGCAGAAAACACTCAAACAGGGCAAGCCACTAAACCAACGGCTTCATTGCCCACAAAACTTAAAATCATGAAAAAAGTATTTCTATCGTTAGCTATTGTTAGTGCAGCAGCATTACTAATTATAAGCTGCCGAAAAAACGACACCCTTCAAAACGAGGCAGACAAGTATGACAATTTTATAGCCACCATAAAATCGCAGCCGCAACTATTTACAGTTAATGGTGCAGCAGGCGGCGTTATTACAGGCAAAGATGGTACTGTGTTTACTTTCCCCGCAAATTGGGCAGCCAATATGGATGGAACACTCTTTGCCGGCGATGCCACAATAGTACTAAGGGAGTCTTTAAAAAAAGCCAGATGGATTGCAGATAGCCTAACCGCAACTACTAAAAATGACATTTTAGAATCGGGTGGTATGCTAGATATAAATGTAACCCGAAGGGACAATGGTTTGGAATTAAAGCCAGCGGCTGCTATGCTTGTACCCTCGCCTACCCTTACTGGTGTTATTAAAGCACAAGTGCCAAGAAATCCAGCAATTATCAGAGACCTAAGTTTATTTCTGCCAGATTCTGCAAGTGGTACCACACTACCTCCTGTAGGCTGGTCTGCACCGGGAAACTTCACATCTATTAACGGACCTAATAGCTATACCATACAAATACCAAAATTCAGGTGGGTTAATTACGACGCATTGTGGAACCTGGGTGCTACCAAAACAACCATCAAAGTAACACCGGTATTAACAGCATTACCCGGCACTTCTAATTTACAGGTGTTACTGGTTTACCGCAACATAAGTTCAGTAATAACATTGCCAGCTAAAACGGGCTTTTTTGAAAGCTATGCCAATACGATACCTGTAGGAAGCGTAGCCGATATCGTATGTCTTGGCAAGTCGGATAAAGGACAAATATTGTTTGGTGTAATTACAGCCAACACATTTACTGCACTGCAAAACATCAGTATTACACCTGCCGTAACTACTGCTGCCCAAGTACAATTATACCTCGATTCACTTTAACCCTTTACAAACTAACATTATGAACAAGATCATATTATCAACAGTAGCACTGCTATCGATGTTTTCGGTACATGCGCAAACATCATCCGGCAAAAAGCCCCTCTCATTAGTAACCGTAAGTGGCGGTATGGACTGGGCCAACAAAACGAATTTTACGAGTTATGTAAAATCGCCATTAAAAGGGTTCAATACCGGGGGCTCTTTTACCAAATATTGGAACTGGCTTGGTGCCGGGGTAGAAATAAACTACTTGCAAAATGAAAAGCCAGTATATGATAACACACTGTTAACTGCAAAATTAACTCCATGGACTCCGCCTGCTGTTTCTGCAACCCAGTCCAATACGAGTAACAAGCTTACCCGGGTATTTGCTGGAATAGGCCCCAGCTTTAAGTATCAAACAAACAATAACAAATTTGTTGCAGAACTGAACTTGCTGGGCGGCATTTCATTTACTAACGGATCTGCGGTAAACACTACTACAACTTCAACAGGTTGGCCTCTATTATTTACTAAAACACCTTTTGTCCATTCGGGTTACAGTAACGATAAAATTGCCACAGGCAAAGCACAAGTTCGTTTAAATTACTTTTTTACAGAACATGTAGGAGCACATTTAGGCGGCTATTACTTTCTCTATTGGGGAGCCAAAGAGCGGTACGACTATTATGATTTAACGGTAGCACCTCCATACCATGCACTGCCTCTTTCTCCCCCTTTAAACGGGCTTAGTAACCTTAACTCTTATGGCGTATTTGCCGGGCTAAGTTTCAAGTTTGGCAATGCCAGCGTTAACGCTGGTAAAAAACAAAAAGCCAACTCTATGATTACTGTGATGGTAAAAGATGAACTAACAGGCCAGCCATTAACCAATGCAACTGTAAATATGACTGGTGCTGGTGGAAAATCTTACAGTGGCATTACCGGCACAAATGGTATCGTAAAAATAGACAATGTAGTAGCAGACAGCTATGTAGTAACCGGCTTGTTAAATGAAATTGCCACTACTCAACAGAATGTAGCCATTGCAAAAAACGACAAAACTGCAACGGCAACACTCATACACAACGACCCACGGTTTACCGTGCAGGGCAAAGCCATAAACCTGGCCGATAGCAAACCCGAAAGTGGCGTAAGTGTAACGCTAAAAAATGCAGCCAAAGGGTCCGTAAAAATGGCCACTTCTCAAAGTGTTACTGGCCAATTCGGCTTTCAGTTAGATGCTAATAGCGACTATGAATTGGTGGGTAAAAAAGCAAGCTACATTTCTAACATTGAAAAAATTACTACTAAAGGCCTTACAAGAAGCCAAACCTTGTATGTGGAATTAGAGCTTGGCGTAGAAGAGGTAGTTAAAGGAAAACCAATACAGCTTAATAAGATTTATTACGACATGGGTAAAGCCAACATTACCGAAGCTGCAAGCTCCGATCTGGAAAAACTCGTACAATTCTTAACCGACAATCCTACTTTCAAAATTGAGATTGCTTCGCATACAGATAACAGTATCGGTAGCGATGAGGCTAACATGGTTTTATCGCAACAAAGAGCCGCAGCTGTAGTAAAATTCCTAGTACAAAAAGGCATATCATCAAGCAGAATGTCGGCCAAAGGATATGGGGTTACCAGGCTTAAGTATAACTGCGGCCCTGGCACCAATTGCACAGAAGACCAGCATCAGGCAAATAGAAGAACAGAGTTTAATGTAACGGCGAACTAAGTACCATCTACAACTCCGTAAACCGATGTAGCGTTTCGCTACATCGGTTTTATAACCCTGCTAAACAGAGTCTATTTTATGATTGTCAATCAATTATAAAATACTACAACGAA
Source organism: Chitinophagaceae bacterium (assembly GCA_043760535.1). Taxonomy (GTDB): domain Bacteria; phylum Bacteroidota; class Bacteroidia; order Chitinophagales; family Chitinophagaceae; genus JAZKFT01. The sequence continues at coordinate 6,067 of JAYUOV010000187.1, forward strand.
CATTCAGATAACAATAGACCTCAAAAAACCACCAATCATGAACACTCAAAACCAAACCCGCAAATCCCCATCCATCTACACCACCCTTTGGGTAGCTCTCTCCATTTTATCAGCCATTGGCGGGCTGGCTATTTTAATCAGTGTGTCAGGCTTTATGGTTGTTCCAGTGGTATTGGCACTGTACCTGTTAGCGTACATTATTGAATCTATAACCATAGACTACAAATAATAGCTACTGTTTTTGTAAAAAAAACTTTCTCACACACTATTTCTACCCACATATTACACTACCCTGCCCAATATTTTGGGCAGGTTTTTTTACTTTACCCTTCCAAAGCCCTGTTAATAAAATCTAACAACGGCTTCAAAGCTTCAAATGGAGCAACAATTTTTTTCACCGCATCCTTGCTCAGCAGGTCTTCGTCGGCTAGAGGTTTCATGCCTACAAAACCTTTTAGTTTCAGGTATTCAATGGCGGGGTTGGTTTCGTTGTAGCCCTTGGGTGGGCGGGTTAAAGAGTACTCGGCAGATTTATTAATATCATCATACACTACTACAAATTTTTTAGAGCGGATGATGCCGGAAAACTCCTTCCAGCAATAGTCAATTTCCTGCCTTACTTTTTTTAATTCCGGAGCCATGGGCATCCATAAACCGCCACCTACAAAAGCGCTACCAGGTTCGCCATGAAAATAGTAGCCGGCATCGTTTCCCTTTTTACCACCCTTGCTGATGCCCATTCCAAAGTTGGTTTTGTAAGGGCTTTTATCCTTGCTAAAACGCACATCGCGGTTGATTCGGAAAAGGCAATCTTTAGGTTTAAGATCAGCAATGCTGCTGTCCGTTTTACTTAATTGTTCCAGCACTTTACCGGTAAATATTTCAAAATCAGCCTTGGCTGCTTCATATACTTTCCGGTTTTTCTCAAACCAGTCCCGGTGGTTATTTTGTTTTAAATCTTTAAGAAAATTGAGGGTGGATGGTTGTAACATAAATATTTTTGATTGCTTTCGTGTTGAAAGATTAAAGATAGAGGAGCCTAAGATTTTGGGCTCGGTTTTAATAAACATTAAACGCCGCTAAAAGTTGCTCAAATTACACAGGTTGTATTGGGATAATAAGTTTCAGAACTCCTTACCCCTCGCAGTTTTGATTGCGTAGTTTTTCTTTTTTTGAACCCAGCAAAAGCCGTACCCTGATTGGGCGACATTGGCGACGCTCCGTTCATCTGGCTGCTACTATTCGGCTTTTTAGACTGCGAATAATAAGCTGTTTCACATCACGGGGCAAGGAGTTCTGAGTTTACAGTGTGGGTATACGTAATAAGGTCATCTCTTTGATAAATAAAAATAGGGAACCTGCATCAGCAGGTTCCCTATTTTATGTTGCTACCAGTATGACTAATATTTAATTACCACCAATCCCCTTTATTTCTACATTAAAGCCATGGCTCACATTCACAGATGCATTGGGCTTTATTTTTAAACTGCGGCAGCTTACATTGGTATTAATTGCCGGGTAATTTGTAAGGCCGCTATTAATGATAACATCTGTATTGCCATCGGGCAGGATACCACAATTCCAGTTGGCCACATTTTCCCAGGCAGTATTTGCAGTACCAGTCCAGGTGGCTGTAAATTTTAGTGTATAAACAGGGCCATAGGTAACGGTAGCTCCTTTTGTAATTACACACCTGTAAGTGTATCCATAAAAAGATGATGGTGTTGCAGTGAGCCTTAATGTATCTGCATTGCTGCCGGTATACGTAGCATTATCTGAGATATTTACAAAGCCATTGCCATTATCTGCCTGCCATTGGTAAGTGTTTCCGGTCGATTTATTCAGGCTGGTAAAAAATGTATTGGAGCCATTGCAAAGGTTTAACAGCAGCAATACCGGAGTGGTGCCTGCACTTTCGTTATTGTTCTTATCCAATGCTGTAACTACAAGGTAACCGAACCGTGAAAGCGATGCGGGTATTGTAAACTTATTACCAGCAACAATCGCTACAACCTTTTTACCATCCTGCTGATTGGTGGCTGCTTCGGCAGTACTGTTATAACGATATACCACATACTTTACGGGCAGGTCCCCATCGGCGGCGGCGGCAGGGATATCCCATTTTATACTATCACCTTCTAACATAGCATTAACAGGTGCATTGGGGCAAACAGCATCCTTCCAACTCATGGCAGAGGCAAAAGATTTGTAGCGGTATTGATTGTTTTGCAAAGCTGTTTTAATACCCTTACTATTGGCCATAATCTGCTGGGTACTAAATAATATTTGTCCTAATGTTTGGATGTGCGTACTGCCACGGTTTGCGATTATTTGATTTTGTATTTCGCTGGCTTCCCAATTATTGGCATCGTTCATTTTGTACAATGCAAGGCCGGGATAAATGTGTCGGCCATAAGTGGTTGCCTGATCGTTCCACCATTTACTTAGTGCCACATAATCCTGTGCGCCGGTAATTTTCCAATACAGTTGGGGAGCCACATAATCTACCTTGCCTGCCTGTAGCCAGGCAATAGGGTCGCAATAAATACTGCTGAAAGATGATGTTCCTGTAATACCTGGTGGTGTTCCGCTTTTCCAGATACCAAAGGGGCTTACACCAAATACCACATTACGATTATTAAGGGCATTAATAATCTGCAATGTGTCGTACACCATGCCAATAAGCATATTGATATTGTTACGGCGCCAATCTTCTATAGTAACGATGGCTGTTGGGTTGTAGGCGGCATAAGTGGCATTGTCCTGCCCGGCCATTCCGGCGTACGGATAAAAATAATCATCAAAGTGAATGCCATCCACATTGTAACGTGTGGCCACATCGGCTATTACATTTTTTAAATAGTTTCTTACATCTGGCAAGCCTGGGTTCAGCAGCGTAATGCTGCCCGAAACAAAGGTCCAGTCGGGGTGCAAAGTAGCCACATGATTGGCTGCCAATGTGGGCGTACTTTGTTTGGCACGGTATGGATTAATCCATGCATGTAACTCCATACCACGGGCATGTGCCTGGTTAATTGCAAACTGTAGCGGATCCCATAATGGGTTAGGTGCCGTGCCCTGTGCGTTGGTAAGCCAGTAGCTCCATGGGTCAATAGAAGATTGATATAATGCATCACACTCGGGCCTTATCTGTAAGAAAACAGTATTGATTCCTGTGTTATTAAGGGTATCAAGAATCCTGATTAATTCAGCCTGCTGTTGTGCTGTGCTTAGTGTTCTTGCCGAAGGCCAGTCGATATTAGAAACGGTAGAAACCCACGCTCCACGAAGGTCTTTTTTTGGATATACATCATCCACTTCCGGAGCGGTGGCAACACAATTTGTAGCAGCTACCACCGTAACGGTAACTGTGGCGGCGTTCGATACCAAAGCTCCTGAAGAATTCAACACGGTATACTGAAAGTTATCAGTACCAATAAAACCCGGATTGGGTGTGTACAACACTTCGCCATTGGATTCTGTGGAAGCGGTTCCATTTGCTGGTGCATTAGAAATGGAAACAGAAGCAGGAAGTAATACGCCACTGTTAGCCACATCATTTGCCAACACATAAATGCGTTTGCTGCCGCCGCTTTGAGTAGTGGCAGCATCAGCTACTGCCGTAGGCGCTACAGGCGTAGGCGGTGTGCTGAAATACAATAATGCCTTTTCTATAAAGGCGGCTATGTTGGCATCGCTGGCCGTTTCAAGCGCCCATGGAAGGTATATGGTGGCACCATTTGTAATACCCGCGCCGAATACACCTTTATAAGCTACGCCCCCTCTTTTACCGGCAACTGCGTAATTAAAAATATTGGTTGCACCACTCACTGCTGCTACGTCGTCGGGAAAATCTTCTACATAAACAACGCCGAATGGAATGGCAAGACCTGCAAAATCTGTTCCTGCAATGGCCGTAGCCGGCGAATAACCTCCGGCTCCATCTCCAACATATGTTGCCTTTAAATAATTATTCATAAAATCTAAATCAATAGTGGCTGCACCTGTACGGCCTACATTATAGGCTATCTCCGAACCCGACACCAGCAACTTTCCGCCATTTACTAAAAAGGTTTTGATAGCTGTTTTTTCGCTGGCAGAAAACACCACATTGGCACTGGATTCGTCGCCGACAAACCATATTACAATATCATAATTGGTCAATACAAAGGTTCCGTCTTCTACCCTTTCGTTGGCCACAGTACTTACCTGCACAAGGCCTCTATCTCTTAGTGCTTTAAAATAGCTGGCAGCAAATGGATGGGTTGCGGCTGTATAGGAACCGGCAGTCCTGTCAAAGCCATCCACAATTAAAATTTTAGGCCCGGCCACATTTCTGCTACGGCTGTAAATATCGCTGGAAGCACTTTCCAGATTGGGATTGCCACCATTGCTGACTACGGTTACCAGTTTAAAATGAAAGGCATTTGCGGCAGGCGGTATTATAAACTGTGCTTCGGTTAAGGTTACAGAAGTGGTAGCGGCGGTAAGGGTACTTTCATCGGCTGCCAATGCCCAGCCATTGAGAGCATCGTTGGTAGCATAATACAATCTATAGCCAACAAGGTTAGCGTCGGTAGCTGCCTTCCATGTGGCAGTAAGCCGTGAACCCGACCCTGGATTTTCGATGCTGTATAGTGTGGGTACAGCAATGTTTTGATTATTTACAATAGTGTTGGTCGAAGTAATCCTGTTCATTAAAGTATCCCAACGTTCTTGTGTAAGATTGGGGCAGTCGGTGGCACGTACATCGCTGTGGCCGTAGATTCCCCTGTCCAAATTTGTAACACGCCTTACTTTTGGTATGGCATTTCTATTGCATACATCTGCTGCAAGGCTTGCCGCTGCTGCCAGCATGGGCTTGCTGTCCCACATGGCTAAATTGGCTACCAGCACTTCATGTTCGGTACCAATGCCTTCGTTGTTGTATAGTGTAACGCCCTGGCTAAAAGCCCGGCCAGCTTCGGCCACTACCTGAGTAATTTGTCCATCGCTGTTGCGAACTACATAGTGTGCACTTACGCCGGAAGGGGTAGGGCTACAAGTATTAAACCAACTGATAGCACCCTGATAAGTACCCAAAGCGATGTAGTGAACAAAATAAAAATTAATAACTGCACCCACCGGCCTTGTGCCGTAGTTAGAGGGACAAGTGGAGTAGCCTTCTATTGCATTAGGATAGTCAACTGCCGTAACTGACTCAGGTGTGTTTGTTGGCGGCAGAACTATATCCTCCAATATTTTTTTATCAGTGATGGGTGGCAGGTAAATGATTTCGCCCCAAAGCGTAACTGTTTTACTACCCGTTTTTATCAGCTCATAAATTCTTAATGCCAGTCCGGTTTTATTTTTTTCATCAAACAGGCCGGTCAGTTGTCTTGTTGCTTCAAACCACTCGTCCAGGCTTGTAGCGGTTTTGTTTTTTTGGTAAAAAGCCAATAGTTCAGCTGCTGCCCGGATATTGGTTTGTGCATCGTTTTTAATTTTATCAGTAGTCGTTTGTAGCATCGAAGCGGCTAAAGAAATCTGTTGGGTAACATCATTTTCAATAATACCCATTACACCCCAGGAGCCGTACATGCTTTCGCTTACCTGTGCCCAGTTGCTTTGTACCTGTGCTGTGGCCATCAGTATTTCTACCGGCACTTTAAATTCGATTGCTGCCTGTTCAAAGTATTTTTTTAGTGTGGCAACAGATGGCTGTGGCCTGTTTAAAAATACTTCCAACAGCTCATCGTTGTGCTGATGGCCTTTATCCGCC
>JAYUOV010000188.1:0-11795 GCA_043760535.1 Chitinophagaceae bacterium
CTTTCGTTTTTTTATTAGCTCTGGTCATTGTTGCCGGCGAAGTAACATCATGGTATATTTTACGCCCTTTCAATGATACCTTGATGGCCATTCAACAGTTTCAAATTGAACAAGACGATGTAATTGATGTACACGAAACCAATACAAAGGAATTTAAAGCTATTAATAGTTTTCTTACCAAGATGACCAACAAAGCAAAAAGCGACTACGCAGCATTAAAAGAATTTTCGGAAAATGCATCACACGAATTACAAACGCCCATTGCAACCATTAAAGCAAAAGTGGATTTGTTAATGGATTCATCATTGACAGAATGCCAGTTTGCTACCCTCTCCAAAATAGAAGAGGAACTTCAAACCGTTTCAAAAATTAATCAATCACTTACGCTACTTGTAAAACTGGAACATTTTGAACCTGATAGTGGTAAAGAAACCGATATGGCGGAGATGCTTGGAAAAAAAATAGTTCAATTTTCAGATTGGATTGAAATGAAAAACATAACAATAACTACAAATATTTCTCAAGCATTTTTAGTAAGAATACAACCAGATTTGGGAGATATAGTATTATCGAATCTTATTAGCAATGCCATTAGGCATAATGATCAAGGAGGCAAAATAGATATTGTTTGCAGCCAATCAGTCCTATCTATTAAAAACACAGGGCAGCCCTCCACCATTGCACCTAAAGATGTTTTTGGTAGGTTTAAAAAAGGCAATCGTTCTTCCAATTCAATAGGCATTGGCTTAGCCATAGTAAAAAAAATATGTGAACGGTACAATTACCCTATTACTTATAGTTATGCAAATGGGTGGCATCTTATTGAGCTTTCATTTGCCAAAACTAACGAGTTGGGCTTTGCGCAACTCTGAAAAGCACAAACGCATGAGGGGTGCCTAAACCGAATCGTTTGCTTGATGATATGTACTAATGCTGATGACCATTCGCTGAAACAGAAGCCCAGGATAGCCCAATTGCTCCCAACCCCCAAAAAATCAAATTTTCTTCAGTATTGCTTCAAAATGTCTTCAAAATTGGGTTTTACTTTTGTATAATTAATTGTTAAAAGTATGCTGTTGTTTTGCCCAAAGCAGTATTATTTGAAGCGAATTTTTTTATAAATAAAACGATTGCCATGCCACAAAAAAAATTGCAGATTCCAAATTTTTGGCCGCTTGCCAAAATTATTTTCTTTACATTTTTCTTTATCAGTTTTTACAGCAGTGCTACTGCCCAAACTATTACTGGCACAGTGTCAAGTATGGCATCTGGCGAAACTATTGCAGGGGCTACAGTAACCAATGCAAAAAAAAATAATTCGGTTGTAACTAATGCAGCTGGTATGTTCACTATTGCCGCATCGGCCGGCGACAAATTAACGATTAGTTATATTGGCCATAATAATTTTGAACTGTCTGTAGGTACTGATACAGACTATAAGATAGTGTTACAGCAAAACAATAATCAGCTGGAGGGTATAAAAGTAATTGGTAGCCGTGGCAAGCCAAGAACAGATATAACCAGGCCTGTACCAGTGGACGTGGTAAGCGAAAAAGAGATGAAGAACTCTGGTGTACCAGATATTACACAGTCACTTAATGTGCTCGTACCATCTTTTAACTCTGCAAGGCAAACCATATCAAACGGAACTGACCATATAGATCCTGCTACACTTAGGGGATTGGGGCCAGATCAAACGCTGATGCTCGTAAATGGGAAAAGAAGGTACAGTTCTGCATTGGTAAACGTAAACAGCACCGTGGGTAGGGGTTCTGTAGGAACAGATTTGAACGCCATACCAGCTAGTGCTATAGAGCGTATAGAAGTGCTGAGAGATGGTGCTGCCGCTCAATATGGTTCGGATGCTATTGCGGGTATCATAAATATTGTTCTGAAAAGAAAAGTAAAACAGCTTGAAATAACTAGTGCTGCTGGTCGTACCAAAGAAGGTGACGGAGAGTCGATGCAACTAGGTGCTAATTATGGGCTGCCCTTGGGTAAAAATGGAGGATTTATAAATCTTACTGCCGATTACAGAAAGCGAACACCCGCCAACAGAGTAGGCGTCTATACCAATACGGTTTATCAGTCTTTATTGCCCCAAACAAGATATCCTGGCTTGCCTAATTATGTGCCACTTACTGCCGCTCAATTAGAAATTCAAAGAAAAGATGATTCTACCGTACGTAACAGAAATTTTGATAAAAGCAATACTATGATTCTTGGAAATTCTCTTTCAGAAAATATGGGGGTATTTGCCAATATCGAATATCCAATCAACAGCAGAATAAAATTATATGGAAATTTTGGCTACAATCATAGAAACGGTAAAGCTGGGGGGTTCTTCCGTTTTCCCAACAATCCTCGTACAAGTAATATTACCCTTTATCCTAATGGATACTTACCGTTTATATTAACGGATATTGACGATAAATCAGGCACAGTAGGCATATCTTCTATTCTAGGTAAAGATTGGAATATGGATCTAAGCACTGTTTACGGTGGAAATACTATTGATTTTAGTGTAGAAAATTCGCTAAACGCCTCCATGGGCAATGCTTCACCCTTAAATTTTTATTGCGGCAAGTTGCAATTTAATCAATCCACTACCGATGTAGTTTTTACCAAAGATTTTGGCAGGTTAAAAAACCTACGTTCACTAAATATTTCTTTTGGTGCTGAATTTCGTACAGATTTTTATAAAATAAGTAAAGGCGATGAAGCATCTTATATTGACGCTAATCCGGCTGGCACACCTGCTGCCAGTGTAAAAGCCTCTGGCGTGCAGGTGTTTGGTGGGTTTCGCCCATCTAATGAAGTAGATGAAAACCGAAATAATGTGGGTGTGTTTGTAGATGTAGAATCCGACATTACCGAAAAGCTTTTAATAGCTACCGCATTGCGCTACGAACATTATAGTGATTTTGGCAGCAACCTGTCTGGTAAGTTGGTAGCAAGATATAAAATTACAGATTATATTTCCCTCAGGGCAGGAGTAAACCGCGGTTTTAGGGCACCCTCGCTGCACCAAAAATATTTTAGCTCTGTATCAACTCAATTTATTACTGTAGGTGGAGTAAATCAGCAAAAAGAAGTGCTTACTGTAAACAATAGCTCACCTATTGTAAGTACTTTCGGAATACCTGCACTTAAGCCCGAACTATCATGGAACTATAGCGCAGGCATTACTGCAGGCAAAGGTTCTTTTATACTTTCTATAGATGGCTATATTATTGATATAAAAGATAGAATAGTTGTTTCGGGTAGGTTTAGTAACACCAACCCACAGGTGGCTACCTTGCTCTCTGCTTTTCCGCAGGTAAGCGACGTACAGTTTTTTACAAATGCCATTGATACCCGTACTTACGGGCTCGACATTGTAGGTACTAAAAAAATTCGGCTGTCTTCTAAAAATGAACTTGCATTTAACCTGGCGGCAAATTTTAATCAAACTGATATTAAAGGTGATAGTGCTGGAGTGAAAACATCACCACAGCTTGCTGGGCTAGGCGAAACATTATTTAATAGAGAAGAACGGGGCCGAATAGAAGTGAATCAACCAAAAAATAAAATTATTTTTAGTTCCAATTTAAAAATTGCTGATTTATTTAACTTCAACCTGCGCTTTACCCGCTATGGCGAAATAAGTACAATTGCGCCGCAAGATCCCTTCCAGGATCAAACGTTTTCAGCTAAAACATTAACCGATATAATGGGCACCTGGAACATTAGCAAAAAAGTTTACTGGAATATGGGGGTCAACAATCTTTTTGATGTATATCCAGATAAGGTAAAAGATGCACGACTTACCAATGACGGCGCTGTTCAGTACAGCAGGTTTGCCACTCAATTTGGCTTTAACGGCATGTATTTTTTTACCGGATTAAATATAAAAATATAGACTTATGGGGCTTGGAATTAAATTTTAAAATTTAAACCAATGTCGTTTATTTAAGGAAGCTGTCATATTGACCGACTGAGATTGTTAAAGCCCCTCTTACCAATCTTCAATGAAGATCTATAAGATGCCCTTCGACAAGCTCAGGGTAATAACCCTAACTAAACGGCATTGGAATTTTTACACGATAAACAGCAATAAAATAAACCATAGTATGAGCAAAATTATTGAACTGGCTAAACAGGGCACTACAGATGCTATGCCATTAGAAGAAGTGGCAAAAACTTCGGTAAGGGTGAAGTCAATAATTGGTGGTTCCATAGGCAATCTGGTAGAATGGTACGACTGGTATGCCTACGCTGCTTTTGCCATATACTTTTCCGAATCATTTTTTCCCGATGACAATCCAACAGCCCGCCTACTAAATACCGCCGGAATTTTTGCATTGGGATTTTTGATGCGGCCAATAGGTGGGTGGATGTTTGGTAGAATTGCCGATAAAGTTGGGCGTAAACAAAGTATGACACTTTCTGTATTATTGATGTCGCTAGGCTCTTTGTTAATAGCACTTACCCCTACTTTTAAAGTCATTGGCATTATGGCACCCATTCTTCTTTTAATAGCCCGATTACTTCAGGGCTTAAGCGTGGGTGGTGAGTATGGTGTATCGGCCACCTACCTAAGCGAAATGGCTACCAGTAAAAGGCGGGGTTTTTATGCCAGTTTTCAATATGTAACCCTTATAGGTGGGCAGCTTTTTGCATTGGGGATTCAATTGCTGTTACAAAAATTTATTTTAACCGAACAGGAACTGCATGATTGGGGTTGGCGCATTCCTTTTGTAATAGGCGCTTTGCTATCTATTGTTGCCTTTTACTTACGCAAAAATTTGGCAGAAACCGAATCCTTTGAGGCTACAAAAAATGTAAAATTCGAAAACAAAGGATCCGTAAAAGAATTATTACGGCACCCTAAGGCAATTTTTACTGTTGTAGGCCTTACACTTGGCGGCACACTTGCTTTTTACACCTATACCACGTACATGCAAAAATTTTTGATAAACAGTGTGGGGCTAAGTAATGAGCAGTCTACTTTAATTTCATTTGTAACCCTACTAATATTTGCATTAATCCAGCCCTTGTTCGGTGCTTTGTCAGATAAGGTTGGCCGGCGCCCACTGCTGTTGGGCTTTGGTATTTTAGGCACCATTTGTACCGTGCCATTACTCACCGCACTCAGCCACACACAGTCGTTGTTCGGGGCTTTTTTATTGCTTATGGCAGCATTAATTATTGTAAGTGGATACACCAGTATTAATGCGGTAGTTAAGGCCGAATTATTTCCTGCCGAAGTAAGGGCACTTGGAGTGGGGCTGCCTTATGCAATAACAGTAGCCATATTTGGCGGTAGTGCAGAGTATATTGCTTTGACGCTAAAAAACAGAGGTGTGGAATCGTATTTCTACTGGTATATCACTGCATGTATTTTTATTTCACTTATCGTTTATTTGGTAATGACTGACACCAAGAAAACATCACTTATAAAATGAGGAAAGTGAACCCATTAGTGGTTTTTTAGAATTACATCCTTTCGCCGTGGTTGCTGTTATCACCAACCACGAATTGGATGTCTGTTTCAATAATAGTCGTATTATTAGCTAATACCCAATTATCCAACCATTATTTATAAGTGGCTCACAGTCTGTGGTTGGTGATAACACCAACCACAGCGGTGAGGCATTTCATTTTCTACAAACCCCTAATAAATTCGGGATAATCTTTCGTATGATTATTTATCAGGTTCCGGATGATGTAACGATCCCCTTTTTTATCAAACGTTACAAACCAGGTGGTTCGGCGGTTTGGTTTGTATTCCGCATACCAGGCACCATGTTTTGAGTTTTTTGTAGGCTGGTGTCGTAGCGTAGGGATGGTTTGGATAAAATCTCTAATATTTTTTAAATAGGCTAAAGCATTTTCCTCTTCAATAAAATACTCCTGCAAAAGCAATACATCTAACAAATTATTTAGCTTCCGTACTACCTGTTGCTGAATTACTATTTCTTCCATGGCATGGATTTAATGTGTGCAGTTACCCGTTCTGTAAACTGATCAAGTGTGAGACCTTCTTCAAAATCAAAATCAAACTGGTCTTTTTCTATAACCTCTAACTGCTCCATCTGCTTTAAATCTTCGTGTTTACGGGTAAGCAGTTCCCAATCCGTTATTGGGATGATAACTGCAGTATGGTTACCGGCAGTATCAGAAATATATTGTAATGGCATGTTGTTTCTTTTTGGTAAAGTTAGAGAAATATCGTTTGCAGGCGAACCCGTAAATAACTTACAATTGGTGCGGGTAAATTGGAAATCACCAACAGTTCTGTTTTAAAAATTGGTATTACTACAATCAAATTTTTTGCTTGAAACAATGCAGGTAGATATAATTCAAAACAAAATCTACGAGATAAATGGCCAGAAGGTAATGTTTGATTTTGACATTGCGGAGCTTTATCTGGTAGAAACTAGAGTACTTAATCAAGCAGTAAAACGCAATGCCGACCGGTTTCGGGAAGACTTTATGTTTCAGCTTACGAGGGTATAATGGCGTTTTTTGATATCACAAATTGTGATATCAAAAACTGAAACAAGGGGCGGTACACAAAAACTACCTTTCGCATTTACAGAGCATGGCGTAAGTATGCTGGCAAGTGTATTGCGAAGGGAAAGGGCAATCGATATGAACATTGCGATTATAAGGGCTTTTATTGCCATTAAAAAAGTGGCAGGCGCAGCCGGTAATCTTCATGACCAAATAAATGAATTAAGAATGGAGCTGAGAGCTAGGATTGGCGAACATGAAGTACAACTGACCAATATTTATGAGGCCCTCGAAAATTTACTAGATAAAGAAACAGATAAGGAAGCGGCTAAAGCCAAATGGGAACAAAGAGAGAGAATAGGATTTAAAAAACAGATAAAAGAATAAAACCACACATGACCCTGTACCAAAAACTACTGCAAGCCCGGAGCGAAGAGGACGTAAAAGATGCGTACATAAAAGCATTGGGGCTAAAAGGCTATAGCAAAAACCTCATCGACATACAAACCAAAGAAATATGGTTTGAGGCCAAGGATAATAGCAAGCTAAGTACCTACGCCATGTTTACCCAGCTAATGCATTATGTGCAGCAGGCATTAAACAAAGGCGATTATGTGCCGCCCTTTTTGTGTGTAATAGACACAAAGAAAGCTGCCATTATGAAGAGCAGCGATGTGCTGCCTTTTTAGAAAAGAAAACCATTAAATGGGGTAAAAGTGCCAGCAGCTACACACAGGAAGCGTTGGATGCCATTAGTGCACACATCGGCACCTATATTGTAAGTTTTAAAATAGAAACCCACGAAGACGAATTCATCAGCACCATAAAAAACGCCATACAAATTGGCGACATTATACGCACACAAATAACGCCGGATAACCTGAAACAGGTGTTTGACAAATGGGTGGTAATGGTAGGCCGGGAAATTAAAGGCATAGCCGAAGAAGATTATGCCCTGCTGTTTTTTGCCGACATTATGCATGACGGAACCGTAAGCACCCATGATAACTTAACAGCCGGATTGCTGCACAAAAACAATGCACCGGTTTTTAGCCTTGGCGGCAAAATATACGAGCTGGGCAATAAGGAAGGCTACCGACAATTCTGGACCATTTACCACAAACCACCCAAGGCCGAATACCGAAACTATTTGCTGGAACGGCGAGATAGCCTGATACCGATAGACGAACGAAGCTTTAAAGGCGCCTACTACACACCGCTTGCCGTGGTAGATAAAGCCTACGATAAACTAACCGAAACCCTGGGCAAAAACTGGCAAAAGGAATACATAGTATGGGATATGTGCTGCGGCGTGGGCAACCTGCAAGTAAAGCACAGTAACCCCCGCAACATATACATGAGTACGCTGGACCAGGCCGATGTGGATGTAATGAAAGCCACCAAAACCTGTGTGGCAGCAGAGCGTTTTCAGTACGATTACCTGAACGACGACATTACCGATTTTGGTACCATAGATTACAGCCTTACCAACAAACTGCCACAGGGCTTACGCAATGCCATAGCCGAAGGGAAGCAAATTTTGGTGCTGATAAATCCGCCGTATGCGGAGGCGACAGTTGGAGATAATACTGCGGGTGGAGATAATTCAATTAGTAAAGTTGGGGTTTCTAAAACCAAGTTTGCTGCAACATCGATGAGTAAATATGGCAAGGCAAGTAATGAATTGTTTACCCAATTTGTAGCAAGAATAGCACAAGAAATCCCAACAGCAAGTCTTGCCATGTTTAGTAAAATGAAGTATGTGAATGCACCAAATTTTGAAAAATTTAGAGAAGCTTGGAGTGCAAAGTACTTAGGAGGATTTGTTGTTCATAGTAAAGCGTTTGATGGTTTGAAAGGTGACTTTCCAATTGGTTTTTTAGTTTGGAAAACCAATACAAACGCAAGTGTCAAAATTCCATTTACTGAAATTGAAGTAGATGTTTTAGATAAAAAAGCAAACCCAATAGGTGCAAAAACGTTTTTCAATTTACCTAATGATAAGTTTTTGAATGTATGGATAGATAGACCAAGAACCAATGGTATTTCTGTAATACCACTAAAAAATACAGTTGCTCCAAGCCCTGGTTTAGCACCAACTCGAACAGGAACAGAAGGGGGATTAGGTTATTTGATTTATAAAGGGAACGACATTCAAAACTCAAATGCAACTTGTATTTTATCTTCTGTTTATGGCGATGGACATGGTATTTATATGACAGATTACAATCTATCTTCTGTTGCAGTTATGTTTACAACTAGGAAAATCATAAAACAGACTTGGCTCAATGACCGAGACCAATTCCTCCAACCCACCGAACCATTAACCGAAGCCTTTAAAAGCGACTGCCTTGTGTGGATACTTTTTAACGGCAGCAACCTTACCGCAAGTGCCAACGACCTGGAGTGGAACGGTAAAATCTGGAGCATCGTTAATCATTTTATCCCCTTTACCGAAGCCGAAGTAAACGCACCGGAGCGTTTTGAAAGTGATTTTATGGTGCAGTATTTAGCCGATAAAACCTTTAGCCCCGAGGCAGCGGCCGTATTGGCCGAAGGCAAAAAATTATGGCAGGCCTACTTTGCCCATACCGATGTAAGAACCGTACGGGACGAGCTAAAACTAAACCGTGCCGATGTAGGCTGGTACCAAATACGCAAAGCATTGCAAGCCCGTAATGCCAGCGGCGATTTTACACCCGTTAGCTTTAAACCTTTCGAAGAAGCCTATAAGGCATTGACTGAAAAATTGCAGCCGATGGTGTATGAGTTAGGTTTTTTAAAAGTGTAAATGGCAAAAATTCTTTTATCAATAAACCGAACGTAATTTGCAAATCTTAAACAACATAAAAAATGAGTTACAACTTATCATTTCAGGAAAGGGCAAAGTTGTGCATGGAGAAGCTATCCAGGCAGTTGCCCATTACCTTGCAGCAAGCCAGGCAGCAAACCCAGTGGCTGCAACAGATAAGTACATCAAAACAGAAGAAACAAAGAGGCTAATGGAATACATTGATGCCCATAACTTATGGGTACCTGATATTGACGAGGCCAACTATATCTCTCAAGGTGCAGAGCAAAAAGTTTATCTCCGGGATGGTAGCAGCGTATTTAAACTAAACGATGCTATCTATTATGCTACCTGGTTCGACTATTTTATCAACCTGTTGCTAAATAATTATTTCTTTCCCGATACGGCTTATCAACTCGTAGGGTTTTACAAGAAAACGCAACAAATAGTGTATGCTGTAGTAGCGCAACACTTTGTAACGGCCACCCAAAAAACTAATAACGAGCATGTAAAGCAATTTTTGCTTGCCAATGGTTTTGTCAACACCAAAAATCATGATTATCATAACCCGGATCTGGGTATTATTCTCGAAGACCTGCACGACCTAAATGTATTAACACAAAATGATAATCTCTATTTTATTGACACCGTTTTCTATCTGAAAGAGCATTTGATATAACCCCTTGCCATGGTCCCTCCACTCGAACTATGCTCCACACCGATTATGATTACATTTTTTTAACCCTGCAACTTCTCCGCTACTTTTCCGTCATGTTTGGTGTTATCACCAACCACGAATTTGATGTCTGTTTCAATAATAGTTGCATTATTAGCCAATACCCAATTATACAACCATTATTTATAAGTGGCTTACAGTCTGTAGCCTGGCATAACACCAACCATAGCCGAGGTGGCGGCTATTGCACGATTGCCAGATTTTATAAGGCATCGGATAGCTTTTATGCCGATAAATGGAAAAAAATTGAGCCAGTTTTTTTATAATTTTCTTAAAACCTGAGGGTTTTCTACATGTCCTGCAGGGCGGCATTTATCACTTAAAATTTTCCCTTCGCCCAGTTCTTTTTCCATTTCTTTAAAATACAAGCTTAATTTTTGTACGATTTCAGGATTTTTATCAGCAACATCTGTTGTTTCTCCAATATCTCTTTTAAGGTTAAAAAGCATCGTTTTATCACCTCGTACATGGTACTTCCAATCTCCTGAACGAACAGCCATTAGTTGATTGCCGCTGTAATAAAAAAAACATTCGTGTACCGGCTTAACGTTTTGTTTGCCGAGAAGTACCGAAATAATGTCTTTGCCATCCATTACACGATCTTTAGTAACCTTTGCTCCAGCCAATTTTGCAAATGTGGGCATCAAATCCATCGTTGATAGAATTTGGTCTGAAATACTACCCGCAGGAATTTTACCTGGCCACCACGCAACTGCAGGTTCTCTCATGCCGCCTTCAAAAACTTCCGACTTATAGCCTCTTAAAGGACCGGCACTACTCGGACTGTTTTTTACCGGTCCATTATCCGATGTGAAAACAACAAGGGTGTTTTTATCTAAACCGTTTGCTTTTAATGCCTCTAAAATTTTTCCGACGGATGCATCTAATTCGCTAATTGCTTGCGGATAAAGTTTATCTCTCACATTGTAATTAACCGAACCGTTTTCGCCAGCAAGCAAGGCATTAACACTATCTGGCACTTGCTTCATAAACTCTGCAGACGCATAAACGGGTCTATGGGGTAGTGGATGCGGAATGTACAGGAAGAAAGGCTCGTTCTTATGTCTTTTGATGAAATCAATAGATTTATCGGTTATTCTTTGTGTCAAATAACTGGCATCCGGGTCGGTTTCTATCACTTGCTCTCCTTCTAAAAGCGGCAGCGGTGGAAACTTAAATTTTTTATTATCAGGATGCGCCGGATGCAAGTCATGGCTATAAGGTATTCCGAAGTATTCATCAAAGCCTTGCCTTGTTGGTAATAATTCTGGTTGGTCGCCCAGGTGCCATTTACCCATAATGCCGGTGGCATAACCCTTTGTTTTTAGCAATTCTGCTATTGTTATTTCCTTTGGATTTAATCCCTTCGAATCAGCCGCTAGCAACACAATGAAGTTGGAACCTGAAGCCATATCAACTCGTTTGGGATAGCACCCCGTCATTAATGCCGCCCTTGAAGGCGTACAAAGTGGTGCGGCAGCATAAAAATTGGTCAATTTAACCCCCTCGGATGCCATTCTGTCAATATTGGGTGTGTGTACGTGCTTTCCACCAAAACAACTAAGGTCGCCGTAACCTTGGTCGTCGGTAAAAATGATGATAAAATTTGGTGGCAGATTTTTCTTCAATACTTGTTTTGGTACACAGCCTATAAAACATATAAAAAAAATTAAATGACTATCCGCAATTTGGTTTACACTAATATATTTAGTATTTTCGTCTAAATATATTAGCCATGACTAGCACCGATTTTTTTGCCAACTACTCTGA
>JAYUOV010000189.1:0-11776 GCA_043760535.1 Chitinophagaceae bacterium
GTGCAAAAAATAAATTTATTTAGCTCGACATATTTGTTTTGACAACTGCTTAAAATTCAGGCTGGGTAAAGGAATTATTTACTCGCTGAATCGCTGAGGCTTTATCAATTATCATTGCCCTACTTAATTTCCTTTATCGCAAATTTGTGTGGGGAAAAAATTGTGATCTTATTTAATTAACTTTTGCCAAAAATAAAAACATGGAATTTTTAGTTTCTGTAAAAAATGAACGGTCAGTTTTTGTAAAAGAATTACTGGGCAACCTGAAAAGTGTAAAAGGAACAGCACCCACTACTGCCAATAAACAACTTTTGGCCGAAATGGAAGAAGCAGTAAACGAGTTAAGGTTAATTAAAGCAGGTAAGAAAAAAGGACGGACAGTGGAGGATTTGTTCAATGAGTTTTAGAATTATTACAATCCCTACTTTTATCAGACAGGCCAAAAGATTAAATAAAAACTTTATTTCTTAACACCAGGTTTTATTGAAAACAATGCTAACACAAACAAGATATTGGAAACAAATTGGTTCAAGTTTCAGTACTTGATACTAACATCATAATACTCTAAATGGCCAGCCGAAACAAAAATATCCTTTCGAAATTCCTTATTTCCATCAGCCTTATTGGCCTGCTGGCTGTAGGGTATTGGTATGCCAAACGGCGGGATTTTTTTAATGATAACGACACCACTTTTGTACGCTATCCGGCTTTTGGGATAGAACTGCCTACCCAATTTACCATCCACGGCATAGATGTAAGCAGGCACCAAAAAAGCATTAACTGGAAACTGGTAAAGCAGATGAAAGTGGCTGACGTAAAAGTGGGCTTTAGTTTTATAAAAGCCACCGAAGGCATTGGTTTTGTGGACGATATGTTTCGCCGCAACTGGAAAAAAAGTAAGGAAGCAGGTGTAATAAGAGGTGCTTATCATTATTTTATCCCTTACAAAAGCGGCAAGGCACAGGCCGTAAATTTTATGGAAACGGTAGAATTAAAGCCCGGCGATTTCCCCCCGGTGCTGGATGTGGAAACCATTACCGGATCTAATGCAAAAGAGCTGAAACAAAATGTAAAAGAATGGCTGCAAACGGTAGAAGCGGCCTACGGTGCCAAGCCCATTATTTACACCGGTGTAGATTTTTATGCCCGGTATTTGGGTAACGATTTTGACGCCTATCCACTGTGGGCGGCACATTACCAGCAAAAAAGAGAACCCCGCATCAGCCGCCCCTGGAACATTTGGCAGCACAACGAAAGCGGCCGTGTAAACGGCATTAGCACCGCTGTAGATTTTAATGCCTTTAACGGCGATAGTGCAGTGTTTAAAGGGATGCTGATGAAATAGGGTTTAGGGTTTATAGTTTGGTGAGCTGAACAAAACAACCAAAGATTTGTAAACTTATTATAGTATTTCAATTCTTCAAAAATCGCAACACGCCCAGTTGCCAGAAAGAGCAAATAGTAATTTCCAATTCGTAAATCGTAAATAACACTGATGGAACCCGAAATAAGAGAATTTTTAATACGGATTATGAAAACCATCAGTCTGGTACTTTCTTGGATGCTGGCCAATACTTTGTTTGGCATTAAAATGGGCTATCTTTTTTGGGGCGAAAAAGCTGCCGTTTGGCATATTGTTTATTACATACTCATGGTTGCCTCCGGTGTGTGGCTATTAGTTTATCTGCTTCGCCAATGGAGAAATGCCCCTACTTACAATAGAGAAACCGATGAATGGATTTACCCGTCATGAGCTGTGGTCGCTTACTACTTTCCAGCCCTCTTTAAACTTTTTAAGGATTAATGTAAAATGGCCACCCACATCGCCAACGGTGCGTTTTAAAAACCATTTACCCAACACAAAACAGGTATTGCTGCTAAGTTTTTTTAGCTGCACAATATCAAAGCGTAATTGCCCCATGGTGGCGGCATCGGGGTAGTTTTTCAGGTAGTTATCCAGTGTTTTTTGCCAGCCATACGTAATACCGCTTTTACCTACAAATACCAGCGAATCGCTTTTCCAGTAGCCGCTCATAAATTCCGGAATATCGCCACGGTTCCAGGCTACAGTTTGGTTTGCAAGTAATTCCCGTATTTGCTTTTCAGCAGGCTGTGCATGGGTTTTGGGCAATAAAACTATGCATAACAGCAAAGGCAACATCATTTTCATAAGCAACTATTAACTGGGTTTTGGTAAAGCATAAAAGTAGCTAATTACGAATAGGATTTGCGGGCACTTTAGTTATCTTGCTTGCATGAGTTATATTACCCATCTTAAAAAAGACAAACGCCTGGCCAAAGTAATTGGCGAACAGGTACACGAACTTTATTTACACAAAAATATTCCGCTGCGGCTGATGGCCAGTATTATGAGCCAGCAGCTTAGTACCAAAGTAGCGGCCGTAATTTTTCGCCGGTTTTTAGAATTATATAAGGGCAAAGAACCCAAGCCGCAGCAGGTACTGGATACACCGCATGAAACCCTTCGTGGCATTGGCCTTAGTAATGCCAAGGTTACTTATGTGCACAATGTGGCCAGGTTTTGCATGGAGTATAAAGTGACCGATAAAAAGTTATTGGCCATGAACAATGAAGACATCATTACTTTTTTGGTACAAATAAAAGGCGTGGGCCAATGGACGGTGGAAATGCTGCTGATGTTTACCCTTGGCCGCGAAGATGTGTTTCCCGTGGACGATCTTGGCATACAACAAGCCATCGTGGGTTTGTACAATTTAGATGGCCTTGATAAAAAAGCCCTGAAAGAAAAAATGCTACAAATTGCTGCTAAATGGCAGCCATACCGCACTTATGCCTGCCTGCATTTGTGGCGGTGGAAGGATGGGGAGTAGGGATTGGTTGATCGGAGATTGGTCATTGATATTTTTCACTTTTCGGTTCTCTAAATTTTATTTCAGTAAGAAAATGACCAATGACTTTTTGACCCATTGACTATTTAGAAAAGTAAAATACCCACAAAGCGGTATTGGTTTCCACAACAAACAAAACTATTTTGCCGTTTTTAGATAGACCATGAAAAAACTATTTAGCCTGTTGCTATTTTCTTTTTTGCTTGCAAACCTTCGAGCCCAGGGCTTATGCGATGAAGTGAACTATTATTTTCAACAACTGAGCGTAAACTGCCGCAATATTGCCGGGCGGGTATTACCTACCGTTAAAGAACATATTACCAGCCGGGTTATCAGCGGCATGCACCATGGGCAATGCAGCGGGGTACAGACTTATACCAATGATTTTGTAAAATTTTATTCCAAAAGATTTGATCAGCCTGAGGCTGCCGACAGCCTGTTTCAGCTGTTTAAAACGCAACTTTCTGCCTGTATGAAAGCTGATAGTTTTAGCATAGAATCGCAGGCCAGCATTGATGATGGCGACAAAATTATCCGCTGGGGCAAGAGCATTTTAAAAATCAACAAAACGGTGGTTTTAGATTTAAAACCCGACCCCGACGGCGGCTTTATCGTTACCCTAGAAATGATATTATCTACCTAACAATCCCAACGCTTTTATTATCCGCTGCTCCGTTTCTTTTTTACCAATCAATGCAGCAATTTCAAATACGCCTGGGCCAAACTTGCCACCCACCAGCATGATGCGGAAGGGTAGTTGCAGTTCGCCTACTTTCAACTCTTTTTCGGTGGCGGTGTCTTTAAAAGTGGTTTCTATGTTCGTAGCTGTCCAATCTTCCAGCACCAGCAGTTTTTCTTTTACGATATCGAAAAAAGTGGCCTTGGCTTCATTCCATTTTGGCTTTACGGCATCGGTATCCAAAGTTTCCGGTGCGGTAAAAAAGAAGGATGCCTGCTGCCAGAAATCGGTAAGTAAGGTGCAGCGATCTTTTACCAAACCAATAACCTGCTGTAAATAACTTATCTCCAGGTTAGCATAATGTTCGGGTTCTAAACCAATCAACCAATCACTAATTAACTGATTACTGCTCCGCTTTATCCACTCATGGTTGTACCATTTGGCCTTTTCAAAATCGAACTGAGCCCCGCCCTTGTGTACATGATCCATGCTAAATGCCTGCACCATTTCTTCTTCAGTATATAGTTCCTGCGGAGAGCCATCGTTCCAGCCCAAAACGGCCAGCAGGTTTATAAATGCTTCAGGTAAAAAGCCACGTTCTTTAAAGCCTTCGGTAAAATCGTTTTTGGCCACATCTGTCCAGTTCATGGCAAAAATGGGGAAGCCGTATTTGCTGCCATGGCGTTTACTTAATTTAGCACCATCGGGGCCAAGTATTAATGGTAAATGAGCCCACTGCGGCATCGCATCTTCCCAACCTAAATATTTCCACAGTAGTAAATGTACCGGGGCACTGTTCAGCCATTCTTCGCCCCTAAAGGCATGGGTAACCTGCATCAGGTAATCATCTACCACTATTGCAAGATGGTAAGTAGGCATGTTATCTGCTTTCAGCAACACTTTATCATCGCTTTCCGAAGTATTAAAGTTAACTGCTCCACGAATCATATCGGTAAAACCAATCGGCTCATCTTTTGGCATTTTAATACGAATCACATGTGGCGTTCCGGCTTCCAGCAAGGCTTTGGTTTCGGCTTCGCCAAGGGTCAATGAGTTTTTCATTTGCTCCCTGATGCCATGGCCATATTGTGGCGATGGATTTTCGGTGGTTTTAAAATTGGTACGCATGGCTTCCAGTTCTTCCGGCGTATCAAAAGCGTAGTAAGCATGGCCGTTGGTTACCAGTTGCTCAGCATATTGGCGGTACATGGGTTTGCGTTCACTTTGTCGGTATGGCCCGTAATCTCCGCCGTGGACGGGGCTTTCGTCCGGTTCTATACCACACCATTTAAGGCAGTCCAGAATATATTCTTCGGCACCCGGCACAAAGCGGCTTTGGTCGGTATCTTCTATACGCAGTATAAATGTGCCGCCATGCTTACGGGCAAACAGGTAATTATATAACACGGTGCGTACACCACCCAGGTGCAAACCACCGGTAGGCGATGGCGCAAAACGAACTCTAACTGGCTTATTCATGTGGCAAAGATAAAGGCAGGGCTATAATGACGAATTGCTTTAAATTTGGTAAAAATGTATAGGTCATGGATACAAACGAAACGATAGAACGCACCATAGAGGTATTGAAACATTTACCCGAAGAAGAACAAAAAAAAGTAAGCCATTTTGCAGAAAAAATACTGGCCGAAATGGAGGATAGGATGATGACAAAAGGCATTATGCAATTGGCTGCTATGTCGCCACGTACCTGGGAGTTTTTAAATGACGGAGAGGTGTACACCGAAAAAGATGCAATAGGCCGATATGGAAATTAAAATTAGAGACATTGTTCTGGCTCCATTTCCCTACACTGATTTAAGTGACAATAAACTTAGGCCAGGGCTTGTATTATTTTTAGAAGGATGGGATGTTACGCTTGTTTTTATTACTTCTAATTTGAATGCCGGTACTGAAAATGATGTTATTGTGCAACCAGATACCTTAAACCGTCTCAGAAAACCATCCTTATTTAAGGTTACAAAACTTAGTACTATTGATATTGAACTAATTGAATTGAAGTACGGAAGTTTATCCATAACAGATTTTAAAAGGGTTTGTGATAGCCTGGCTACTAAAATTAGCTCCTCAATTTCTGGTTGAAAATGAAATTTTACCTCACCCATACGCCCTGGTGGCTTAAAAAAATATATCCCACCTGTATTTGGGATATACCCGTTACCGGCAAAACCATTTTTCTAACTTTTGATGATGGCCCGCATGAAACAGCTACACCGTTTGTATTGCAGCAACTGGAACAATACAAAGCAAAAGCCACGTTTTTTTGTATTGGTAAAAATGTAGCACAACACTCCGAAATATTTGAGCAAATAAAAAAAGGTGGCCATGCTGTGGCTAATCATACCATGTACCACGCCAATGGCTGGAAAACAGATGATGATGCTTACATTAAAGAAATTGCAGATGCAGATGTATTGATTGGTTCCCATCTTTTCAGGCCGCCTTACGGCAGAATTAAAAGGTCACAAATTTTGAAAATACAAGGAGTCAAGGATCAAGGTTCAGGAATCAAGGTTCACATATCAGACATCAAACTTCAGAAATCAGAAATCAGAAATCAGAAATCAAAAATTATCATGTGGTCTGTTTTGTCGGGTGATTTTGATACGGAGATTGATGGCGAAAAATGCTTTCAAAATGTAATACGAAAAATAAAACCGGGCAGCATTATCGTTTTTCATGATAGCCAGAAAGCCTTGCCACGGCTGCAATACGCCTTACCCAAGCTGCTGCAATGGATGCAGGAAAATGGGTATGTGTCGGACGCTATACATTTATAGTTGTTGCGAATACCGTACGACGGTGGTGCTAACAATAACCACTAGTCTATTATGTCTGTTGATAAAAGCCAAATAGTAGCACTACTTTTCAACGGAGCGTCGCCAATGTCGCCAAATAGTAGTACAAAAGCTTGGCTCCAAAAGATACATCCAAACAAAAAAGGAAGCCCAAAAGACTTCCTTTTTATTATTCGTTCAATGACAATTTACAAATGACCCATTGACCAATAAAGTGCTATTTTTTATTAATCTCCACAATAGCATAAGCCACACCTTTATCACCCGCAGGGGAAGAGAAACGCATATTGCCTTTGCCAGTGCTGCTTACCTGCATACGGCCAGTGCTGGCACCCATAGTGCTTAATGCACCCGACACTGCAGTGGCATAATTGGTGCGGTTTTTACTAATGGTTTGGTTAAGGTTATACCAGTTCAGTTCCTGCTTGCTTACTACCACGGCTATGTAATCTTTGGTTCCAATATCATCCGGTTTCATGCTTCTATCTTTAGGAAACATGCGGTAACCAGTAATGCCGCAATAAGGGCTATAGGCCGTTTTGGTAGGGTCGTCCTTTTTTGGGTAGGGAAATAATGTGTAACTGCTATTGTCCGTTTCTTGGCCAAAAACATATATATAACATTCGTTGGTATTTTTTACCTCTACCCTAAAAGTGGTGGCTTTAGGAATGGTGGCACTGCTAAAAACATTGTTAGTGCCGCCACTTAAAGGAAGATATGCTTTAGGTTTTCCGGCCACGGTTTCTACCAAGCCCACTTCGCAATCGAAGGGTTGGTTAAGGGCAGCACCCTGTTTGGGCAATGGATCCACACCGTAAGCTTCCCGTAAAAAGTTTTGAAAATCGGCATAGCGAACCCAGCCAATGCCATTTTCGCCCCACTCCGATCCCCAGCTGTTCATAATTTGGATGGCACCACCGGCCATGCGGTCGTCGTACCCAATTACGCACATGGCGTGGCCGCCAAAGCCCATCTGCTGCTGGTCTTCAGCGGTAGGCCGCCAAAGTTGTTGGCCCATCATGCCTTCCATAAAACTGCCGCCCACCATCATGCCGATAATAACTGGTGCGTCTTTAGCAAGGTGTTCTTTAATAGCCCTGATATTGATGCCGTTTACATCTTCGCTGCTGGTAAGCCTGGTAAAACCGTGTATTTTGTAACTAGCGGCTTCCTGCATTTGGCCATTGCCCGGCCCGCGGCTACAGTTACTTTCATCGTACGGAAATTCGCTGAGTGGTAAAGAGCCATTACGCTGCATAAACTCCATGGCACGGATTATATAACTGCCCTGGCAGCCATCGAGGCCTATTTGATTGTATAAAAATGAAGGGCTAAAGGCAGCCTGCTCGGGGTTTACGCCTTTACTGGCCGCTTCCATAATGGTACGGGCACCATAAGCTGCACTCCACGCCACGCAACTTCCCTGCCGGCCCTGGTTTTGGCGTTGCGGTGCAAACTTTAATAGGCTTACCATTTCCGGCAATGGGTTTTTTACGTTGTCGTCGCTGAGGCCCTCATATACATTAGCCTTGGCAAATTCTTTAGGGTCGAGCGTACCGCCTTTAGAAAACTGCGAAACCGTATTGCTAAGTCCACTACAACTTTTTTGCCCCAGTAAAAAATAAGCAGCCACGCCTGCTATTAAAATAAAAATGCCAAACTTGCTTTTAAATAAGCCCATTAAGAGTGGCAACAAAGCAAAAATGCCTCCACCACCACCGCCGCCGGGTACACGGCCACCACCACCGCCGCCACCCGAATTGTTGTCGTTGTATTCATTTTGATCCTGCGGATCATCTACCATACGTACTGGCATAACTTGTTATTTTAGTAATTAAAGTAAAGGCATTTTTTTGGGGCAATAAATATTTTGTTTATCAGCTTTTGTACCTTGATGAAGCTTCGTTGCGACGCTCCGTTCAAGGCCAGTGCTACTATGTAGCTTCCCTAAACTTTAACAAGGCTTACTATCGGCAGTCGTTGCTAATCTTCCGATTTATTTTTCATCATCATTAATAAAGAATAGGCTCCTTTAATTACAAAACCAGCGCTTGCTATATTTTTCTTTTCAGCCAATACAATCTCGGTAAATCCATTTTCGGTTTCGCCCACATTTACTTCTACCATTTCAAATTGATCTTTACTTTTTACCTGGTAAATAAACTGCTTGCCTTCGAACCTTACAACTGCATCGGTTGGTAATACAAAAGCCCGGTTCTTTTTCACTTCTATTTCGGCATTCATATAGGTGCCAGGAAGTAATGCATGGTCGTAATCTTCAAAGTGGCAGTGCACTTCGGTATTACCATCTGTTGATAAATCTTTGCCAATCAGCAATATTTCGCAGGGGTGTTTTTTATTGGGGTCGTTATTGGTAAATGCCATTAATTTTTGCCCGATATAAAGCTTATCAATGTCCTTCTCAAACACCCTTAATGCCAGATGAATATCAGTTGGATTAATCAGCTCGAAGAGGACTTCTGTAGGCGATACATATTTACCAATATTTACATTTACTTTAGAAACATAGCCAGCTATAGGTGCGTAAATATTTACACTTCGGGTAATGCTTGTTTCGCTTATTTTATTGAGATTGATACCAGCCAGTTGCAGCTTTTCGGCCAGTGCTGTAATTAATATCCGCTGGCTTCTAAAGTCGGCCTCGGCTTGCTGATACACTTTGTCGCTGCTGGCCTGGCTTTGGTTCAGCTCCTTCTGGCGTTTGTATTCATTTTCTAAAAAACTAATTTTTGCCTTCGCTGTTAAATAATCCTGCTGTAACTGAATGTACTGCTGGTCTTCTACCACAGCTATTACTTCGCCTTTGTTAATGTGCATACCGGGCAGCAGCTTGGTCGTTTTTAAATAGCCGCCCAATGGCACACTAATAGAAACCATATTTTGAGGCGGCACATCTATTTTACCATTCATTTTTAAGATGGATGCAATTTCCTGTTGCTGTATGTTGCCCGTTACAATGCCGGCATTTTTCATTTGTACATCGGTAAGTGCAACGATGGTTTCGCTGCCACCGTTTGCTGACGGTTCTTCTGTATTTTTCTTTTCGCCACAGGCAAAAAGAATGCTTATAAAGCATGATATTATTAGTAGGTACTTCATGTTCGGTATTGCTATTTGCTAATGAGATAATTAAGTTGGATAACCGATTCGTTGAGGTTGTTAACGGCTTCTATATAGTCGTTTTTTACAGTAGTTGCCTGGTGGATTAACTGCACCCAATCGAGGTAATTGATAGTGCCGGCTGCAAGTTGCTGATTGGCTGTAACCTTTATCAATGCTGCATTTTTTAAAGCTTTGTTTTCAAAATATTGTACTGTTTGCTGGTGCTTACTATATTGGGCTATTGCTATTTGGTATTCGCTTTGCAAAGCCTGTAGCCCCACGGCATAATTACTTTCGGCCACCTGCCTGTTCATCATGGCACTAGTTATTTTTTCCTTTTGTGCTTTGGCAAAAATGGGGATGCCTACACCTACCTGTACCGAACTAAAACGCCTGGAACTTGGATACAATTTGTTATCGGCACCGGCGCCTTGGAAACTGGTGTTATTATACCCCACCGACATTTCTGGAAGCAGCCTGCTTTTCTCTAATTGCAGCATCGCATCAGCCGTTTGCTGTTGCTGCAGTATTGCTTTTAAAGCCGGATGTTCTTTCAGTAATGCAGTATCGGTTGCAGCTCCTGTTTCCATTTTATATGCTTTAGAAACGGGAACAAATATGGCTGCCGAGTTTAGCAATAACTGAAACTGCATTTGCACCATTGCCGAATCCTGTTGTAATTGTAACAGTTGCAAACGTATCTGTCCCAGTTGGGCTTCTGCACTGACTTTTTCCAGCAGATTGGTTTCGCCTTTAGCCAAACGTAGTTCCGCTTTTTTATAAAAAGCCGTGTAAAGACTATCTGCATTTTGCAATAATTGCTTTTTTTCTGCCATGTAAATAATTGTAAAAAAAGCCTGAGCCACCTGCTTTTTTAATGTAGCTTCTTTAACGGCTACCTGCAGCTCACCAGCCTTCCATTCCTGCTGCAATACTTCTTTTTGGCTGCTGTACACTTTCGGAAAACTGAAAGACTGCGAAACACCAAATTTGGTATCGGTATAAATGCTGTTTATCTGGCCCGCCTCTGCAGTAAAAGCGGTAAAAGGGATGGCTTTTGCAGTCTTTATAAGCTGCTGCCGGTACAGTGCTTTCAGTTGCTCATTTTTTACCAACAGATTATTTTTTATAGCCGTATCTGTGGCTGCCTGTAACGTAATGCCAGTTTGTGAAAAGGTAGTATTACCCAAGCCAAACAAAAACAATATTACAGCCACTGTTCCGGGAAGTGTACCAGGCTTTTTATCTCTTGCTATTCCCTTCTCGAACATGATGTATAATACCGGCAGTACGAATAATGTTAGAAACGTAGCAATCAGCAAACCACCAATTACAACGGTGGCTAAAGGCCGCTGCACTTCGGCACCTGCACCAATACTTAAGGCCATTGGCAAAAAGCCCAGCGAAGCCACCAAGGCTGTCATTAACACAGGCCGCAACCTTATTTTGGTACCCATAAGAACAATACGTTTTAAGTCTGTAATCCCTTCCATTTTTAAGCGGTTAAACTCTGCTATTAATACAATGCCATTTAATACAGCCACACCAAATAAAGCAATAAAACCCACGCCGGCACTAATGCTAAAAGGCATGCCACGTATGGCTAAAAATAAAATGCCGCCAATGGCAGAGAGTGGGATGGCCGAGTATATAAGCAACCCATGCTTTATAGAATTGAACGCAAAATACAGCAGCAGAAAAATGAGTAGTAGCGAAACCGGCACTGCAATCATTAACCGCTTTTTGGCAGCGTTCAGGTTTTCGAAAGCACCACCATAGGTTACGTAGTAGCCGGTTGAAAATTTTAGTTGCTTTTCTACTTTGCTCTGCAACTCATTTACTATTGTTTGCACATCGCGGCCTTTCACATTAAAGCCTACCACAATCCTTCTTTTGGCATCTTCTCTTTGTATTTGGTTAGGGCCATCCTTTATCTGCACATTGGCCAATTGATACAGAGGTATTTGTGTGCCATTTGGTGCAGGTATCAGCAGGTTCTGCACATCTTTTACATCTTGTTTTAATGCACCTTTTAGCCGTACCACTACATCAAAACGCTTTTCGCCTTCGAACAGGATACCGGCACTTTGCCCGGCAAAAGCAGTATTCACCACCTTATTAATATCTGTAATATTGAGGTTGTATTGTGCTATGGTATTTCTATTGTAATGAATGATGATTTGTGGCATGCCAGATACGGCTTCTACATACAGATTTTTAGCACCATCTACTGTGTTTACAATACTGCCAAGCAGATTGGCATAGGCCGCAAGTGTGTCCAGGTTTTC
>JAYUOV010000190.1:0-11757 GCA_043760535.1 Chitinophagaceae bacterium
GCCTTTTTTAGGTTAGTCGCTCCTAAGGTAAATCAAGTAATGAACCAGCACCGGCCGGGAGGCCGGCGCCAGTTGCTTGGAAGACCTGCGCCAGTGGGGCTAAAAAAATGGCTGAACTATTAGAAACAACCGTAGGTTACTTGTTGGGTGAAGTAAACCAAACAGATACTTTTAAAGACCCTGTAATGCTCAAAAGATTACAGCAAATAAACGGACTGCCCGAAGAAGACAAACATTGCATCTTGTACACTATTGATAATTTACTGGCTTCTGCCAATACTAAACTCTCTTACACTAAATAAAAAAAGCCCCGAAGTTCGGGGCTTCCTTCAATTCTTTTATTTTTCCCAAATCACACCCTGCCAAAATAGTTGGGTCTTATTTTTAATGTAAATCAAATCTTTGTTTAAAGGTTCAAACTCAAAAAAGCATCTATCAAAGTTTGGCAAGTTAATAGTTAAATAATTACTCTTTTCTGTATCTATTTCTTCCTCAAATATTTCAAAAATATTTCTCCCCTTAGAAGAAACGTTACCCTCTAAATAAAATGAAATATTATTTCTATTAACTGAATTCGAAGTTTTTGGCCATAAATATTTTGACTTTGGCAGTACCACAAATGTTTTTTCAGTTTCAATAGATTTACTATTGTTGCTATTGAAGCCAAAATGTAACTTAATTGGAAGTTCTTCAACACTATCAGGAAAATTTACCTGAATGTATAAACTATCCTGTGAATATCTATTTTCCTTTTTAATCTCATACTCAAAGCCTTTCGGCTTTTCATATTTTTCTTCGCTTGTCAATTCAAGTACATCATTTGATATAGTTGCCCATCTTCCTTTTGATGCTATTTCGCATTGCTCAATAACCGGTGTAAATTTTATTTCAGCTTTTTTCAAAATATAAATCCCATCAGGCTTAAGCTCTAAACTATGATAATTCAAATCTGAAAAGGCTTGAAACAATTTATCAGACTTCAACTTATACACACCATTTAATTCAGAATTTAATTGAATATTTTTTTTTGTCGTAACGCAGCTAATTAACCAAGAAGCTACTATCGATATAAATAATAGCTTTTTCATTTTTTATCCTTTAGTTGTTCGTATACAGAAGTTCCATCTTCTTTCTTTATATTCATCAATGTAGTTCCATTAATATCTTTTAGAGAACTGGCACCTGCAGGATAAGAACCATCAAAAGAAAATTGAACTTGATAAGCATTAACTTCATTATTTCGACCTCCTGAAATCGTAGTTGCTGAATTTAATAACTGCCCATTTTTATTGAACTTTACTCCACCTGCTCCGATTGACTGTCCAACGTGTCTTATTTCGTGAAGATGTAATCCTGTATTACTTCCTTCAATTTGGATAACTCCTTTGGAGTCTTTTACTACACCGTGTGTACCATCACTTTGACTTGGACTTGATAGGGCATATGTTTCTGTAGCCTCTCCAATACTTTTAATGTCAGCTAATGATTGATTAAGTAACCCAACCTTTGAATTATTATCAGCTAATTTATCTTGAAGCTTACCAAGTTTCTTTTCACTTAGTCCGCCTTTATCAATTTGAGCCTGAATTTTTGTATTATCCTTACCAATGCTTTCAATTTTACTATTTACAGATTTATTCAATCTTTCAGCATCTTTAGGGTCTTCCCAAATCATACCTGTTGGGTCAACATAACGTATAGGATTATTCGCAAACGCTGAATATGGGGACATTCCAATTTGCTTTGGATGTGCTGCCAAAGGGTCAACCACATGCCACCTCCCAATCTGCCCATCATACATCCTCGCTCCATAATCCGTCCACTCTAAATCAAAGTCACTCTGCAACTCCTTGCCATTATATTTTAATTTATTCTCCTGCTTGCCACTTGCCCTGCTCCCCAGCATTTTCATTTCCAATCCAAAAGGATAATAATCATCTTCCTGTAACAACGGCCCTGCTCTGTGGTTGATTTTTAAATCATCAAAATAAACAGGGGTATTGCTTTCGTTACTAACCCATACATAAACATAGCCGCTTTTCTGCACTTTTACGGGTATTTCGCTTACCAAACTGCTAAATTCTGTTGTTTGGTCGCCTACCTGCCGCCAGTTACTGCCGCTTTCGGTAATTTTAAAATTTTCATCCATAAATACCCAGTTGAGGTATGCCTTTGGGCGGCTGCTGTTGGTAGTGGCACCACGGTTGCTTAAAAAATTACCGATGCTCCAGGCGTTAACAGAATTACCACTGCCGCTTATCTGGTTGCTGTTAAGGTGGGCAGGGTTGATGGCACCGGCCATATTGCCAAACATGGGGTAAAGCAAACCTACCCAGCCCCAGTAGTTCCAATCTTGTGGCGGGGCGCCAAGGTCGGAGGCGGTTTCGCTGTTTCTGTAATAGTAGTCCACTTTAATATCCACTTCGTCGCCGGCCATTACTTTAAGTACGGTATTATAGGCCATATACCGCTGTCCATTGGTAAGGGTGCGTATTACACGGTTATTGTTTTCGGCAGTATTGGCATAACCCGGTATCTGGCTGCGGGTTCGGGTATCGGCGGGGTTAAAATGGGTGTAACTGAGTTCCTGCGTTTGCACGGCTGCTTCGGTTGTTACGGTGTAGCGGCTTTGATCCTGCTGTTCGGTAACGGTGGCTCTTATATTGCCCAGGTGGTCTTTATAATAAAAGTCATAGTTCCAATAGTATTCGGCGGTTTGGCCGTTGTAGGTCATTCTTTTTGCGTAGCGTACCCGGCCTTCGGCATGGGCTACCTGTTGTAGTTCGCTGTTTTGGTATTGAAAGGCGCCCAAATAATCAGTAGTAGTTGCGCCCCCTCCGCCCCCTGAAGGGGGAGCTGGTGTTACAATCTTTTGTAGTTTGTTACCAGTGGCATCGTAGGTGTATGTTATCGTTCCTTTATTGGTAACGTTTATTGTTTGTGGCAGGTTAAGGTAGTTGTAGGTAATGGCCGATATGCCTTTGTTTTTATCGGCTATCATATTGCCATTGGCATCGTAGGTGTAATCATCGCCTGTTTTATTGTTGTCTTTAAAATCACCCAGATTAAATGTGGTATCGGTAATGGCATCAGTTACAGATTTTAATTTGTTGCTGGTAAGGCTGTAATCATAGGTCATATCATCGAGCAGCGTTCCCCAGCTTTCGGGACGGCTTCCCATTTGTTTCATACTTTTAATGTTGCCGTTGGCATCGTAGCTAATGTTGCTTACACTAAATTCATTTTCGTACCAGGTACCCTGTGAGTTTCGCCAGCCATAAAAGTCTTCGGTGTAATCGGCTTTGGTAAGGCGGTTTACATTATCATATTCGTAACCAAAAGCCCGTTTACGTTGGTTACCGGCGTGCACCCATACCTGTCCGCTGATATTACCGTTTACCTGCCCGTATTCTGTACTGGCAGCATTGTAATCTGCAGATTTACCAAAACCATAATCATAGCTCAGCTTTTGAGCAAAAATGGCTTTGAAAAAGACGGTAGATGTCCAGGCATAATTGCCAGCAGATTCGATGTCGGCTTTATTAACACCCGTAAGCCACCCCCGTATATTGTAACTAAAGTTGGTAAAGAATTTTTCTGCATTGCCATCCATGTTGTAGCCATTTCCCATTTCTTTACGTTTGGCTTTGCCCATATCGTCGTATTGTAGGGTGCTGATTGGAAGCCACGCATCATTATTTATTTTTTGCCGGGTGCTGATTGCGTAATTATTACTGTTCAGGGTAGTTTGCTGTATGGTGGTGGTTTGGGTACCGGCAAGGGTAGCGGCCGGGTTGTGGTGTTTGCTAACGGTGCTGATAACTTTACCTGTAAAACTGTATTGAGTTGTTACTATATCTTTTCCGCCCTTGTGGTTGGTGCTGATGGCTTGCAGGGGTTTGCCGTTTACATCGTAATAGGTGGTGGCGGTTTGCCATGTTCCGCCCCCTAAAGGGGGAACTAGAACGCGGGTTTTAGTACCGGTTACCAGGCCACGGGTGCTGGTGGCCTGTGTGGTATTGTCGGCCACTTCGTCGCCTAACTGATAATTAGATTGGGTGGCTATCAGTTGGGGGCCTTCAAAACCAACTGCACCGGAAAATGTGTAATTGTCGTAGTAAATATAGCTAAGGCGATAGAGATCACCTTCGGCTATGGATGGCGTTGGGTTTTCCATTACAAGACCATTGAGTGCATCCTGTAGCTGGTTTTGTGATAGTCCGGTTTTATATAATGCAGCGGCAGTTGGTCTGTTTAGTGCATCATAAAAAGTTACCATCCAGCCTCCCCCTGCCCCTCCAAAGATGGGGAGTGAGGAACCGTTCCGCATATTGGCATCCTGGGTATATACCAGCCTGTCCCGTTTGTCGTAGCACATATATACCCAACCGGCTCCAGGTACCTTTTTGGCTGTCATTCGGTTGCGGCCATCGTATTCGTATCTGAAGCAGAGTTCTGCAACTACATCGCCCCCTCCGCCCCCCAAAGGGGGGACTGGCAGCACCCAACCATTTGTATTAAGATATTCCACCGCTTTGGGTTGCATTACGAAACGGAGCAGGCCGAAATCGTCGTACACATAGTAGGTGCATAGCCAGCCGGTATGGTTTACGGAGGGGATATCGGCTAACTGAACTTTTTTTAGTATCACATGGCCTTCTTTGTCTGTGTATTCTACTACCAGCTTTTGGTGTTCGTCTATGGTTACATTTTTATACAGTTGGCCGGCAGGGTAGGTGGCGGTGCTTGTGGGTATGTTGAGTTCAATATTAACATTATAGCCAATATTCCATATTCGTACTTCATCGTTTATGGTGTTTATAAGGTATTGTTTTTCTATGCCCCTGCCGCTGCCCACCCAGCTATTGCCGGGTGCCATGGTTTTGGTAGGGCGGTTAAGGGGGCTTGGTTCTATTTCGGTTTGGCTAAAGGGTCGTTGGTCGGTGTAGTTGGTTTGGTAATAAGTTTGAGTGGCTGAAAATGGATCGGTTTTAAATTTACCGGCATCGGTACCGTTGGGTATTGCAGGGTAGGGCAGGTAATTGATGGTTTCTCTGCCAAATGCATCGTAGGTATGCATGCTCACCAAATCTTTTTGGCCATCGGGGCTTGCGCCTTTTATTACTTCCTGCAAGGGGCGGCCAAGGCCATCGAAGTAGGCGGTGGCTTGTTTGTATTTGGCGGGGTCGGCTAAGTCGGCAGCCGAGGGGTTGGTGTTTGGCTTCATGGCCTCCCAGGTACGGACGTAGTTCACCGTAATGTTTTGATTGTACCCGGCGGGTAATGCAGGTGCGGCCTGTGTGGGTGTGGGGTATGTGGCGTTGTTAGGCTTTATCTGGGCCGAAATGAATACGGGGGAAAATATCAGGAGTATCCCCAATTTTAATACCATGTTTTTTACTAATCTGTTTGATAAATGTATCATTAAGTACTAAATTTTGATATGGTTAACCTACGATGGGTGCATTTAAAATTGTCGCAATCTTTTTAGCCCCCTGTCCCCTCCCCGAAATAATCGGCACAAGAAAGGGGTGCCTCTCAGCTGAAATTCATTCGTATTTACAAATTATTTTGACCAACAATTTTAAATACAACCCTTATAATAGCAAAGTGCAACAACAACGGCATTAATTCTGGTTATCGTCTTGTGTTGATAAAACCGGTTTTACTTTAATATTTTTTTGGGCGGCTTTTAATGCTAATTTTTCCCTGGCATTTTTTCTTGAAGCAAGAAATGAAGCAAACTGGGTTGCGGACAATACCTGTTTTATATCTTTTCTGTAAAGCCTGTTTACCTGCTTCATACTTTGGTTTTTTGCATCAGCGGTTTGGGTAAGTCTGTAAACTGAATCCATTTCGGTAAGCATTCGCTTATTGAGTTTCGTCACTTTCACAAATTGAAGGGAATCTAGTTGAAGATTATTTTTCATTACCCTTGATTCCCTGGCCACAATGGTATCCCTGTTCAACTGGGCAAACGAGATAGTAGCGATTACAAGTAAAAAAAAGATGCAGCAAATGGTTTTCATAGTATTTTTTTTTAAAGTACAATGGAGTATCCTGTACCGGAATTGAGTGAAAAAACAACATCACATGACAGCATACTAACCGGATAGCCATAATCATAAGAAAAATTTTCATAATACAGCATGGCACCGGTTTCTAATACCATGTAAGTGCCACCGCCATTCTTATTTGCCTGTATAGGGTTACCCGAAGTGCTGCACCCATCTAATGATTGATAATTTACCGATAACGAATTTACCGCAGCAGGTATGGTACAGGCCACATCCGAATAAAACCTTACAACCACGTCGCCAAAAGTGTAACTGCCGCCCAAAGAATACGTGTTTTCATAACTAATTCTGGCATACACGGTGCTTTGGCAGGCTCCGGTGGTATTTGCAGCGGCCTGCCC
Source organism: Chitinophagaceae bacterium (assembly GCA_043760535.1). Lineage (GTDB taxonomy): Bacteria > Bacteroidota > Bacteroidia > Chitinophagales > Chitinophagaceae > JAZKFT01. The sequence continues at coordinate 6,419 of JAYUOV010000190.1, forward strand.
CTGGGTATTTATTTGCTGCTGTGCTTTGGCATTGGCATCTTCCTGGTTTATGTCTGAACGATACGTATTGGCAGGTACCGTATATGTATATGGAAGCGGCGTGGCCGTTGCACAACTTTGGCTATAAAATACTTGCGATATTGCAGTATTGCCATATCCGTTTAGGGGCATTTGATACCCATAGTTCATAGCCTTAATTACATTATGGTTCTGGTCTTTAATGTATTTAAGGCGGTTAAAATTGTCGTATTCGTAATAGATGGTTTTGTTGTTGGGGTCGGTTTGGGAGGTGATGCCAATAAGGGGGGCGTAGGTGTAAGTGGAAATTAATTTGCCGGAAAGGTTGACGCGTAGGTTATTCAGTTCCGTTCGCAAAGCAACATCGGACACAGGGTTAAAACAAACAGCTAGGTTTATGTAGGTAACCGCTTGGTCGTAGGTTACTCCGGTTATTTTAGCCACCGGATAATTATCTTTATAGCCCCATAAAATAGAACAAACGACTCCATCCCGACCAGTGTATTGTAGCAGGTTTCCTTTAGCTCCATATTTTTGAAGGGTTACTTCCGTGAAAAGTACACCGGCGTTTTTAGAGGTTTCAATGGATGCAGGTGCTAACAAAGTGCCTCCATTAAAACTGCTATAATTAGTCAAAACTTTACCCACCTCAATCGTTTTGGAAGTATTGGTTGTAATTTGCTTTACCACCGAGTTAATAATGTGCCTATCAATCATGCTTGCATACACAGGTACCGACGGAAAATCTGTAGGGTAATAGTTGTGTACTTCTATATTGTCGCCTTTGCTGGTAGTTGTGACACTTGTTGTTACCTGAGGATTATTGGGATTGCTGTATGCATAATTTATGGTTTTACTAGCCGTGCCTTCTGGAACATCAGTGTAAAGCATTTCTGTTTCACTAGTTTTAATAGCCCACTTTTTTATGTACTCAAATGCATTGCATTCAAACCTCATACATTCTTTATACAGGCTACCATCACACTGTCCGCCAAGCCCATTAGTATAGTAAGATTTGAACAATGCAATGGGCGAAGCTCTTATAAGATAGTTATTGTCTGTTTGACTTACTTTTTTAAACGTGTTACTCTCCCATTTGTATTGTATTGCCTGCTTTTCCAAGCCATTAAGATGATAATTGGAAGTAAATGGCACGCCAGGCATGGTGGAACTGCCTTGAATAAGCTGTGGTGGAATGTTAGAATTTACAATATACTCTTATTGAGTGGCCAACTTTTCTATAGAAGCTATCTTCATTTCAACTACATATCGGTAAGAAACGAGACCAGTACTGAAAATGTACAAATTGTCATTAGTATTTGAAGATAATTGGATAATGTCGCAATCCTGCTGAAAACACAATGGATTTCCATTAGGGCTATGTGGTTCAGGATTACCATATTTAATACACTTAGATATTACACTCATTGATTTCATGTGCTTAGGCTCTGAAAAGAATCCTTCACCAGACCCCGACAAGTTATCCAGTGTGGTATAATAATAGTTAGTATTAATTGGGGTCACCGATATACCATCAAACGTTTTAATTTGTCTTATTCTTAAACCACCGGTAACATTTGCCCCGATTTTATTACTTTCATAGGTTAGCTCATCAAACCCACCTGTTGGGTATTCAATTTTACTGAGCGAACCGTTTATGACAAAGTTTTCATCCGCATTGCGGTTGGCAGTCGCATCAGGAAATGTGACCTGATATGCCGCCTCAGGAAGTGCTAAAAAATTTACATTTGTCGTTTTTCCATTGAAAAAGCCCCAATGATCCTGCGCATAGCTGAAGCGGGAAGGGAGGTTATTAAGATTGTAGTAGTTAAACTTATACTGACTTAACGGAGCAATTGATCCATCGCTAGCCAGCTTATTAACTCCTATTAAAAACTTACGGGGGCTATTATCGGCGTATATATTTGAAGATGTTGTAGTGGGTGCTCTAGTTTGATATAGTAAATCATAACCGTTGATAATGCTGCCATTGTCCCGATTAATCCATATTTTATTGCATAAAGTAAATCCATCCTGATACACGGAAGTAAGCTCATATCCAAAAGTAATGTACACACCGGAAGAACTGCTGATTGCGAGTAACCGGACTGTTTTGAGATTATAAGACGAAGTACAAGTTGAGAAGCTGTTAAATAAAGCGGCGCAATTCCCACATTCTCCTACCTGGCTGTTATTGCCCTTAGTCATGCTTTGGCTAATTCCGTTCATTACCATGGTCTTAAAAGCCTCGGCCTCATAGCTAAAATTGACCCACTCTCCATTGGTGTTTTCGATACGGCTAAGGTACCAGGCTGTAGTTGTATAGGCATACTCTCCTACATCAGATTGGCAACTACTCTTATTATTTTTTGTTTGCTCTATGGCATCATCAAAACCAAAATAATACTTTGTGCCTTTTCCATCTGTTGCGATAAAATTAAGTTTACCACTTACCGAAAGCGATTTGGTGATGGACAAGTCAGAATGCTCCAACAACTGAACATTCCGCTCTTTGTCTAAAATAAACGAACCTGAAAAGCCACCGAAATTAAATTTAAAAATATCATGCCTCCAGTCCTCACTAGTAGATTTAGAAATGGTTTTGAGATAAAAATCTAAAGTTGCCTGGCTTACGTTAGGGAATCCCGTAGGTGGATCCACCCAAACGGAAGATTCATCCGGTGCCCCTGCAACCGTCCTGTTAATCACGCCACCTGCATTTAAGTTCCAACTGGTACCCAATACAGTTGGGAGTTCGTCTACCTTCATCCCACCCGATGAATAGGAGAGAGAAACGGGAACAGTTACATTTTTTATACTTACATCATAAATAGGTACTAAAAAATTTATCGTACCTGTGTTTTTTCCGACATTAACACCACCGAATTTACCCAATGAAGCTGCATTGGGTGAGGGTGGAATTACCTCAGTTATGCTAGAATAATCATAGTTGCCAGGACTGGTAGGAGGGACAGAATTTGGTTCCCGAGCCGACAATATATCGGGTAATATTATTAAACACAACATTATTAAACTCCATTTCATAATCTGCTTTGTTGTTTTTTATGTATTAAAATTCTAAGTAAATATTTAAAGCTCACTCCCCCACCTAAACACCACCGGCAACCCACCGGTATTCGGCTGTAAAAAATCATACAGCAATTGCAACTTCATTTCTTTCTTCCCCTTCTTCACTTTTTTGCTGATGCCAATTAAGCCGCTTTGTACCCAGGCCAAGCCCCCTCCGCCCCCTAAAGGGGGTACCACACCACCACCAAACAACGAAAACCGCTGCCAGTAGTGCTTCTCGTAGCCTCCGCTAATCCACAAATTACCTTTCCATTTAAGGTCGATATAAGTTCGCAACCCAATGCCTTCGTTAGTCCATTTAAATTTATTGATGCTTTCGCCAAGGCCAAACTTGTAGGCCAGGCCTATGCCTATTACCGATTTATCGTTGGCTTTATAGCCGATGCTTAGCCCGAGGTCGTTTACACTGGGAAACTGTCCACGGCGTTGGGTCGCTTGCAGGTTATAACCCTTCTCTAACCGCTTCCAAAAGGTTTTGGTTTTTTGCCCGTTGGGTGTAAAGTCGGGCTGTACATCGGTGCTGCTGCCAGTGCCGCCTACCTGCCCACTTTGTAAGGCATTCTGTAGTCTTGTCCGTTGTTGTTGCAGGTTGTTCATGGCTGTTTGTAGCTGGCCATTTACAAACTGTTGAGTATTCACTACTCCGGGTGTTGTGCCTGTACCTGTGGTATTGCCGATACGGCTTTGTATTAGTTGTTGCAGGCTGGCAGTGGTTTGCAGGCCGGCAACCCCTCCTAACCTCCCCGCAGTGGAGGGATTGGAACCACCAAAAATTTGTGCCAGTTGTCCGTTTTGCTGCATCCATTTTTTAAAGGCGGGCACTTTTTGCAGGTATTGTAGTACCGCTGCTTCTATTTTGGCAGGGTCTTTAAGGGTTGCTTTTACTTCCTGTATCTGCTGGCTGTAGTAGTAGAGTTCTTTATTATATTTACCAAGGCTTTTGGTAATGCTGGCTGGTAAGTCTTTATATTGGGCGGTGATGGTTTTTAGTTGGCCTTCCCGTTCTTTTATAAATTTCTTAATGGCTTCTGCCTGGTTTAGGGTACTGCTCAACCCTTTTACAGCCCCCTCCGCCCCTGGTGGGGGAACCAAACCCTGAGATTTTAAAAAGCCCAGTACACCAGTCATACTATCCAATGAGGCTATGTATGAACCGCTAAATGGTGCAGTTAGTTTCTTTGTTTTGTCGGTAATGTTTTGTTGCAGGTTTGTGTAAGCTTCCTTGCCATTGCCCATTAATTCTTTGGCCTTAAATGAGTCAATTTTATGTAGTGCTGAGTATATCTTATTTTCCTGTTCCTGTAGCAATTGCAGGGCTTTGGTGCTTTGTTTGGTAAGGCGGTTTTGTAGTTTGGTGGCTTTCTTTTGTAAGCTGCGGTAATACCCTGCCGGAATATGCGGTGTACTAAATGCGGTATCCGAATGCACACTATTGGTAGCATACTGTGCAGATGATGAATGAATTACAACAAAAAAAGAGGGGAATAGATAAAATAGATAGACTAACTTGTACAGCCGAAAATTAATTGGCTGTTGGCTGTTGGCTGTTGGCTGTTGGCTGTTAACAAATGATATAGATTGTAAACGTTATTAGTAATTCCCCCACACGTAAAGCATCCTTTTCAGAAATCTAAAATAACAGTAATATTGATAAACAAAAAATTATTTTATAATAAATGGACTTTCAGGCATTTTTAACGCATTGGCGAAATGCACCTATAACAAATACGAATTAATCCCCGGCAGGATGAAAGACAACCTAAAACAGCACGTGGCTAATGCATTTCATATTCCTGTTTCGGAACGGATGCCAAAAATCGGGAATGCCATTTTTGAAAACGGAATTACCAATAATGGTAACGGCGTAGTAAATGCTAAGCATTATTATCATGTGCCAATAGAGTTATTGGAAAATATTGTGGAACAACAAAAAAACTAACGCTGTTATTGGAAAAAATAGCTGTTAAAATATAGAATGACTCTTTGTTCATAATAAAAAAAACCTCCCTACAATGCAGAGAGGTTTTTTTGTTAAATTAACCATACTAATTTTTCCATTAATAATCATACTCCCTTCTTGCCATATTCCACCGCAAGCCCAGCGTTACCAGTGTAGTATTGGTAGTAACCTCACCAGTTTTAAAAGTGCGATACATGCCAGAGGCATCTATCCAAATATTTTCTTTTATCTCATACGATGCTGCCAGCGATGCATTGAGCCCCTTTGTTAA
>JAYUOV010000191.1:0-4042 GCA_043760535.1 Chitinophagaceae bacterium
CCTTAAAATCAAAACGATTGGTAATTTCTTTTTTTACTACGTTAATAGCATTGTCAAGTGTTTGCAGATCTACCTTACTGGCAATATCGAATGATGGCATGTTGTAAAATTTATTAAATGATTGTTTTAGCAATGGATTTGAGCAAATGTAAAAAATATGAAGCACAACTTAGGAAGCACTATTTAGCTGTTGTCTCGCCTTACGCTACTACTCCTCGTTACACGCCTTTGGCTTGTTCCTGCGGGGTATCCGCTACAGTCGGGGCTAGGCTCTCAAGTGTTGGACTACTGTTTGGCATCGTTAATAATTCTATGTCCCCACTAATCAAGTGCATGTAATATTCATAAATTTTACATTTTTTTTCTCCGAAAACATAAAAACAAATTGACATTAATAAACAGACCGATCAATCATTCTTGGCACTTTGCAATTGGTAGCTGAGTAATAAGTTAAAGTGAGTTGACTTATTTTGTGTGGCAAACCAAATAATTTTAAAATATCTTTCTTTTACAAGCCAATAATTGTCACCTTTTTTTAACGGAATCAAGATAAAGTTCCCTCAATCCAAGGCATCCGTGATTATCATTTTTTATACTTTGCTTATTTTTTTGCTTATTCCGTATTTCATAAATAATGAGTCTTGTTATTTTACGTGATTCATGTAAAGGAGCACAGCCAAAAAGAATGAGAAAAATTTTGCCATCTTAATTTTAAGGTCTTGTTAATTAAATCTGACAAAACTGATGCAGAGTACCGTTCTTTTATTTACCTCCATGCATCCGCTTAACCCTAAAAATATCCTTTAGTAACTGCCAGCCGTCACTCACAATCCGCACACTGCTTTTATCATTATACCGTAATTGTACAGGCATTTTTTGTATAGGTATTTTGTGTTTATATGCCAAATAAATCAATTCAATATCTATGGCAAAGCGGTTCACTTTTGTTTGGCCAAACAATTGCTGGGAAACCCTTTTACCCATGCCTTTAAGGCCGCATTGGGTATCGTAAACACCCTTAAACAATAAACGGCTTACCAGGCCTGACACAACAGAACTACCCATATTTCGCAATAGCGGGGCATTTTCAAAATACACTGATTGGGCATCCATACGGTCGCCAATAATTAACTGTTGTGGGTCTTTTTGCAAAGCCAATATCAGTGCATGGATATTGTTGTGTTCAAATGGAATATCTGCATCGGTAAACAATTGCACCAAACCTGTGGCCATTTTAAAACCGACTCTCAGCATAGCACCTTTGCCCATATTTTGTTGGCAGCCGGTTATTTTTATTTGATTGTTTTGGGCAAATTCGGCTGAAGCTGCCTTATCCTCAGAGCCATCATCGGTAAGAATCACTTCCACAGTGTAAGGCTGCCGATGCAGAAAGCCAAGCAATGGTAAAAGGTGTTTTTGCAAAAGCAGGCTGCCGTTATAAACTGGTATAATGATGCTAACGTCGGCTATGGTGTGGTGGCTGCTTGCTAATAACATATAATGCTGCTAAAATAGCTACTTTGATCTGTGCAGGTAAAAAAAAATGAAAATAAAAGCAACTTCTTAAATAGGTCTTATAACAAAATTAAAAAAAAAGGATGCGCCACTTTACAGAAGCAGTATTTTAGCCCGATTATTTTCTCTAATAAACCTTGCAATATTTTTACACTTAAAATGAATCTTAAATACAACCATAAATTTTTTTTTGGTAAAAAAAACTACCCAGTTCTCTTAGCTGCATTCATTATCTTTTTGGCTTATCTACCCTTACTTTCGGGCCTTGCTTCTATAAAATTCGATGCCCTCAATTACTACTACCCTGTTCACTATTTTTTTAGTAAGCAACTACATGAAGGCAGTATTCCGTTTTGGTTTTATAATCTTAATGGTGGTTTTCCTATGCATGCCGATGTAGGCACTCCTTTCTGGAATTTTACACTTTGGATTTTTCCACTTTTGGGTCACTCGGTTTATGTGTATACATTGTCTATTCTTTCTCATGTGGGTTTAGCTGCTTTTGGAATGTATAAATTAGCCCGGCACTTACAACTTTCTAATGTGGTGGCTAGTGTACTAATGGCCTGTTTTGTATGTTCGGGCTATTATGCAGCTCATTTAACCCATTCGCCATACATCTTCGAAATAGCTTATATCCCGTTTATCCTGCTGTTTTTTTTACGAACCGTGTTCAATCCCAATTATAGAAATAGCATTTACTTGGGCATTAGTTTATTTTTTCTAATAAACTCTGGTTATCCCGGTTTTTGCATTTCAACATTGTATTTTCTGATGTTCTTTTTCATTGCAATAATTATAACAAACAAATCCATACAAAATATAAAATATATATTATATTTAATTCGATTATTAGCTTTTGCATGTACCATCGGTGCAGTTTTATCACTACCTCTTTTTGTATCATATTTAGGCATCATTAATAATTACAACCATTCGGATGGGTACAGCCTTACCCAAATATTTTCCACTTATGGCGGCTTAACTGTACGTGCCCTACTATCTTTCCTATGGCCGTTTGCATCTGCGGTAAATTCTGATTTTTATAAAACGGATGCTACCTGGACCAATATTTTTTGTGGCGTAATCTTGAGTTGCTTCGCTGTGGTAGCCATAATAAAATCTAAAAACAAATTACTTTATCCACTACTTATTTGTGGGCTTTTGCTTTTGATTATGTCGTTTCAGGGCAGTATTAAATTATTTTTTTTTAAACACCTGCCACTACTTTATCTTATTAGAAACAACGGAGGATTTAGAATTTATTTCGTTCTTACAATGTTATTAGCCAGTGGTTTTGGTTTGCAATATGCACTAGATAATAAAAAATGTTTGCTAAAGAAAGTAGCTTATATTTTTATTGGTGTACAGCTACTTATGCTAGGTTATCTATTATTAAATTATAGAACCATGTTATTCGGCCCGTGGCTTTCCAATGTATCTTTACAAGGTTTTAATATTAGCACCTTGAGCGTTCCTTTTATGATTTTTCTTCAATCGATCATCAGCATTGGATTGCTTTTGCTCACTCTAATTTTTATAAATAATAAGAACAAAATTGTAATTTTAATTTATGCAGATATGCTGCTTTCATTTTTTGCAAACATGCCATATACGGGTGTTAATGTAAGGAAAAATGCTTCTCAGGTACAGGCTGGCATACATACTTCCGCAGCAAGAATAAACAATGCACAACAAAACCTTACACTAGGTTCATTGAATGCCATTCCGTACGATACCAGTTTTTTAAATGAACCAGTTCATTTTTTAAAAAATAAAATTGGATATGATGAAGCACAGTATCCGAGTATGCTCAAAAATTATTCGGATCTGCTTTATAGTGGCCAACTCAAAAATTTCGATTCGGTGCAGGCAGTTTTTTTAGTAAAAAAACCTGCATCTAAATATGAACCGAAAGATTTGATATTGAAAAATAATTCTGTTTCTTTTAACATCAGTTCTCCAGAAAATGATTCAGTAATTATTTTCCAAAACTACCATCAAGCTTGGAAAGGATACGTAAATAACAAAGAAGTGATTTTAGGCAAAAATGCTGCTGGTTTTATCAGCTTGCCCATTACTAAAGGTTCGCATCAGGTGATAATTAAATATTGGCCTAGAAAACCAATTTTTGCATTTTTCGCAAGTCTGCTGGTTTGGGTTGGATTAGTTTGGTTTTTGGTAAAAGATAAAAAAAGAAGCAAATTATAGATGTTCCTACATTTTGAAAAGTGATTATAGTAACAATAAAAACTGCCGTTCTGAAAATGAAATTATTAAGAAATTTCACAAATATGTTTAACTGAATGCTTGGTAATTAATTTCAGCCATTTATTAGGTATTCAAAGCTGTTTTCACAACTAACCCCTTTAAAAAATCAAAGTGCAGTTATATAATTTTCCCGAAAAATAAATTTGTCAATGAGGTCAGTTTATGTAATTTCGGGCTAAATTTTATATTATATGATGATACAGGTAATGAAATCGAAGATTCACCGTGCAGTTATAACAGAAGCCAATAAAAACTA
>JAYUOV010000192.1:0-4017 GCA_043760535.1 Chitinophagaceae bacterium
CCATCCTAAACCAAACGGAAACCCTTTTCCCAGGCACCACCCTAAGGCTAATTTACAAAAATCACGCAGCTTAATTTACGATAGGTAAGGAGTTCTGTATTTGTGGTGGGCAGCACCAGCTTTGCAGGAGCCATCAGTCATTTAAAATTGGGAAATATTGATAAAAGGGCAGTACTCTATTTTGGTTTGCCATCGGTAATAAGTGTTTTTATTACCCGCAAATGGTTGGTACCACTTATACCCAACGCTCTTTTCAACATCGGAACTTTTGAAATAACACATGCCAAAGCACAGCTTGTGCTATTTGGGATACTGATGCTCGCAGCGGCCATCTCTACGATTACAAACAAAAAAAAGGGGGCACCAAACACAATCACTTTTCCATATACTCTTGTAATTTTAAAGGGATTGCTCATAGGTATTATCACCGGGTTATTAGGTGCCGGGGGCGGTTTTTTAATTATCCCCGCTCTCATATTGTTAATGGGGCTTGATATGAAAAAAGCTATTGGCACATCGCTTATGATCATTACCATGAACTCTTTAACAGGCTTTGCCGGCAGCATTTCCACAGAAAAACCGGAGTGGCAATTTTTGCTCACTTTTACACTCTTAGCCATTGTTGGCATCTTGCTTGGTGCATTTCTTTCTAAAAAAATAAGCAGCGAAAAACTAAAACCCGCCTTTGGGTGGTTTGTACTGCTAATGGGTGGATACATTATCATCAAAGAACTTTTTTTACGCTAAAAACAATAACAAAATGATAAGCTATTTTCTACGGTGGAATACAGGGCAATGGGTGCGGTTTGGTTTTGGCTCTCTGTTTGTAATACTAGCCATAACCAGGCAGGAATGGGCTTTAACCATTTTTGGCGGCCTATTTCTAATGCAGGCTTTCTTCAATAAAGGCTGTAGCGTAGGTAATTGCCCATTGGGCTAAGCGGCTTTATTTTATTTAAATAAAAATGCATTACAAATGACTTTCTCCGAAATAATACAAAGTGAAAAACCAGTGCTGGTAGATTTTTTTGCAACCTGGTGTGCACCATGCAAAATGATGAGCCCTATACTGGATAATGTAAAAAAGCAGATAGGCGACTCGGCCACAATTATTAAAATAGACGTGGATAAAAATCCGGCTACTGCACAGGCTTATCAGGTACAGGGTGTACCTACACTTGTAATTTTTAAAAAAGGAAAAATACAATGGCGCCAAAGTGGTGTGGTACAGGCCAATGAGTTGGTTCGACTATTAAAAAATGCTTAAACAAAAATTACAAAAATGGGATTACTAGACTTTTTTAGAAGTAAAAAAATAGCCACATATCAAAACATTTCTGCTAAAGAAATGGAGCAGCTGATGCAACAAAAAAATGTTGCGATTATCGATGCAAGAACAGAGGCGGAATACAAACAAGGACATATACCTCATGCAAAACTGATGAATATTATGGGCTTTTCTTTTACCAAAAAGGCCGAAAAACTTGACAAAGCAAAAACGTACATTGTTTATTGCCGTAGCGGACAACGCAGCGTAAGAGCATGTAATGCTATAGCTAAATTGGGTGTAGAAAACCTGTATAATTTATATGGCGGTTTATCATCGTGGCAGGGAAAGCTGGTGGTATAAATCACAACACACAGGAACTACATCAAACATTATTAAAATAATCACTTCATTAACCAACAAAAGTTTATCCAGCATGCAAGTAGAACAAATTTATACCGGCTGCCTTGCCCAGGGGGCTTACTATATTGAATCTAATGGCGAAGCAGCTATTATAGACCCCCTTCGGGAAACGGCCTCTTATATACAACGGGCAGCTAAAGATGGCGCTGTAATAAAATACGTTTTCGAAACCCATTTTCATGCAGACTTTGTAAGTGGGCACCTTGATCTGGCCAAACAAACCGGTGCAACTATAGTATATGGCCCCACTGCACAATGCGGTTTTGAATGCTATACCGCTACCGATGGTGAGGCGTTTAAGTTGGGTAATATAACCATAACTGCATTACATACACCCGGTCATACAATGGAATCCACCACCTTTTTATTAAGAGATGAAAATGGGAAAGACCACGCCATTTTTACAGGCGACACTTTGTTTTTAGGCGATGTAGGCCGCCCCGATCTGGCACAAAAAGCAGCACACATGACGCAGGAAGAACTGGCTGGTTTACTCTACAATTCTTTACAAACCAAAATAATGCCTTTGGCCGATGAGGTTATTGTATATCCCGGCCATGGTGCAGGTAGTGCCTGTGGTAAAAATATGATGAAGGAAACCGTGGATATACTCGGTCATCAAAAACAATTTAATTATGCATTAAGGGCTAAGGATGAAGCTGATTTTATACATCAGGTACTGGATGGATTAACCGCTCCACCTGCCTATTTTCCTCAAAATGTAGCCATGAATAAACAGGGTTATGAAACCTTTGAGAAAGTGTTACACAATGGTATGAGGGCTTTATCACCTGATGCTTTTGAAAACCTGGCAGACGACCCGGAAGTAGTGATACTGGATACAAGAGATGCACAAGTTTTTTCTGAAGGCTATATTCCTGGTTCAATAAACATAGGGCTTGAAGGACAATTTGCCCCTTGGGTTGGTGCTTTAATTACCCATACTTGCTATCCCATTTTATTGGTAACAGAAAAAGGAAAAGAAGAAGAAACCGTAACCAGGCTGGCAAGAGTTGGCTATGACAATTGTCTTGGCCATCTCGATGGCGGCTTTGACACATGGAAAAATTCCAGCATGGAAGTGGACCTGGTGGAAAGAATTACTGCTACACAATTTGCCGAAGAATTTAAACAAGGTGAAACCATGGTGGTAGATGTTCGCCGGGAAGCCGAATACCGTGCCGAACATGTAGCAGATGCCTACAACAAACCATTGGATGCTATCAACGACTGGATCAATACTATTGACCCGAAAGAACATTTTTTTCTGCATTGTGCAGGTGGCTACCGCAGTATGATAACAGCTTCCATTTTACAGGCAAGGGGTTACAGAAATTTTACAGAGGTGGCCGGAGGCTTTGCTGCTATTGCAGAAACAGGAGTTGAGAAAACCGATTTTGTATGCCAAAGCAAATTAGTAACCCAATAAAATAAACCTATGCAAAGAGAAACGATAAAAAAACATTGGGAAAAAATATATACTGAAAAGCAGGCTAATGAAGTAAGCTGGACACAGGATGTACCCGAAACATCCCTCAGTTTTATTAACTCTTTCAATCTGGATAAAAGTGCAGCAATCATTGATATCGGTGGCGGCGTTAGTAAGCTGGCAGATCATTTATTGAAGGAAGGATTTGAGAATATATCGGTACTGGACATATCAGAAACGGCACTGGAGAAAGTAAAAAAAAGACTGGGTAACAAAGCTGAAAAAGTAAAATGGATTGTAGCAGATATTAATGACTATCAACCACAGCAACAGTATGATGTATGGCACGACAGGGCTGCATTTCACTTTCTTACAACAAAAAATCAAGTCGCACATTACCTCTCCATAACCCAACAATCGGTTTCTAAAAACGGTTATGTAATGATTGGTACATTTTCTGAAAGTGGACCTGAGAAATGCAGTGGCTTGCCGGTAAAACAATACAGTGAAAAATCACTGAGTACAAAGCTTAATAAATACTTTCAAAAAATAAAATGTATTAGTGAAGACCATATAACGCCTTTTAAAACAAAACAAAATTTTCTATTTTGTTCATTTAGAAAAAAGTTACATCACAAAAATGATTAAAAAATAAGTGGGTGTGGTGAAGGGTAAGGGGTTGTAGCAATACAGCCCCTTTTAAAAACTTTTAGCATTATACTTTTACACTACTTTAACACGAATTTCAACTATTGAATAAGAACAACATTTCTATAAAAGAATCACAACTTAAAAAACACAATATTAACTTAGCTATTTAACTTAATTTACTATGCCTCATTGGTTTACTGCACCCTGGCCCTGGTACGTGGCGGGTGTATTGATAGGATTAACAGTA
>JAYUOV010000193.1:0-4010 GCA_043760535.1 Chitinophagaceae bacterium
TGTTTTAAATGAAATGCAAAAGAAAGCCGCTACAGAATTGAAGCGGCTTTCTTTACTACCGAAGGTTTAGTACAACAGGGGGTTTGCCAAAATACGGGCCGACGGAAGTTATCTTCGGCTTTTTGTAATTCTATTGTGCTCCATATCGGGCAGGGGTATATCTATTTAGCTTTTGTTTGTTATCTTCATCATAAGTTTTTCAATCATTATAGGTGCCGGGCTAACGGAATACTAATTCCCGCACTTCGGCAAGGCCTACCTGTTGGCAGGCAGGTCATAAATTTCTTTCGTTTTTATGTTTAAAAAAATAATTTTGGCCGGTTTTGTAGTAGCATTGGCCGCAGCAGGTTTTGCATGGTACACTTTTAAAACATCCAAAACGGGGTTTACAAGTAGCTATAAAATATTGTACATCCATACCGGTAATGCCAATAAAGACGCTGTATTAAAAGCAATTAAAAAAGACAGCATCACTAATATTCGCACTTTTGAATGGCTAGCTGGGTATAAAAAATTATGGGACAATGTAAAACCAGGCCGCTATAAAATTAATAGTGGCATCAGTATTTATGATTTGGTTACCCAACTTCGCAATGGACAGCAAACGCCGCTAGATTTTGTAATTAGCAGAAAAATTAGAATTAAAGCAGATTTTGCCCGGATGGTAGGCAACAACTTTGAATGTGACTCCACTCAGATGATGCAATTTCTAAACAACAATGATAGCCTCGGAAATTATGGACTCGATACCGCCACATGGCTTACAGCCATCGTTCACAATACCTATTCTATACCGTGGACTTATTCGCCTTCAAAAATTTTCAGGAAGTTGTACAACGAGCAACAGGCATTTTGGAACAAGGATAGCCGCACTGAAAAGGCAAAAAAACTGGGCTATTCACCTAAAGAAATATATACCCTTGCTTCTATTGTATTCAGCGAAACCAATCTGGATAAAGACAAGCCCAAGGTAGCCAGTGTGTACCTTAACCGCCTTAACCAGGGCATGAAATTGCAAGCCGATCCTACACTCATTTTTGCACTGAAAAACTTTACGATTAAAAGGGTTTTAAATGTACACATGCAGGTACAATCTGCCTATAATACCTATATGTACACTGGCCTGCCACCCGGCCCTATATGTACAGTAGATGCCAATACCATAAATGCGGTGCTAGATGCACCCAAAACAGATTATATTTTCTTTGTGGCCGAACCGGGCTTAACCGGTGCTTCATCTTTTAGTTCTACTTTGGCCGAACATAATAAATATGCCAAGGCTTATCAGAATTGGCTGGGCGGCTATTTAAGAAAAAAAGCAGATCAAGATAAAGCCAAAAAAGATTCTATAGCTAAAGCTACAAAACCATGACAAGGTTCGAAAGATTTGTAATAAGCCTTCCTCCAATTGCCTGGCTCCTCCGCCAATCTAAAAAGGTTATTTTGCCTGGTTTTGAAGGTGTTCCGTTGTATGATGTATTAATATTTTTTGTACAACAGGTTAAAAAAAATGGCTTTACAGAAAGGGCTTCCGCTATCTCTTTTAATTTTTTAATGGCTATACCGGCAGGGATGATTTTCTTATTTACGTTAGTGCCATACCTGCCGGTTAGTAAAGAATTTACCAAGCAACTTTTGGTGGCGGTAAAAGACATTTTACAAAATACCAAAACGTACGAAATGGTAAAAAACGTTATTATGGATGTGCTTACCACACCCCGTAGCGGCTTACTTTCTTTCAGTTTTATTGCAGCCTTATTTTTTGCATCCAACGCTATGATGGGCGTTATGCGAACCTTCGACCGCAGCTTTTTTGAAGAGCGAAAACGTAAATTTTTATACAAACGCTGGACGGCTATTAAACTCACATTCCTGCTGCTTTTGCTGGTATTTGGTTCCATACTTTTACTTACTACTCAGGGGCCAATCAGAAAAGCTTTTCATAATAGTTTGGGTTTATCTAATATAACTATTTCCGCCATTATAACCTACACCCGGTTCATCGTTATTCTTCTGCTAAATTTTTTCTCCATTGCCTTTATTTACAAGTATGCTACGGCAGTAAAAATTAAGTGGAAAACCTTTTCGCCTGGCGCTATACTGGCCTCCGTCTTTACCATTTTTACCTCTTACGTTTTTTCGGTTTGGGTAAATAATTTTGGTCGCTATAATCAGCTATATGGCTCTATTGGTACGCTGCTTATCATCATGAATCTGGTGTATATTAATGCTCTTATTTTATTGATAGGCTTCGAAATAAATGTGAGCATCACTTCGATTAAAGCCCGTTTTTTACTAAGGAAAAAAGAGGAGGTGGGAAAGGCTGAAGGCATAGCGCTGGGGGCTGAACGCAAGAAGTAGATAGCTTATTGCCCAGGTATTTATTCGGATATAAATGTTGAGTGTACAAAAATTGAAGATTCAGAAATCGTTACCCTCTCATATTGCAAAATTTTTTTTTTTAACCCAGCAATAGTTCATTAATTGGGCTGTATTGGCGTCGCATGGCACATTCCGTTTTGACGGAACTCTTGTACATCATAACATCATTCAGCTTTTCATTGTGCAAATCTTTTACATTTTTACATTAGTAGGTACTGAGTTCTAATATTGTGAAGCACTACTATATTTATTCTTTTAGTTTATATGGTACAAAGCAATGTTATTTTTTATCAGCCCAACTTGGGTATTCACATGTATTAAATATACCCACATTACTCTGGGTAGGCTGCCAATACAGTTTACTCAATGATCTGATACTAATTCTAAATGAAAAAAATCAACACTTGATTTTGTAAGAACCAAGTATTTCTACACTACAAGTCTGATAAATTTGTTCATAGACCAATAATGAAAAAAAAGTACAAGAGTTCCGTTAAAACGGAATGTGCCATGCGACGCCACAGCAGCCAAATAATAATAATGTAGCTAGGTTCATAAAGAACATTCCACATTTTATGCAGCGTTGAGTACAAAATTTATTTTTTAGAGGGAATGAATTTTTTTTTAATAATTATAAGTGTATTTCACAATCAATTTCATTCAATTATTAAACCCATTAAATTGAAACAATTAATTCTACTTTTTTTTACTTGTTTGGTTCTCTTTTCAGCTTGTAAGTCAAAAAATGAAAGCTCCAACAAAGTAAGCAGCGATTTTTTAGCATCTAATGATGAAAATGAGCAAGATGGTATCAAAGAATTTCAAGAACACGAATTCAATATTACCAGGGATTTGAAATTGGGTTATGTGCCTCTCGATAGATTAATTCAGGCAGAAGAAACCGAAAGGCTTTCATTAGCCTCACGTAGAGAAACCAATTCAATATCTGCACTAACTTGGGCAGAACGAGGCCCTAATACAGATTTGATTGGCCCAAGCAATGGAAATACAAGAGGCACACAGGTAGCTGCAGATGCGGTAACTGCGGGCCGTATACGTGCCCTTTGGTTCGACCTTGCCGACGGTACAAATGAAACAGTATGGGCTGGCAGTGTAAGTGGCGGTCTTTGGAAAACAACCAATATATCTTCAACTAGTAACACATGGGTGCCTGTGAACGATTTTATGGATAATCTTGCCATAGCAAGCATTGCACAAGATCCCACCAACACTAACATCATGTATGTTGGTACAGGCGAAAAAACATTTAATGGCGATGCTGTTCGTGGCGGTGGTGTTTGGAAAAGTACTAATAGTGGTGTAACCTGGACGCTTCTTGCAAATACTACGAGTTTTTTTAATGTTTCAAGAGTGGTTTGTGATGCGGCTGGCAATGTATATGTATCAACTATCGGAAGCAATGGTTTACAACGTTCTATTGATGGTGGTACAACTTGGACAAATATTACCCCCGCTGGGCTAACTGCAAGAGTTACCGAAATGAAATTAAGTAATACAGGACGGTTACATCCCTCCAGCCCCCTAAATAACTGGAACGATATTCAAATTGTAAACGAGGGTGTAAATTTGAGATATCATGGGAAAACAATCGAGAAAAAGCGCACAGG
>JAYUOV010000194.1:0-4007 GCA_043760535.1 Chitinophagaceae bacterium
GGCAAGGGGGTTTAGAAATATGGACAACTTTAAGGCCATGATTTACTTCCTCACAAATAACTTTCAATATGACTTCCACTAATTTTGACGAAGAACCAATATTTTGCATAATGGTTATGCTATGGTAAATAAAACTTACCAATCTTCCCATCCATCAACCAATTAAATAATTGTTGCCAATTGTAATAATTGTCGGCCGTGCCTATCATTACCTTTACTAGTATTCTTTATAAAATTAAAACTTGCATGAAACAATTATTGAAACATTTAACGGTTGGTTCGCTATGTGCTTTTTTAGCAACAGCACAATTAACGGCACAACCACGAATACCTGCACCTAGCAGCAGCACAACTACAAGTGGCCCATCTGCGCCAACTAGCCCGCCAAAACCAGGGCCCAAAGCTTTTAAAGAAGTAATTACAGACAAGGCTGTTTCGCAAAAAGGGATGTTTACCGTGCACAAGGTAGAGGACAAGTATTATTTTGAATTACCGGCAGCTATGATGGGCCGTGATATATTGGTACAGAACCGTGTTTCTAAATCTTCTATCGAATCTCCAAAATCTTTTGGTGGTTATGCAGGCGATGAAATAGGCTCCAATGTTATCCGTTTTGAAAAAGGGCCTAACAATAAAATTTTTCTAAAAAACATTTCTTTTAATGTAATACCGAGTGATAGCACAAAGCCAATGTATAAAGCTGTAGTAAACAGCAATATGCAGCCGATAGCAGTAGCTTTTGATGTAAAAGCCCTTGTACCAGACAGCCTTGGCGGTGGTGCGGTAATAGACATTACAGATAATATTACGGCCGACAATGAAATTTTTGGCTTTGCCAGCTATGCAAAATCTCAGTTTCAGGTGGGTGGTTTCCAAAACGATAAATCATATATTGTTTCTGTAAAGGCTTATCCTATTAATATAGAAGTAAGAACAGTTAAAACTTTTTCTAAAGCAAGTGGCGGCGGGCAGTTTGGTTTCCCCGGTGGCGGCGGAGGTGCCCCCACCCAGGCTACAGTTACTTTAGAAATGAACAGCTCTATGGTATTGCTTCCTGCAAAACCTATGATGCCAAGGTATGAGGACAACAGGGTGGGCTATTTTAGTACCGGCTTTACAGATTTTGATGCCAACCCGCAAGGCGTAAAAGATATTAACATGATTACCCGTTGGAGACTAGAACCCAAGCCCGGCGACATGGAAAAATACAAACGTGGCGAACTGGTAGAACCTGCTAAACCTATTATTTACTATATAGACCCGGCCACTCCCAAAAAATGGGTACCGTACCTTATACAAGGCATCAACGACTGGCAAATAGCTTTTGAAAAAGCAGGGTTCAAAAATGCTATTATGGGCAAAGAGGCCCCTACAAAAGAACAAGATAGCACCTGGAGCCTGGAAGATGCCCGTTACAGTGCGGTGGTTTACAAACCATCCCCAGTAGAAAATGCATCTGGCCCAAGCACACCCGATCCTCGCAGCGGAGAAATACTGGAAAGCCATATTAACTGGTACCATAACGTAATGAAATTACTCCGTGACTGGTATATGATACAGGCAGGAGCCATAGACCCACGCAGCCGTAAAATGGTTTTTGATGATGAGCTGATGGGACAACTGATTCGTTTTGTATCGAGCCACGAAGTAGGACATACTTTGGGCTTGCCGCATAATTTTGGCTCAAGCGCCGGCGTACCGGTAGAAAAATTAAGAGATAAAGCATGGGTAGAGGCTAATGGCCACACACCCAGCCTTATGGATTATGCCCGTTTTAATTACGTGGCACAACCGGAAGACAACATCGGGCCAGCAGGTATTTACCCCCGCATAGGCGATTACGATAAATGGAGCATAGAGTGGGGTTACAGATTTATCCCCGAAGCTAAAACACCAGAAGAAGAAACGCCTATTTTGGATAAGTGGATAGAAGAAAAAGCCGGCGACATGCGGTATTATTTTGGCCGTCAGGGTCAGCCGGATGACCCCCGTGACCAAAGCGAATGTATTGGTGATAATGCCATGAAGGCATCTGCTTATGGTATTAAAAACCTACAACGCATTATTCCTAATCTGGTAACGTGGACAAAAGAGCCGAGTGAAGATTATAGTGCTTTAAGCCAGGTGTACGGACAGGCTGTAGGCCAGTTTCGCAGGTATATTGGGCATGTGTGCTACAACTTTGGCGGAGTGTACGAAACCTTAAAAAAGAATAATCAGGCAGGGGCTGTGTATGAGTATGTAAGCAAAGCCACGCAAAAAGAAGCTGCTGATTTTATTAACAAGCAGGTATTTACTACGCCTACTTGGCTTATAAATAAAGATGTTACATCTAAAACAAACCTGAACCCGGTTACTACCATTTTAACCACTCAGGAAGGTGCTCTTAACAGGATGATGAGTACTACTACCATGAATAAAATGCTGAATGCCGAAGCGGCTATAGGTGCACAAGCATACACTTGTACCGATTTACTGAGCGATTTAAAGCAAGGTGTTTTTACAGAATTAACTACTAAAAAACCAATTGATGTTTACCGTAGGAATTTGCAAAAATCTTATGTGGAAAGACTAACCGGTTTCATAAATCCGGCACCAGTTTCAAACACAGGTATTACCATTATTTTTGGTAATGCAGCACCTACTTTAGATGTTAAGAAAAGCGATATTCTTTCTTTGCTAAAAGGACATGCCAAAGAATTAAAAGCTGGCATGGATGCAGCAGCAGCCTTAACTACAGACAAGGCCAGCAAATACCACTTGCAGGATTTGAGCGACAGGATTGGCAAAGCTTTGAACCCGTATAAATAGTTTAGGGTTTAGGGTATAAAAACAGCCGCTCCCAAAAATGGGCGGCTGTTTTTTATTCAGCACACTTTACTTTAAAATCTAAAAACGCATATTGTAGTTAATGTAAAACTGTAAGGTAATTTTTTATAAATGGGAAGGGCGATTTGGTTTAAGAAAGTACTGAAAATTTGATCTAAATATTATTGCCCAATTACTCCACAATCCAAGCCGAAATAATTTTATCCAGCCCCAGAAATTTTCGTTCCCAATATTTATAGCCGTAAACTACAGCCGAATCCTGGTGATTAACCGGCTCTCTGCCATGGCCGCTAAAGAAGGCTTCTACCACATCCCAACCCGAAATAATTTTGCCCACAGTTGGATAGCCTACAGCGCCGCCGATGTTAATGGTGTCTAGGTTGTAATTGTCTTTTTTATTAATGAAAAGCTGGTTGCTTCGGGTGTTGGGGCCGCCACTAGCATAAGAGATTATACCCTGCTTATTAGGCTGTAGCAGGGGTTCATCGGGTGTAGGTATTCTATCCCAATAATTGTACAAAGCTGTATCGTTACTAATGCCAAACTGTACCACATACTCTGGCTGCTCCCGTAATATAACATTGTTATGGAAGTACTTACTTTTAATAAGTTGGTACAATCGTGCCACGCCTTTTGGTGCCCATGCCTTGTAAGCTACCATGGTAAAACTGCCTTTGTTGGTTTTAAAAATAGCTTTGAAGCTATCGGGGATAGCCATCGTTAAAAGCGAAGTATCGGGTAGTTTTATGTACTGGCTGTTTGCCGCAAACCGAGTGGTTACAAGCAAGGCTAATACAGCGTAGCGTAAAGAATACTTCACCACTTAAAAGTAGGTATTTCTTATTGATACAAAAAGACTTCAATAGATTCCTTTCATAATATTTTATACCTATATATGGTTGCGATTCATTTCATTTTCAGCCCAAATCCCTTTCTTCTGTTTCTGTAGGGTTCATACACGCCCCCAATGTATTTCAGTTTTCTTATTACGTGTGCTATCATTATCCTTTTATTTAGCACTTGTTGGTTATGCATATTTTTCGTTTTCCCAAAAATGCTTTCCCTTACTTCAGAACTCCTTACCCCGTGAACTTAAACCGCCTGTTATTCGCAATCTAAATACCTGATAGTAGCAATCAGCTGAACGGAGTCCCGAAATAATCGGGATTAAAACGTTC
>JAYUOV010000195.1:0-34916 GCA_043760535.1 Chitinophagaceae bacterium
CAAGCATCACACCTTGCTTATACACACTTTCGGGCTCGGTTATTATAGCCTTACTGCTAATGCGGTAAGTTTTTTTATTTATCAAAAATGTTTGAGATACATAAAGCATAGGTACCTGCGCCAGCAATTCAGCATTCCATTCTCTTTTCACTTGTGTAGTGGTATTTGGCAAACCCTTGTCATATTTTATAAAACTATCAATATAAATATTATTTGGTTTATCAACTATTATATTACCTGCCCGTAGGCGTGAAGCCATCACAGTATTTACATTTTCCAGCCTAGCTATAAGCAATTGAAATGTGCTATTTTTCAGCGATTGGTACACCACCGTAATGCCAATGGCCAATACCACAATGGTAATGAGTGCATAACTTATGGTGTACTTGTAGTTGAGCTTCATCGTTTAATTATATATCCCAAACCTATATCCCATGCCGTATACGGTAGCTATATAATCTTTACCTCCAGCGTCAGTAATTTTTTTTCTTAGGTTTTTCACGTGTTGATATACAAAATCTACGTTATCCAAATTGTCAGTATAGTCTCCCCATAAATGCTCTGCAATGGCTAATTTGCTAAGCACTCTTTTCGTGTTCGTAATCATGTAAATAAGCAGATTTATTTCCTTTCGTGTTAAGGAAATGGGTATTTCATTGATACTACATTCCAGGGTTTGTAGGTTTATCGAAATTTCTTCAAACTGCAGCCGTTTATCCGCCAGCGGATTTTTTCGTCGCATCACTGCCTTTATACGGCTATGCAACTCGGCCATGGGAAATGGTTTGGTAATGTAATCATCAGCTCCTTCATCTAGCCCCGTTATTTTATTATTAAGGGCATTTTGTGCAGATATAATAATCACATTCACTTCCAATCCTTCTTTACGTATTAATTTTAGCAGGTTTAGCCCATCGCCGTCGGGCAGCATCATATCCAATATCACACAATCATAAGTGTAAAGAAATACTTTTTCTCTAGCTGCTGAAAACGTATGAGCTACTTCGCAAACATAGTTTTCTCTACTAAGATAGCTTGCAATAGTAGCAGCTAATTCCTCCGTATCTTCAATTAAAAGCAGCTTCATGGCAAAGAAAATAACATTTTAGGATGGTAAAAATAATGAGGGCTGTTTGGTAAAGCAAATAGATTTATACTATATGTTTATATAATATTTATAAATAATATATAAACAATAACAGCCCATTCCAATACCCACACACTATGAAGTTTAGGTTACACATTAATACATTTTTTAATAATTTAATAATTACCATGGTAAAATACATGGCAATAAAAAGAATGCTGCGGTTGTGCGTTATTCTAGAATACGACCATGCTATACTTTGAACTTTTCTAAAAAACACAAATCTTCTGTTGAAGTGATGACTTGCACTAAATATTTAAAGTCTTCATTGTTGTTCATTAAGAACATCTCCAAAAAACCTGTTCTCGTTTTTAGCCACCCTTTAAATTCCATTCAAAATAGGGTAAAGGAAAGTTATTAGAAGTGCTCCTTTTAGAGCTATTGATATTTGGGTAAACATTTTGCAATCTAATCTATAAATTAAAAAAATAGAAATTTCCACTTTTCTATTGCTTGCTTTTCCTAAAGACAAGGGTTTTACACAATTATTATTAATCCAAGAGAAAGCAATGTGTTTTTTTTAAACACGGATTTAATGGATATAACAGATACACAAGGATTATTTTCAATAATAACTACATCCTATGAATTGGTGGTAAAAAGTTAATTTAATAAATTAGTGATTATCCATACAATCCGTGTTATCAGTGTTTCCTAAGTTAATTACATTGGAGTTTTACTTCAAAATAAAACCCGCCAAAACCCTTGCCAGCATCACATAAAACCTTACTTTCGCACCCCCGAAATAATTAAACCCTTCGGGTAATTTTATGAGCGACGAACAAATTGTTAACCAAAACGCAGATGCACAGGAGAGTGCACCGGTGGCAGAAACAGCCGCTGATGTAACTACTGCGACAACAAATGCACCTGTTGAGGAAACCCCGGTTTCCGAAATTCCGCAAGGCGGAATTGAAGCAGCCCCGGCTGTAGAAGAAACCATTGCAACTGTAACCGAAGACGCTGCACCTGTTGTAGCAGAGCCTCAGGTGCCCGAAGTAGTGGCTGCACACGACGATTTTGATTGGAGTGTGGACAAGCGTAACGTTATTGCTTACACAGACGAAGAGCGTAACAAGTACGACAAAGTGTACGACGATACTTTTAAAAGTGTTGCCGACAACGAAATGGTAATAGGTCTCGTAGTAGGTCTTACCAAAACAGATGTGGTAGTGAACATCGGTTTTAAAAGCGATGGATTAATCGGTTTGAACGAATTCCGCGACATGGCCGTGAAAATTGGCGATGAAGTAGAAGTAATGGTAGTAGAAAAAGAAGACAGGCTTGGTAACCTGCACCTCAGCCGCAAACAAGCCCGTACTACACGTGCCTGGGAGCGTATTGTGGATGCACACAAAACCGGCATCATCGTTACTGGTACTGTTACCAGCAAAACTAAAGGTGGTCTTATTGTAGATGTTTTCGGTATGGAAACTTTCTTACCAGGTTCTCAGATAGATGTGAAGCCGGTAACAGACTACGATCAGTTTGTAAACAAAACCATGGAATTTAAAGTGGTGAAGGTGAACGAAACCATCAAGAATGCCGTAGTATCCCACAAAGCCCTTATCGAAAGCGACATCGAAGCACAACGTGCCGAGATTATGAGCAAGCTGGAGAAAGGACAGGTGCTGGAAGGTACTATCAAGAACATCACGGACTTTGGTGCGTTTATGGATCTTGGCGGACTGGATGGCTTGCTGTACATCACCGATATTAGCTGGGGCCGCATAAGCCACCCAAGCGAAATATTGAAACTGGATCAACGCTTAAATGTGGTGGTTCTGGATTTCGACGACGACAAAAAACGTATCAGCCTTGGTTTAAAACAACTGACTCCACACCCTTGGGATGTGTTGCCTGAAGGCATTGGCGAAGGAAACGTGGTAAAAGGTAAAGTTGTAAATATTGAAGATTATGGTGCGTTCCTTGAGATCTACCCTGGTGTAGAAGGATTGGTACACGTAAGCGAAATCACTTGGGCCAACACGCCAATCAATGCTAAAGAATTCTTCAAACTGAATGATGAATATGAAGCCAAGATTGTAACACTTGACAAAGACAGCCGCAAAATGAGCTTGTCTATCAAGCAAATGACCAATGACCCATGGAATACCATCGAAGATAAATTCCCAATGGAAAGCCGCCATAAAGGAACCGTTAAAAACATTACTCCTTACGGCGTGTTTGTAGAACTGGAGCCTGGCATTGGTGGTATGATTCACATCAGCGATCTAAGCTGGTTAAAGCGTTTAAATCACCCAAGTGAATACGTTAAAACAAGCGAAAGCATTGATATAATTATCCTAAACATAGATAAGGATGGCCGCAAACTGCAATTGGGTCACAAGCAACTGGAAGAAGATCCATGGAATGCACTTGGAGATACCTTTCCGATTGGAAGTGTACACGAAGCAACGGTTACCCGCAGGGATGATAAAGGTGCCATCGTTGGTTTACAATATGGTATCGAAGGTTTTGTACCGAAGCGTCATTTAATGAAAGAAGACGGCAAAGAAATTGTAGCAGAAGAAACAGCACAGTTCCAGGTTATCGAATTCGATCGAAACGAAAAACGCATTGTACTTAGCCACACCCGCCTTTGGGAGATAGCTCAGCAAGAAGTAGTAGAAACCGAAAGAAAAGTGAAAGTAGCTGAAGCTGAAGTAACCAAAAAAGCAGTGAAGAGTATCCAGGCTAAAGTGGAAAAAGCAACAATGGGAGACCTTGGTGCTTTAGCCGACTTGAAGAAGAAACTGGAAGACGAGGGGAAATAGTACTTAGTATTTAATATTTAGTATTTAGTATTTAGTACTTAGTATTTAGATATTAGTACAAAGACAAGAAGGAGCGTATTTAGTACTTAGATATTAGTATAAAGACAAGAAGAAGCCCGCCGATTAAATTCGGGGGGCTTTTTTGTTGGGTAAAAAAGGGTAGCAAAATTTTTGTTGGGTTTGTATAAGCTGTTTATTTTCCGTTTTTAAACCGTTATTAACCAATGAAATTTCTTATCTCTTCTATTGTTTTCTTATTTGCCACAGGCACTTTACCAGCCCAAAAAACCTGGAACAAAACTTTTGGCGACCGCCTGATAGGGGCTACCGGCATTGCAGTGGCTTCCGATGCAAAAGGGAACGGCTATTTTTTGGGGAACTTTAAAGGCAGTTTTGAATTTACGGACAATGGCATTAATTACCAGGCTACTTCTAACGACAAAAGCCTGGATATATACCTGATAAAAAAAGACTCAAATAACCGTGTGATATGGCTGAAACACTGGGGCGGCACCTATTACGACAGGGCTACGGGTATGCAGATAGACCCAAAAGGGGCCATACTGATTACCGGAGATTTTGGGGGCACTACCGATTTGGAACCCGGGCCCGGTGTAAAGGCTTTTACAGTGCCCGAGGGCAAAAGCAGCAGTTTTTTTTTAAAACTAAATGAACAAGGCGAATTTATTTGGGCAAGGCAAATTACCAGCACCAATACAATCTATACAAGAGCCATAGCCACCAATAAAACTGGGGAGGTTTTTATTACCGGAAATTTTTCGGGTGAAATGGTAGCCGGTAACGCCACACAACCTGCTACCATTAATAATCCTCAAAATTTTAAAAATATATTTGTACTTAAGCTAAAAGAAATGGCGAAACTATATGGGCCAAACAATTTGCCGGTACCGGCGAAAAACAAGGCCTTGGCATAGCCGCTGATAATAAGGGTGGCGTGGCATTATGCGGTTTTTTTAGCGGAATGCTTACAATGAGCGGTACCGGCCTAATAAGAACTTATGTAAACACTACCGGCATTAATTAGTACGATGGCTTTGTGGCCAGGCTCCATGCAAGCGGTAACGCATTATGGGTGAAACAATTTAGATCTAAAACATCGAACAACGAGTTTGCCGAAACGCTGAACGCTGTGGCAATAGATGCAAACGACGATGTAATAGTAACCGGCGGCTACCAGCAAACGATAAACTATACGCCTAACGGCCAGCCTGCTACCGCCGTAACTTCTAATGGAAAAGCAGATATTATACTAGCCAAACTGAGCAGTACCGGAAAAATAATTTGGGTAAAAAGCTATGGCGGCGTTGGTATCGATGCCGGGTACGCCATTGCAGTGGGCCCAGAAAACACTTTGCTGGTAACGGGTGTATTTGAAGGTAAATTTATATATAAAAACGCAGACATACAAAATGAACTAATAGGTGCCGGTGGCAAAGACATGTTCTTTATGTTTTTTTGTTACAGATGGAATATGCTTTGGTACAAGAAAGGGCTTTGGTAAAAATGATGATGAAGGCAATGGCATTACTATTTCTTACAGAAATGAAATACTACTTACCGGCAAGGCTCATATAAATAATAATGAAAACAGCGGCTTTAGTTTTATTATGAGTTTAATTTTCTGACAATATTTTTTTCTGTCACCCCATCTTTTACTTTACTTTAATAGATCTTATACCCGTTTGCGGAACCGCACTGCCAGAGTTTTTTTTGTAGATAATGGCATTTTCAATGGTTTTGGCAATGATGTTATCCCAGCTAACGGGGCTGGCAAAAAAGCTGGATTCCCGTTGCAGTGCTTCTATAAAACTGGCTGTAAAATAGCCTCCTATTTTAGGTGTAGAGCCGGCTTTTTCCATGGGTTTGGTAGCTACAGAAATAACGTTTCCCTTTGCTTCCATAAAAAGTTTATTAAGCTTGCTTATATTTTTTATTGTGTACAGTCCTTTCATATTGCGGTTGCCAATATCGTAATCTTCGTTCGTTATGGGTCTTATAAGTGGCGTATTGGCGCCAATAGGATCGTTACACAAATCGCCAAGTATAATTTTGAGTCGTCCCGGCTTTTGAGATATAATACTGATCAGCTCGGAAACCGTTAATGAGTTATCTACTATTGCCTTCATGGCCGTTTTAAACTCCGCATCTGTTTTCCAATCTCTGCTAAAAGGTTCTTTTATGTATAATGCCATGTAAGGAAAAGAATCTTTCTGATCGTCCCACCGGCTGCCATGGCCGCTATACGAGAAAAACACAATATCATTTGAACCCGGGTTCACTTCATCTAATTTGCTTAACAGTTTGGGTCTAGAAAAATCTTTAGAATCTATTAAATAAGGCTTAAACCCAATTTTTAATGAGTCGGCAATGGCCTTCATTTCTTTTCTCAGGTTGTCTCTGTCCACCCTACAAGATTCGCCTATATCTGCCTCCTCTGTATTGGCAGCAACAATAAAATGGAGAACCGGCTTTACCCTATACAGTGGCGGTATAAACCGATCCCTATTTTCGGTAAGGCCGCACATTACTTCTATGTCGTAAAAGTCGCCATCTCTTTCGGGATAAAACTCCAGCAGGTCGGCCTCTGTAATACCATTAAGTTTTAGTGGAAAGTATTTTGCCTTTCCATTTAAAGTGAAATCTATTACATCTCTGGTAGCCCATGGGCCCTTTTCGTTACTTTTTTGGGCACTGGTAAACCAAACAAAATTTTCGGGTATAAACTTTTCCCATACAGCCGAATCTCCGGCTATCAACCGGGTAGGAGTGGTGTCGTTCTTCATTAGCAAATACGACTCCTTGTTTTTCGTTTTTCCGGTAGCAGAAGTATATTCCACATGTATTACATTAAAGCTGCTATCCGGGTTTTGAAACCGAACCCTCATGTAACAATTCCACGGATTAAAGTACACCATAAAGCAGTCGTACGCTACATCTTTATCATCTGTGTAGGCAACAGAATAAAGTTTTTGAGAAAATGCATTGCTAAGTAAACATGTAATGATTGTAAATAAAAATAATCGTTTCATAAGTTTTTTTTGGGGGCAGAAAACAACATCATTAATTTTAATTAAAACAATTTTCACCGCAGAGGCGCAGTGAAAAATGAGATACGCAGAGACATTTGATTCTAAATTTCACCTCATGTTGCAATTTCTCTGCGTTTCTCTCCTACTCTTTATCGCTGCAGTAAAATGTACCACTACTCCTTGATACTTAAAAATCGCATCCCGTTTTGCACTGCATCGGGGCTTGCATTTTGGCGGTAAATCAATGCCTGATCTATGGTTTTGGTAATAATGTTTTCCCAGGTGGTGGCAGGCTTGTTATAGGTACCAGCAAGCCTTAGGGCTTCTACAAAACTGGCGGTGTAATAGCCACCTGCTGTTTTATTGCCAGATGCTTTTTCGGTAGGCTTTGCTGCACAGGAAAGTAGGCTGCCTGTAGCATCAATAAACAGCTTTCTCAATTTTACCGGATCCCTTCTAATGATTTCGGTGCTGCTTCTAAGTGCATCGCCAAAATTCAAAATATTTTCTAGATCTACAGGCTTTGCTGCGCCCAATTCGGTATTGCATAAGTCGCCAAGTACTATATTTAATCTTGCACCTTTCTTTTGTATCAGCTGGTTTACTTCACTTATACTCAATGAGTTTAGCTCAACAATCCGTTTAAGTAATTCGTACTCTGCCTGGTTTTTTACGTCCTCATTATAGGGCGTAGTTACCCATAATTGCATAAAAGGATATGGGTCTTTCTGATTGTTCCATCGGGCACCATGGCCGCTGTAGCTAAAAATGATAATATCGTTAGGTGTAGCTATTACCTGATCTATTTTGGCCAGTAAATTCTTTCTGCTAAAGTCTTTTTCGTTAGTGGCATTTATTATGTAGGGCTTTAATACAATGCCCATCGATCCGGTAATCCCCTTTAATTCCTTTAGCAGGTTTTCTTCATCTTTAGCACAAGAAGGGCCTATTTTTGGGTCACCGGTATTGGCTGCCATAATAAAATGAAGGGTAGGGATATTTTTTAACGGGGGCAGCCCTTCATCCGCTTTAAGGTTAAGGCCGGCAATTATTTTAAGGGC
Organism: Chitinophagaceae bacterium; assembly: GCA_043760535.1. Lineage (GTDB taxonomy): Bacteria > Bacteroidota > Bacteroidia > Chitinophagales > Chitinophagaceae > JAZKFT01. The sequence continues at coordinate 8,036 of JAYUOV010000195.1, forward strand.
TTCGTATTCTTCATCGCCTTCTACAAAATATGGCTTTAGCCTGCCTTTGGTTATATCCAGCATACTTATCTGCTCACACAGCTCCACCTTTCTTTTGTTGGTAAATTTTATATAGTCTGTAGTTATGTACAAAGGGTTGGTGGCACTCATTTTGCCCTTGGCGGCATACCATATAAAACAGGGAGCCACAAAGCCGGGCTGCATTTGTCCCGAAAGAAACGTAATGGCAGAGCCGTACATAGATTCGGCCTTAAAATGCAGAAACTCCTCGCCGCCTGTTTTGGTTGTAATAGGCCACGACTGATACTTCATTTCCACCAGATATTTTTTTTTGTTTGCCGTAAACTGCATCCGGATGCTGAGTTTTGCCTTACTGTCTTCTACCAGCAGGCAATCGTATTTTATACCATTCTTGCCGGTATATTTTACATTATAAAAATCCTGGCTTTTTGCCGAAAGGCAAAAACTAATGAGTGTGATAAATAAATAAAATAACCGCATGGTAAAGGTTTAAGTGTTTGCAATACAGGCAATAAAAATACGCTGATAAACGAACATATTACAATGTAGGGGTTGCATTAATAATGGCAAGGCATAAAAGCATTTTGTTTCGCACCATTATTTCTTTGGGGTCTTCTATAATTTTATTATACCGAATCCCGTTTTATGCTTGGTTTGGATCAGCTTTTTTAGGTTAAACCTGTGCGTTGGTAATTGTTTTTTTAATGATGGTTTTCCACAATGGAATGTTGGGCCTAAAGCTAGTTGCTTCTCTTAAAGCATCTACAAATGCGGTGGTGTAATAGCCGCCAGTAGTACTGTTGCCCGATGTAGCTTCAACGGGTTTGGCAGCAGGCAGTCATAATCCACGCCACGGTGGTCGGTGTATTTAATAGATACCAGTTCCTAACTGTTTGCAAAGGTGCCCAGAAATAATAAAACAATGAGGCTGAAAAAACATTTCATCAGGGGTATGTTGTTCAGGTAGGGTTATTTTTTAAGTTAGATGTTTTGGAAAACTATATGTTATTTTTTAAATAGTTTGCCAATAACGAAGCGTCGATGGCATTGCTTTACGTTATGTATTATTTCATTTAAATCAGGCATCCTCTTGTAACTTCTTGTATTGATAACTGCTATTTACCAAAAAACCATGAAATTCGCCTTGTGAAAAAATTAATCCCCTTTTTACTTTTTTTGGCTGTTACTGTTTGTAATGGCCAAAACAAAACAATAGATAGCCTTAGCAGGGTATTGAACAATGCGGATAGTGATAGTGCCACAATAAGAGCGTGGAACCAGCTTAGTATTGCTTATGAAGCGTTTAAACCAGACTCAGCTATCCTTTCATTACAAAAGTCTTTGTATTTATCTAAGAAAATTTCAGAAGAAATAGGGGAGTATAAATTTGAACATTATGCCCTGTTTCAGATGGCCTTTTTGTTTAGTTCTATTAGTAACTATCCAAAGGCACTGGAATATTATATTGAGTCGCTAAAGCTGGCCGAAAAAATGGAAAATCCAGAAGATATAGTTAAGGCAAACTTTAATATAGCAACTACTTTGGGCAAAGAAAAAGAGTTCATTAAGGCTTTATCATATTACAGCATTGCAGACTCCATCATTAATAGTAACAAACTCACCACATTAAAATATGAAAGCCTGGTAAACATTGGCGACATCTACTATAAACTAAACAATCTAGATTCGGCACTGTACCTAACAATGAAGGGCTATGACATAGCAGTACGATCTTATAAAAAATCTATAGAAGAAAATGCAACATCTTATACAATAGTATCTTATGCTCAGTCTATAGGTGTTTTACTAAATAACCTCGGCAACATTTACAGCGGATTGGGGAATGCACCTGCAGCTTTAAAAAATTATAATGAAGCAATTTTCTATAGCGAAAAAGCGGATGATGCGGATAATATTTGTGAAATTAACCTCGGATTGGCAAGGTTGTATGAAAAAAGCGGAGAAGGGATAAACGCAATTAATTGTGCTAATAAGATAATAGAACTGGCAGAAAAAAATGAAATTGAAAGCCGGAAACAAGAAGTGTTTGAGTTTTTAAAAAGCTATTATAAGCGTGTAGGAAAGCTGGATAGTGCCTTTACATACCAGGAAAAAATGATTGCAGTAAAAGATAGTATAGAAGGTAAAGAAAGAATAAGAGAGTCGTTAAATATTACGATTGAAGAAGAGTTGAGGCAACAGGAAAAAAGAGAAGTACTAAAAAAGGAAAAGGAGCAAATAGACAAAACGCTTCAGTTATTAGGAGCTGGTATGCTAATACCATCTTTCTTTTTGTTTACCATTTTTTTAAGACGCAGAAAAATAAAACCACAGTTAATAAAATTTTGCGGCGTTGTATCCCTGCTAATGCTTTTCGAATGTCTTACACTTATTCTTCATCCCTACGTAGTGGAAATAAGCCACCACATTGTTATAATAGAATTGCTCATTTTTGTTTGCATAGCTGCTTTTGTAATTCCAGCGCATCATAAAATAGAGCATTGGCTGCTTTCTAAATTAACTGAACATAAAAATGCTCCACACCGTTAGCAAAACAATGTGGAGCATTAGAACTATCAAAAATTAAATTTTAATATCGTTATTGATTGCTTGATGCCGGCGGCGGTGGTGGCGGCAATGGTCGTAGATTTCTTAGGTCACCAGTATCTTTCTTAGTGGTATCGGTAGGTACCGCATTCTTTGTAGCATTAGTATCGATAGTAACTGGTGCAGTAGTTGCAGGTACGGTACTATCTGATTCTTTTTTTTCAGTGGTGGCTTCAGCACAACTAAAACTAATAGCTACCAATGCTACACAAATTGGTCTAAGCAGGTTTTTCTTTTGCATGTTTTTTAAGGTTTAGGTAAAGATGGGTATTTGTTTTTTAAATCAAAAATTTTTAAAAAATTCCTTTTCAATCAAAAGTTGGTAGCTGAAACCTCAATTGGCTGAGGCTACCCCATTTTCACTTTCACTGCGGCTAAAAAAGTCTTCATTTCGTCCATGGTGCCAATACTGGTTCGGTACCATTTGCCTTCCTCTTCAAACACCCGTATGGCACTTAGGGTTTCGCTGTTAATGGCTTTGGGATAATCGCCGTTAAAAACAGCAGCCTGGTAATACAAAAAATTGGTGTACGATGGAATAACCGGCATTTTTAAAGCTAATAAACCTTCTGTAGTAAATTGCTTAACGGCATCATTTTTTATACGGCATTGCTTTATAAAATCTGCATCATCCAGCGATGCCAAAGCTCCGGCAAGCGATACCGCACTTACACTTGCATTAGCCCAGGGCTGAAAAGTGGCAAGTTGCTTTATCGTATCGGGGTGCGCCAAAGCATAGCCTGCCCTTGCACCTGCCATACCATATATTTTAGAAAACGTTTTGGCCACTACCAGGTTTTTATTGGTAGCCACCAAAGCCGCCATACTTGGTTCATCGCAGTATTCGGTATAGGCTTCATCCAGCAATACCATGGCTTTAGCCGATGCTATTTCGATACAACGCTTAAGTTCTTCTGCAGGTATTACGGTGCCCGTTGGGTTGTTAGGGTTGCAGATATACAATAGCCGAGTATCGGCATCCATAGCCGCAAGTAAGGTTTGGGTATTTATTTTTTTATCGAGGGTAAGCGGTACTTTTTTTATGCTTAGGCCAAAGCTCTCTGCCGCCTGCCACCATAGCCTAAAGGTAGGGTGCGGACTTACCGCATTGCCTTTAGTGCGGCCAGCAAAAGCAGCAACAGTTCCCAATATTTCCGACGATCCGGCACCCATCAGCACATGGTTTTCGTCCAGGCTAAAGAGCTTGCCTATTTTTTTACGCAAGGCATCCGTTGTTAGCCATGGGTAGCGGTTGCTACTATTAATAGCATCTGCCATAGCCTTACGTGCCATTGGCGATGGGCCATAAGGATTTTCGTTGCTACTTAGTTTTACAAATGTTTGTATGGCTTTTTCTTCTTCAAAATCAAAACTATTTTGGCCACGGCCAAATACATTGCCGGCCAGGCCAAAGCCAGCCAATAACAGCGATCCTTGTTTCAGCCATTCACGGCGTTGGAGCTTTTCCATAATGTAGTTGTTTGGTTTAAAGTTAGGGTTTAAAATGATTGCCAGATGCAGGCTGTAGGTTGTCAGTTTACGGTTGTAAGTTGTCGGAAACTGTTAACTGGAAACTGCCAACTTTCTTTTCACCAGCTTTTCTGCTCTATTGTATCCAAAATATTAAGGTAGCTATAATACCTGTCGCTGTGGATAGAACCGTTGCCCACGGCAGATTTAATGGCACAGTCGGGTTCGTTAATGTGCATACAATCATTGTACTGGCAATCGTTCATGAGGGCTCTCATTTCGGGGTAATAATGTGCCAGTTCTTGCTTGCTGATGTTTGCCAGGCCAAATTCCCGAAGGCCGGGCGTATCTATTATTTTTCCGCCATCAGGCAGGTCGAACATTTCGGCAAAAGTAGTAGTGTGCATGCCTTTGCCACTCCAGCCGCTTACCTGTTTGGTGCGTAAGCTAAACTCCGGAAACACATGGTTAATAATGGTAGATTTACCCACACCGCTATGGCCACTAAGTAAGGTTGTTTTATTTTGGAGCAACGCTTTTACTGCTTCCATGCCTTGTTTTTGCTGCACACTTGCCAGTAGCACTTTATAGCCAATAGCTTCGTAAATCTGCTTCCATTCTTCGTAAGTCTCCCGTTCTTTTTCTTTATATAAATCGCTTTTATTAAACACCAAAATTGCCGGCACATGATACGCTTCGCAACTCACCAAAAACCGGTCTATAAATCCCTGCGATGTTTTAGGATCTTTCAGCGTACAAATAAGCATGCTCTGATCTAGGTTAGAAGCAATAATGTGGTGCTGATTTTTATTGGCCGGGCTTTGGCGGGCCACATAATTATGCCGGTCGTTAATAGCGGTAATCATGGCCGTATCGTCGGCATCAAACTCTTCGGTTATTTGTACCACATCGCCTACAGCCACGGGGTTGGTGCTGGTTATGCCGCCGATTTTAAGCACGCCTTTTATACGGGCTTTAAATATTTTGCCTTCATTACTTTTTACTACATACCAGCTTCCAGTACTTTTATAAACGAGTGCTTCCAATTATTTTTTTTGGGTGATAACAAATGTAATTGTAATAGAGCTTTGATTGGTGAAAGGTTTTTTTTTGGCAAATATTCAGAAGCCTTATTCTTTGAATGCTTTGTGGATTCAATTTTCGATAATCAATTTTCAGCGACCTTTATTTGTATTGAAAATTGTTCGTTGAAAATTGCTTATTAAACAGTAAAAAATTATTTATTCCGCCACATCTATCTAAATCACAAGGTGCATTGCAGCCTCTCTCCTTCTGTATATTTGCCCTTTTTAAACACAGGCTTAACTGTACCAGAACGCTACAACCGAATTTTAACTACCAATGGATAAATTTTTAATAGCTGGCCTTGGCAATATAGGCGCCGAATATGCACACACCCGCCACAATATTGGGTTTGATGTACTGAATAGTTTTGCAGCAAAACACAGCGCTTTTTTTAGAATAGACCGGCTGGCCGAAGTGGCAGAAATAAAACTGAAAGGCCGCACCCTAATTTGCATAAAGCCCACTACCTACATGAACCTGAGCGGCAAAGCATTTGCCTACTGGCTGCACAAAGAAAAAATAGACATCAAAAACAGCCTCACCATTGTTGACGATCTGGCTTTGCCTTTGGATAAAATACGCATCCGCCCGGGCGGCAGCGATGCAGGGCATAACGGGCTTAAAGACATCCAATTTACAATAGACACAGTAGAATATCCAAAACTTAGATTTGGTATTGGCAATGTTTTTGCTAAAGGCAAACAAGTAGATTTTGTTTTAGGTAAATGGAAAGATGAAGAGCTGCCTGTAGTGCGGCAAAAAATAGAAGCCTGTACCGAGTTGATTGAAAATTTTGTATTGGCTGGTATAGATAGAACTATGAATGTAGCCAATCAAATGAAGTTTGCTCCGTAGCAGAAAAATACCCACACTAATTTTGAACCTGATAAAAACCAATTAATATGAAAATTATCTGTATTGGGAGAAATTACAGCGAACATGCAAAAGAGCTTGGCAATGCCATACCAGAAGCTCCGGTAATATTTATGAAACCCAAAAACGCTCTGTTATCGCCGGGCATGAATTTTTACTATCCGCCTTTTACCAACGAGCTGCATTACGAGGGTGAGCTGGTGTACAAAATTTCTAAAAATGGTAAATACATTGATGGCAAATTTGCATGGCAGTACTATGCCGAAATAACAGTGGGTATAGATTTTACAGCCCGAGACCTACAAGCCGAATTAAAGAAAAAAGGCCTGCCCTGGGAAAAATCAAAAGCCTTTGATCAGTCTGCGGTGGTAGGAGAATTTATAAAACTGGATGGGTTACCCAATAAAAACAATATTGCATTTACCCTTACCAAAAACGGCATAGTGGTACAGCAAGGGCTATCGGAAAACATGCTGTTTAATATTAATACTATACTAGAAGATGCCTCACAATATTTTACCCTTAACATAGGCGACCTTATTTTTACCGGCACCCCGGCCGGCGTGGGCGAAGCCATTGTAGGCGATGTTTTTGAAGGATTTATAGAAGGTGAAAAGGTAATGGAGCTGGAGGTGAAATGAGTTCAGTTGGCAGTATTACAGTTGGCAATCTTTAGTTAGGATGCAATACAATTTTATGAAGCTACTCTTTTCATTTATCTGATTTTTACTTATACAAAATCTTTTTGGCCAATATAAAAATAGATCCAAAAGTTGAGGCTGAATTTGATTTGGTTTATAATGCTTAACCAAAAGAGATACAGGAAAAAAGATACTTAATCAGCAGTACTGATTCTGGGTGTCCCATTTTTAAAAAGTACAAAACAGACACTCTAAATGCCAAAGATTATAAGTTTCTAAATGATAAGAAAGGCGAAGTAATATGAATGGCTGTGGATGCGGATACAGACGAAAATATAGCTAACAAAAATATTGAAAACAGCATATCTGATATTAAATTTATATGCTTGCTGGGGCAGCATATTCTAATAACATTTGTACATATCCTCACATCTCTTTGGGTTTGGAGGCATAGGAGTGATGCTGAAAATTTATAAGGGCAAAAGTTTTGGTACATATATTGAATATGGCGAAAGATTTTTTAGAAATAGTCTTGAAAGCAATAAGGTAGACAACATTTAAGTGAATAGCAAAATAGAAAAAATAATTTTATGTAAAATACCCAAAAGAATCGGTGAGATGTTTTACGGAAAAGCTCTGTTCACTTCTCTACCATTTTATCAGGACAATATTGCTTTTAAGATGGGCTATATCCACAAAAGACATGTAATTGAGTTCATTTTTAGCTGTAAGTTATCAACACCAACTGGACTCAAAAACAGTTTTAGATGCGAAAAATTTGACCAAATTAGCAGTAAACTATTTACTTAATAAATACTAACGATTATTAGTATCACTATCCATCTGCTTACATTTGCCCCGCTACAATAAGCAATGATATACCCGATGGATATTGCAATTTTAAAAAAGGCCTACCGCCATATATGTGCTGCCAAAAACATGGCCGAAACCTACGAGGCCAACCGACAGGTGTGTAAGTACGTGCACAGCACAAGCCGTGGCCACGAAGCCATACAACTGGCCACAGCATTGCATTTACAGCCCTGCGATTATGTAAGCCCTTACTACCGTGACGAAAGTTTACTACTCGGCCTTGGCTTTGAGCCTTACCAAATGATGCAACAATTATTGGCCAAAGCCGATGATATTTTTACCAGTGGCCGTAGTTACTATGGCCACCCTAATTATCGGGGAAAAGATAAACCCACCATCATCCACCAAAGCAGTGCCACGGGTATGCAGGTAATACCTACTACCGGTGTGGCACAGGGAATTGCATTTTTACAAAGTATCGGTCAGGGTTCGTCTCTCAGCCAAGGTTTGTATCTCCACGAACCTTCATTACAGCCTGTAGCCCTCTGCTCTCTTGGCGATGCCAGCATTACCGAAGGCGAAGTAAGCGAAGCCTTTCAGTTTGCGGTTTTAAAAAAATTACCCATTATTTACCTGGTGCAGGATAACGATTGGGGCATTAGCGTAACCAGCGAAGAAGCAAGAGCCATGGATGCTTATGAATATGCTGCCGGCTTTAAAGGCATGGCAAGGGTACGGGTAGATGGTAGCAATTTTGAAGAAAGCTATGCCATGATGGAAGAGGCAATAACCCATGTTAGAGCAGGTAAAGGCCCTTTTTTAGTACAGGCCAAAGTGCCACTTCTCGGCCACCATACCAGCGGTGTACGAAAAGAATTTTACCGGAGTAAAGAAGACCTTGATAAACATGCCTTAAATGATCCCGGCCCGAAACTAAGGCAGCGGTTACTGGATTTGGGTGTACCCGAAACCGAAATTACAAGCATAGAAACTGAAGCGGCAACAGCCATTGAACAGGCTTTTGTAAAAGCCACTGCCGCTCCGGAGCCAGATGCGGCCACAGTAGCCAATCATGTATTTGCCCCAACTGCTATTGTTGAAGAAAGAGGTGTTCGTTCACCGGCTGGTGCAGAAAAGGTAATGATGGTGGATGCGGCATTATTTGCCGTTAGAGAAATAATGGAAGACCACCCTACTGCCCTTTTATACGGGCAGGATGTAGGCCGAAGATTGGGCGGTGTGTTTAGAGAAGCGGCAACACTGGCCGAACAGTTTGGCGACCATCGGGTTTTTAACATGGCTATACAAGAAGCTTATATTATTGGCTCCACCGTGGGCATGTGTGCTGTTGGGGCAAAGCCAATTGTAGAAGTGCAGTTTGCAGATTATATCTACCCCGGATTTAACCAGCTAGTGACCGAAATATCCAAAAGTTGTTATTTGAGTTGTGGAAAATTTCCGATACAAACGCTGATACGGGTGCCTATTGGTGCGTATGGTGGCGGTGGCCCGTATCATAGCGGCAGTATAGAAACCACGCTGCTTTCTATTAAAGGCATTAAGGTAGTTTACCCATCTAATGCAGCAGATATGAAAGGACTGATGAAAGCTGCTTTTCTGGACCCCAACCCTGTGGTAATGCTGGAGCATAAAGGATTGTACTGGAGTAAAGTACCCGGAACGGATGACGCAAAATGTGCCGAACCATCGAGGGATTATATCATTCCATTAGGTAAGGGAAGGGTGGCTTTAGAAGCTGCAGCCGATAAAATAAACCATGGAGAAACCTGCTGCATTATTACCTATGGCATGGGTGTATTTTGGGCCAAAGCAGCAGCTCAAAACTTTAATGCCCAGGTGGAAGTAATAGACCTTAGAACTCTTTTTCCGCTGGATGAGGAGCTAATTTTTGATACCGTAAAACGACATGGCAAATGCCTGGTACTTACCGAAGAGCAGCAGAACAATTCCTTTGCCGAAGCATTGGCAGGTAGAATTTCGAATGAATGTTTCCAATATCTTGATGCACCGGTTCTGGTGCTTGGGGCAATGGATTTGCCGGCTGTGCCTATTAATTTGGTATTGGAAAAAGCTATGCTGCCCAATGCGGAGAAAGTGGCAGAAAAAATTAAATGGCTGCTTAATTACTAAATTTCGGGTATGAAAATAATTAACAACGTTATTTATACTTTATTCCTAATTTCTAAAAAAAGAAACCTTAAAGACCATTATTTAATCTCAAGATCTACTTCGTTTTTTATTTTTTACGTAAATGCACTTTCACTTATTGCATTTTCATGCTGGCTATGTAATACTAATTTTATCGGTTTGTTTATGTTACATAAAAGCCTGATTTTGGTTATTACTTTACTTGGGTTTATTAGGACACAATTTTATGCAAAAAGAACAATCCATAAAGTGCGAAAAATTAAAAACGGATTTACAAAATACCCTCCCCTTGCAATACTCTCGTATTCAATTTTATCTGTAATAATTCTGTTTTGCTTTATCCAGTTAAATGCTATCTTCTAGTAATTACTCTGGGGTTAAAATCTAAAACATAAAATTGTTCAAAAAGAATATCTCTCCGAAAAGTATTGCGAAAAATGTGGGTTTGTAAAATGGCTAACCTATACTGCAAAACTTACATAGATGGAATATTAGAATATGTAATTAAAGGTAGCGGGGCTGCACCAGGGATAGTAGTGTAAAGCCCGTAGAGCCGCATTGGGTGTATGTATTGCGAAGCTGGAGTGGGCAATATGCGGCTGCGGACTTGGAACGAATAGCCCGCCCGGGTGCCCTAATTTTTTTTTAAATTTTTTGCATTGGTAAGTAATTACTGGAACTACTCAATACTGGCAAATTTTTTTTTTAAACCCTTTGGTGTAATAGTTACCATAATGCAATAGCCACGGAGGCTTACCCTTAGCTACCGTTAGTACCACATTTTTAAAGTTGCAAGACGGTACTAATTAACTAAGAGCTTCATATTGTATATATTGGCTTATGTGTGGATTTTATGGCTCAGAATGCTGGCTTGGGGCTAAGGCCAATCGTTTCCAACTTATCTTTCCATTTTAATATCAGATGCACTATAACATTAAATCAATTCGAATGACTATAAAACTAAAATTACTGATTATACTTTTTTGCCTGAATGGGGGTGTGCATCGTGCAGCGGCGCAACTATGCCAGGGTAGCCTGGGCGATGCGGTGGTAAATATTACTTTCGGCACAGGTGCCAATCCTGGACTGCCGCTGGCATCGGGTATTACCAATTACAATTTTGTTTCCAACCCTTGCCCCAATGATGGGCAGTATGCTATTTCCAATTCCACGGTAGGATGTTTTAGCAATTCTTGGTTTACAATAAATCAAGATCATACACCGGGTGATGTAAATGGATATATGATGATTGTAAACGCATCGAACGCACCAGGAGATTTTTATGTGGAAACCGTAAACGGCTTGTGCGGAAGCACTACTTACGAGTTCGCTTCGTGGATATTAAATGTGCATAATGCCGGTGCTTCTACTTGCAGCCCTATCAGTTTTCCGAATGTTACTTTTAGAATAGAAACAACAACCGGAATGCTGTTGCAATCTTTTCAAACAGGCAATGTTCCTGCCATTTCGGGTTCAGCCTGGACGCAGTATGGCTTTAATTTTACCACCCCACCCGGCATCACATCGGTAGTATTACGTATGACAAATAATGCGCCTGGCGGCTGTGGAAACGATCTTGTTATTGATGATATTACGTTTCGCCCTTGCGGGGCAAAAGTAACTGCAGCACTACAGAACGGCGGTACTACAAAAGACGTTTGCAGTGGCGATACCACAAGCCTTGTTATTTCTGGCACCGCATCTGCAGGCTATGCCAACCCTTTTTACCAATGGCAGGAAAGTAGCAATAATGGCTCCACCTGGATGGATATTGCTGGGGCTAATACTACTACTTACCGCCGTTTTTCTACGGCTGTGGGTAGTTACCTGTACCGGCTTTCTGTAGCCGAGGCCGTTAATATTTCTATACCATCTTGCAGGGTTCATTCGGATAATATTGCGGTAAGGGTTAATGCTTTGCCAGTAGTGAATGTTACCAACAGCAGCCCTGCTTGTGTAGGAGAATCTGTAACGCTAGATGCCGGCAATGGTGCCATGTATGTATGGACAGGGCCAGCTGGTTACATGAGTACTAGTGGTATGGCAGTAATACAAAATATAACGGTAGGTAATGCAGGTAAGTATTTTGTAAAAGTTACCACCATGGCTGGCTGCGAAGCCACCGATTCTACAGTAATAAGTATTAATAGTACGCCTGTGGCAGATGCCGGTGCCGATGTTCGTATATGCGAAGGAGTATCTGCCATGCTGCAAGGTAGTGGCGGGCAATCTTTTGCATGGTTACCTGTTACTGGGCTTTCTAACGCTAGCATTGCCGACCCCATAGCCCGCCCAACAGACAGCACTTTGTACATTCTTACTGTAAGCAATGGCACCTGTACAAACAATGACTCTGTATTGGTAGCAGTACTTAAAAAACCTGTGGCCAACGCTGGGCCCAACCAACAGATTTTTCAGGGCGGTTCGGCCAGTTTAACCGGCAGTGTTGGTGGCAATGGAATTACATTTTACTGGACACCCGATTATAATATCGTAACAGCAAACAACCTGCAGCCAATGGTAAGCCCAGTAAGCGATACTACCTATACATTACATGTGGAATCGCAGGTAGGATGTGGGGTAGCTACCGATGATGTATTTGTAAGGGTATTTAAAAAAGTAACCGTACCCAATGTGTTTTCGCCGAACGGCGATGGCATTAATGATGATTGGCGAATAGAGAGTTTAACTACTTTTCCAGAAGCCGACATCTCCATTTTCGACAGGTATGGAAGGGTAGTTTTTTCTCAAAAAGGCTATGCAAAACCCTGGGATGGGAAATACAAATCGGCTTCATTGCCCATAGGTACGTATTACTATATAATAGATCTAAAAAATGGGATGAAGAAGCTGAATGGGTCTATTACCTTGTTGCGGTGAGTAAGACACATTACAAATATAATAGGTATTAAAATTGGGTTACGTATTTGTAACAGCAATGCCTTGTTTTAAATAACTGTTTTCTACAGCTTCTTTTAAAAGTATTCTTGCCAAGTCGGCTCGGGTAATGGTCCATTTGCCTATTGTGTTTTGGTAAAGGTTTGGTTCAATAATAACCTTGCCTGTGGCGGGTTTATTGGTAAGGCCAGGTGGCCGAACAATGGTATAATCAAGATTGCTTTCTTCAAGGATGGTTTCCATTAAAGCCATATCGTATATAAAACCTGCAAACAGAACGGGCTTTAAAATCCATTGCAAAACCCAACTGTTTTCTTTAGCCTTTTTGCTACCCCAGCTGGATATACAAATAATGCGTTTGGTAACACCGGCGGCTTCCATGGCTTTTACAAAAATAGCCATGGTTTCGGAGTACAGTTTGGTACGTTTAAAGGTATTGGTGCCGTGTACGCCAAGGCAGCTAATTACAACATCGGGCTGTAATTCGGCAAGGGTTTTTGTTACAAATTCAAGGTTGTAAATGTCTCCTTTGATGATTTGTAAACCGGGGAAAGCCTCTAGGGGAGCCGTATTTCTTACAATAGCAGTAACGGTATGGTGTAGCGCCAATGCCTGTTTAATAACTTCGAGGCCGGTATTGCCGGTGGCACCACATACTATTATTCTTTTTTGCATTAGCAAGTGTAGCATTTTTTCTTTGGCCTGTGGCCAAAGAAAAAACAGACAGGTGTTAGCTGCCGGTATTTACAGTGCGAAAGTAAATATCTTTAAATGAAGTATTTGGGTTTGGGGCTAAATTAGAGCGTGTTCTAACATTTGAGCTTACTTAAAACCGCATTAATTTTCCTTAACATAAATGGCATAGACAAACAAGTGTTAAGGCAGTTAAAATTAGTAGGTTACTGGGTTTATCATTCTTCTAACCATCATCATTTTCAACATAAAGAAACAATAAATCATTGGGCTAATACCTTGTCAAGATGCTCAACAAATTTGCTAATTTCGGAACTGATGCGGACATCTATTTCAGCGTCTTTAATATTTTTTGTGTTGTAGTCTTTGGCTAAAGCAAATAGGTAATCGTGTAGTACTTTTCCTGCTACTTTTGTTTGTAATGTAATTGTATTTTAGCTGTTGATAATACCCGCCCATGCCTGCCGAACCTTACCCCAAAATGCACTATTTTTTTTCTAATAATTAAGACCGGCAGCACATAATTTTTCATCCACCCTTTTATAACTATTGATGCCTTTTTCTTGTACCAGTAATTTATCTACTCCGTCTTTACGAATCACTTTATCATTATCCTGCTCGTGTACATACCCACTATCGGTAATATTTAAGCGGTTGGTGCGTTTTAAAATATTGTAGTCGCTTCTGATGGTGTATTTACGGCGGGGCAGTGGCGCATCGGTGGTGTTTTGCCAAATTATTTTGCCATCCAGATTTACAAATTGGCTATAGCCCTGGTAGCGTGGCTCGTCGCTTACTTCCCACACGGTTTGTGTCCATTTGCCTTTTACAACATCTGGTTTCACTTGTTGTTTTACCCAGGTTTTATCGCCTTTATAGTTCCAAATTATGGGGTTTTCATACATCCATTCTTCACGCCAATGCTTTACAATTACGCTATCGTTTAGTACCAATAAATGCTGTATCACCATTTTTGTATTTGTTGATTCAATAGGTATTGAAAGCTCAATGCCACCGTTAATATCGTCACGGTCACGAAACACATAGTCTTCTTTTGGGGAAAAAGTTTCGGCATACTTAAATTGTACGGCAAAGCAGCCGCAAAGCTTTTCCACAATGGTTTTGTCATGAGGAGCTTGGGCATGTACCTGTGCCGAAAAGCTAACGGTTACGGCGATTATTGCTACTAATATTTTCATGTTTTTTTACAATTGAATGACAAAGTAATAGCCATAATGGCGGCATCATTTACGGTATCGGTTAACGCATTTACGCAATACGAAAAAGCCACCCGGCAAATAGCGGATGGCTTTATTATAAATGATGTGTAAGAATGTATTAACCTCTTTTTATCAATACAGATTCGTAGGCGGGATAGCCCCTGTCGCCGTTTTGGGTAAGTGCGGTAAAGCGTATTTTGTAATAATTATTATCGCCATCTTTTACTATATAAAACCTATCTGTACGCACCGCCGGCATAGTATTTGGGCCACCACCCGAACGCCAATCGGCAGCTATTGCATTTTGTGTGTTAAGAAAAGTTTGTGCAGCAATATCGGCCTCATTAAAATCTGCAAAGGTTTTTGCGGAGGTCATTACTTTGGCTATTTGCACATTGCGGTTAATTAGTAACACATCCTGAAATAAATAGGGTACTTCTCCGCTACCAAAGTTGGTAGTGTTACTAAAAAAAGTCCAGGCCAAATCCCATTTTTTCTTTGTGGGTTCCACAGTAACTGCACCCGTTTCAAAAGATAAATATTTAAAAAAATAAGCATCATCTTTAGCTATATCTATACTGGAAAAAGTAGTGGCTGCTATATCGGCATGTTGCAATGTATATCCACCAGCTGCATTGCGGATGATGCGAATTTTTTTCCAGCCTCTTGCTGGAGCTGGACTTCCTACGCCGGAGCCACGGTTTACGATATACACTTTATTATCGGCAGCAGTAGCAGAAATGGTGGCAATGGCTGTTTTATTAAGGTCGCCGGTTGGGTAATCAATATATGGCAGTGATGATACAGTAGGTGCTATACCGTTAAAAAAAACATCGGCAAAAAAACCCAAAGTATCTGCCGCTGTTACAGTAGCCAAATTGGTTTTATTTATTGGCTTCGCCATCATGGCAGATGATGAATTGAGTATAACACGGTAATCATCTGCACCGCTATAAAAACCCAAATCCCATGAAGTGCGCAGTACAGGTGTTTGCCGATTGGCACTTAAATCTATAAACACTTTATTACCATAGGTAGGGCCGCCACCGTTTACCACAAGGTTAGCATTGGTAGCTACCAGTTCTTTAAAAGTAAGAGCAAGCTGCTTACTCGCACCAATAAATATAGGTGCGGCAGAACTGTATAAATCGAAAAACAATTTTTCATCTCCATCATACAAAACACTGGCTACTTTGCTTACTGTAAAAGAAGCTTCATTGTTTCCCGATGGGATATTAATAGTAAGCTTGCCACTTACAGCAGCAGGTGTAGTGGTATATTTAACGCCATAAGCCAGTTGGGTTTCGGTAAGGTTTATGGTTACAGCAATATCCCTATCGGTAGGCCGTACCAATTTTACTTTTAGTGTTATGCTATTTTTTGCTTCTTCCAAACCCTGTGCGGCGTATTCAAAATTTACCAGATTATCGGCTATTTCGCCTATCATTCTTTTGCGGCAGGCGGTAGTAAATAGGGTTGCTGCCAGTAGTATTAATAGAGTTCTCATAGATTTAATATTAAACATTATTTTTTTACTTTATATTAATTTAAATTTTTACTTTTTTTCCCAGTTAAAAACCAGCCCGGCAAAATAGGAGCGGCCAGTAGCAATATTGCGTACACCGCTGGCGGTATGGATGCCGCCAGATGCAAGAGTGCTGTTTATACGATCTACATTAAACAAATTGCGTACACCAGCATTTAAAAATATACATTTTAATATTTTTTTATTTAGGGTAAAATCGGCCATACTGTAGCTGCCCTGTTCGGTAAGTAATACTTGCTGGCTACTATTTACTGCATAGAATGGCCGCTTGCCAGTAAACTTGTAAAACAGGTTTGCATCCAAACCAATTTTTTTAAACGTGTAGCTAATTGTAGCATTAGCTTCTGGCGACCACTGTAGTTCGGGCAGGGTGGCATCGGCTTCGGAATAATCGTTATAAAATCCAGTATAAGCGCCGCCTACAGTTGCGTTCCAGTTGCCATGTTTTATGTTGGTAGTAAGTGTGGCTCCGGCAGTTTTGCTATTACTAACATTAGTGAGTATAAAATTGGCCGGGTTGTTTACATCTACTGCATAATCAATCAAGTTTTTTACATTGTTATAAAAGCCGCCCAAAATGGTAGAATATACCGTTTGGCTACCACTCATTTTTTTCCAAGTAAGAGAGCCATTAAAGCTGTGCGATGTTTCGGCTTTTAAATCTGGGTTACCAATAATCTGATGGTTTGCGTCAAAAAAGTTGAAATACATTTCCCGTAGCGATGGCGACCTAAAGCCCCGGGCATAGCTCAAACGTAAATCCAGATTATTGGCCAATACAATTTTGGTATTGATAGATGGTACCACTGGCGGAGCATTATAAACGGAGTTTTTAATAAACCGCAAACCCGGCCTAATGCTGATTTTAGCATTGGGTGTTATTTCTGAAGTAAGAAAAAAAGCATAGTCGTTTACTTCGTTACTGCCAGCTTTTAGGCGTTGGCCTTTTCCACTTTCTAAATTAATATCCACACCCGGCTGCAGCGATACTGCCTGCGATAATTTATAAGCAACGGTAGCCCTAAAAGTAAAGCCTTTAAACTCATCTGTACCTTGCGAACCCGCAGCCTGATTGATAGTTTGTTTGCCGGTGAGCATACTTACATCGGTACTATATACTTGCCTGCTGTAATTGGTATAAGCAGCCTGTGCCTGCACACTCAGGTTTTTATTAATTAAGTAAGAGCCTTGCAATTGCTGCATTAGCCTTTGGCTAAGATACTCCTGATCAAAGGCTAATGTATCGGCAGCCGGTGCATAAGCATTTATAAAATTGCCGGGGTTATAAATAATTTCATCCAGCCCGTCTAAACGGTAGCGGAGATTGAGTTTGCCACTGTTGTAGCCAATAAAACCGTTGCCTGTAAGCTGGTCTTTTTTGTGCCAAACCAGTTCCCGGCCGATGGCGGTATCTCTCCAGCCGCCAAAATAATTGTGGCCAAAGCCTCCGCCCACTTCCCATTTTTTATGGCGAAAACTTACTCCTACGTACTGGTTGTGGATGCCCTGCTGAAAGCCATATTCTTTACCAATGGTTTCTTCGTGCAGCCTTGCATTTACGGTAAGTTTAGCCACACCAGCTTTTTTAGTAATAATATTAATAACACCCGCCAAAGCATCGGCTCCATACACCACACTCATGGGGCCTTCTACTATTTCAATCCGCTCTATTGTATTAACGTCTATTTGATTAATGTTTATCTCGTTACTCGTTCCCTGCCGGCCTACCATGGGTACGCCATCCAGCAAAATTTTTACGTTTTGCCCTTTAAGCCCCATCATGGTTATATCGCTACCACCGGTGGCCACATCCTGGTTAAAGCGGATGTTCAGTTCGTTGTTAAGCACATCCTGCAGCTTGGAGGCACCTTGCTGCTGTATTCTTTCTTTGCTAATGCTGCGTACCTGATACACGGAATTTTTAACCGATTGCGGCTTGTACTGCCCAGTTACTACCACCTGATCCAGCTCGGTAGGTTTGGTGCTGTCTTTTTGTGCCAATGCCGATACAGTAGTAATTGTAGCAGCCAACAGTCCGAAAATTTTTCTCATAACTATTTCAATTGCGAGTGCAAAGGTGTAATCCTACAAAACGAGAATTATCATGGTTTTGTAAAAGATACACTTTTCTAAAAAAAACTATTTACAAAACTTACCAATGTTTGATAGCTGCATAACACTATTCTAAACTTTTAAAAATCTACAACGAATGTGCTGTAACTGTAGCCTTGCCAGCACACCGTATGCGGAAAACGGTTTACGCAAAAAGAAAACTGACATTGTGGTGACAAAAGGAGTGAAAGGTTACAACGGCTTTCATTTTTTTACAACCTAAAGTTTACGGCATGTAGCGTAGCTGCAAATTGTAGCTTGCCAGCCGGGCTGATTCCCCTACTTTTGGCGCCTTAAATTTTTTAAAATGAAATCAATTACAATCGAAGGACTTTTGAGAACCGATTACGGAAAAAAAGCTACCCGTGTACTTCGCTCTCAGAACCTGGTGCCTGCTGTAATTTACGGTGGTGCTGCAGAAATTAATTTTTCTGCCCCGGCTACGGCCTTTAAAAATCTGGTTTATACATCTGAATTTCAGGTGGCCGAGGTTTTGGTAGATGGCAAAACCTACAGGTGCATAATGAAAGACCTACAGTTTAATAAGGTAAGCGATGCTTTAGAGCACATTGACTTTTTGGAGTTAGTGGACGACAAAAAAGTAGTAGCTAACCTACCTGTTAAATACGTAGGCACCTCAATAGGTGTAAAAAATGGTGGTCGTTTAATCACCAAAATCAAGTCGTTAAAAATAAAAGCTTTGCCTAAAGACCTTCGTGAAAACATTGAAGTGGACATTAGCAAGCTGGAACTAAACGGCAATATTCGTGTGCAGGATGTGGTTATACCTAACATAGAAATTATGAACTCTCCACGCATCCCTATGGCAAGTGTGGTAATGACCCGCCAATTGAAGCAGGAAGAAACAGCTTCTAAAGACGATAAAAAGAAATAATACCCCAAGCATTTTTACAAAAAACCTGTTCGTTAGAGCAGGTTTTTCTGGTTGTACTGTGCACCTATATAAATTGTGGCAATTACCCTTTCAACACCATAAAAAATTACCTGAGCAAAAGCCAGAAGTCTATCTTGATTTTTAAAAAAATTGCAAATAGCAATACTGATAGCCAGAAAAAATTGTATTAAATGAAAAGGATAACGTCAAGTTGGACTTATGACAAGTGTTTGGGAGTGAGTATATTTATGGCAATTTTTTTTACCAGACGGGTGTTGATAATTGGGGATTGCTTACTCAATGGCAAGCGTAAAACTGTGCAGGTTTTGTTTGGGCTTGGAAAGCCTTTGGTGATAACACCCGAACGGCGGGGTGGGTTTTGCTTTATCAGACACAGAAACCTGATGGGGAACACCCAACAAGGCAGAGCCACATTTACGATGGCGTAACGATTCGCATTATTGCATAAATTGATTTACTCTTGTAGCTTGGCAGTACTTTGCCAGTGGCAAATACTTGTCTATTTTTTTAAATTAATTTAGAACCGACAAACCTTTCGGCTTCAATAACGTTAACACGGCAATTATATTAAAACACTTTAAATTTATTATTATGAAAAATTTTCTGACTATTACTACTACTGCTGTAGTTTGTCTAACTATTTTTTCCTGCAAAAAAGACAAAACACCTGCATCTCCTACAGTAGTGAAGGAATGGAGTATTGCTTTATCAGCTAAAAATGAGAATCCTGCTCCGGCATCGAGAAACGAAACGGGCACTGCAACTGTACAATTACTTTCAGACAATTCTCTAAAATACACCATTAATGTTGTAGGGTTATCAGCAAGTGATGTTCTAAACGCCGCACACATCCATGTTGGTGATGTAATAACCAACGGTGGTGTTGTTTTAGGTTTAAACCCAACCTTTAGTGGCGGGGTTGCCAGCGGTACCATAGCAAATGTGAGGACTACCTTAATAGACAGTTTAAAAAGCGATGCCAATGAACTGTACTTTAACGTTCATTCTGCGCAGGTAGCGTCTGGATTATTGCGTGGACAACTGAATACGAAATTAGAAATGGTTGCAGATGTTGCATTGAGTGGTGCTAACGAAGTGCCTGCTGTGGTTACAACTGCTACCGGCACTGCTTTAGTGCGGTTAGCTTCTAATAAAAAGCTGTACTACAGGATTACTGTTTCTGGTTTAGAAGCTACCGACGTATTAAGTGCCGCTCATATTCATAAGGCTGCAGCTGGTGCCAATGCGGGTGTTTTTTTAGGTTTATACAGCACGGCTGCTGAATTTGGCACTACAAAAGTTGTTACTGTAGATGATGCTCAAATAGCATCTTTAAAAGTGGATGCATTTTATATAAATGTTCATTCAGTAAATAGGCCTTCTGGTGTTATCAGAGGACAGATCCGGTAAAAGCTGGTATTTGTTTGTACAGAATAAGGTGTATTATTAATCCCATTTTTACAAGGGTTGTGTCAAGTTATTGGCACAACCCTTTTTTTTTAAAAGGGTTAAACAATGCTAAATTATTTACCCCACCTGGTTCCTGCTTATAGTTGAGCAAAGCCATCCCAAATTATTAAAGGCTTTTGGTTTAAGCTATTTGCCCAGTTATTTTTTGTGGGTTCTTCGCTTGGGCCTATAATTATGGCAGCGTCCGCTCAATGTTATTAAGTTAATAAATCGTGTTTGGATTGCCCCCTGTCCCCTAAAGGGGAGATATGTGTGTGTCGATGATATTTGAACTCCCTAACCTTTTTTAATCTGATTAACCTAATGACATTGAGCGTCCGCTGCCGAACAAAGCAATCTTTTACATTTGCCCGCCCTTATAGAAAGTAGCTAATTAAAGACGAAAAAAAAGAAATAAGACCTACAAACATTTATACAAAAACCCTGTTCGTAAGAGCAGGTTTTTTTTATTATACAATGATTTTAATTATGGAGCAATGCTTAGATTTTTTACTTTATTTTCGAAGCAAAGAGTTTATTAATAATAGGAGGCCAATTAACAGGCTTGGCATTATTTTATCACGGTTAATAATTGAACATCACCTATAAACCACTAACCCCATTTTGAAAGCCATTGTAGACTGCAACAGTTTTTATTGTTCCTGCGAACGCCTCTTTAGGCCCGACCTGTGGACAAAGCCCGTTGTGGTATTGAGCAATAACGACGGCTGTATTGTTAGCCGAACAGACGAAGCCAAGGCTATTGGCATAAGTATGGGCGTGCCGTATTACGAGGCCAAGCCATTGATAGAACAACACAATGTAGCCGTATTTTCTAGTAATTATAACCTCTACGGCGACCTTAGCTGGAAGGTGATGGAAACCATGCGAATGCTGGTAGGTGCAGATAAAGTAGAAGTATATTCTGTGGACGAAGCCTTTCTGGATCTGGCACATATACCACCCGAAAATTTACAGGAACTGGCCATGCACATTCGGCTTACCATAGAGCAATGGACGGGTATTAAAGTGAGTGTGGGCGTGGCACCTACCAAAGTACTCTCTAAAGTGGCCAACCGATTATCTAAAAAAAATAAAGAAGCCACCAACTGTGTAGTGGTGCTGGATACACCCGAAAAAATAGAGGAAGCACTGCGAAATACCAGTGTGGAAGATGTGTGGGGCGTAGGGCGCCAAAGTGCCGAGAAGCTACACCGCATGTGGAATATAGATAACGCCCTGCAACTAAGCCGCATGAATCTGGAAACCGCACACAAGTATTTGGGCGGTGTGGTAGGCCTGCGGCTGATAAGGGAACTGCGCGGCGAACCTTGTATAGAAATGAAAAACCCGCTGGAAAAGAAAAAAATGATTGCTACCACCCGCATGTTTGGCAAACCGGTTTTTGAATTACAACCACTAAAAGAAGCTGTAGCCACCTATACTTCTAGGGCGGCAGAAAAGCTGAGGCGGCAGCAAAGTGCCGCTAAAACGATTGATGTATTTGTGGTAACCAACGATTACGAGAACAATCAATATGGATACCATCCCAGATCCAAGCACCTGTACCACATTTTGCCACAGGCCACCTCTGGTACCAACGAACTGATTAGCTATGCCGTTAAGCTGGTAGAGCAATTGTATAATAAGGGCAGCCGTTATTTAAAAGCAGGCATCACCCTAAGCGATATTGTGCCCGACGAGGCGATACAGGGCAACCTGTTTGTACCACCCGCCCAAAACAAGCAGCGAGTGCTCATGAGCACCATGGACAATATCAACTTTAGTCAGCGGGACGATGTGCTGAAATTTGCCGCCAGCGGCCTTACCCGCAACTGGAAAATGCGGCAGGAACTACGGAGCGGCAGGCTTACTTCCCGGTGGAACGAATTGTATAAAGTAAAATAAAATGATTGGCGGCCAGTACAGTACATAATGGTACATTGCGGATAACAGTATTTTTTGAAGGCTCTCAACGATGAGCCAATTGCTAATTTTTTTTAATAAAAATAAACCTTGCCCCTATGAGTAATGATGCAAATGTAAAAGGCATTCGCAGTGTAATATTATCTTCTTCGCTGGGTACACTAATTGAGTGGTACGACTTCTATATTTTCGGAAGCCTAGCCGTAATAATATCCGAAAAGTTTTTTCCGGCCGGTAATCCTACAGCGGCTTTTCTCAGCACACTGGCCACCTTTGCAGCAGGGTTTATAGTAAGGCCATTTGGGGCATTATTTTTTGGGCGGCTGGGCGATTTAATAGGCCGTAAATACACTTTTTTGCTAACGCTGGTTTTAATGGGTGGCTCCACTTTTTTAATAGGCTGCATACCCAGCTACGAAACCATTGGGGCATTGGCGCCCATACTGGTATTACTGCTTCGCTTGCTACAGGGCCTGGCATTGGGCGGCGAGTATGGCGGTGCTGCTACTTACGTAGCCGAACATGCTCCGGCCAATCGCCGGGGCTATTTTACCAGTTGGATACAAACCACTGCCACACTGGGTTTGCTGGTATCGCTCATTGTAATTATTACGGTACAGAGCAGCCTTAGCAAAGAAGCTTATGCCGATTGGGGCTGGCGTTTACCCTTCCTGCTATCTATATTTTTAGTGGTGGTTTCCATCGTTATTAGGATGAAGATGCATGAATCACCTTTGTTCAGCAAGCTGAAAAAAGAAGGCAAAACTTCTACCAATCCGCTGAAAGAAAGCTTTGGCAACAAGGCCAATTTTAAGATGGTATTACTGGCATTGTTTGGAGTTACCATGGGGCAAGGTGTGGTATGGTACACCGGGCAGTTTTACGCCCAGAGTTTTATACAAAAAACCTGCAATGTAGATAGTGTGCAAAGCAATACCTGGATTGGTATAGCCCTGCTGCTGGCCACTCCGGGCTTTGTATTATTTGGCTGGCTGAGCGATAAAATTGGCCGCAAGTATATTATGATGGCAGGCATGCTGCTGGCCATACTTTGCTACCGCCCCATCTTTACTGAAATCTATAAAATATGTAGTGTAACAGCCAAGGAGGAGCTGGTGGAAAAATTGAAGATCACAGAGCAGCACTCTTTATTGCCAAAGTCGGCGAATGATTCCATCATTACCTACGATACCCTTAGAACCTATAGCGACGGAACCACACTGAGCATCATAAAAAAGCAAACCCTTTACTCCAATACTTCGGTAACCGAAAACCCAAAACCTGAAATTAAGAAAACGGTAACGCTCAATAGCGATGCCAAATACCCCGTTATTGGATACATTTTTTTTCTGGTGCTTTTTGTAACGATGGTGTATGGTCCGGTAGCTGCGTTTTTGGTGGAGTTATTCCCAACCAAAATCCGCTACACCTCTATGAGTTTGCCATACCATATTGGTAACGGTGTGTTTGGCGGATTGGTGCCATTTATCGCCACAAGATTGGTGGATAGCACCAGGCCATCGGCCGGTGCAGCACCCGGCGACCCGCTAGCCGGTCTTTGGTATCCCATAATTATTGCCGCCCTCTGTTTTGTAATTGGTATGATTTATTTAAAGAACAAAAAAGATGAGGATGTTAGTGATTAGTTTCTGGTAATTGGGGATTAGGGCCAATTCATTATCCATTATCCATTAAAAAATTATCCATTAAAATGAACAGCATTAAAAAATACCTTGGTTTTCTTTGGCTTGCCATTGGGCCTGTAATGATGGTGGGGCTTATTTACCGTGCCATCCATGAATTTGGTACAGCCAAACCCGATCAGTTGGAAGAGTTGAAAGTTTTCTGGCCTGTGGTCATTATTATCTTCATTCCCATTGCCATTGGCTTTTGCATTTTCGGCTGGTACTCGGTAAAAAACCTGTACGATAAATTGCCGGAGAATAGTGGGGAGTTGTAAGGTTTCTGCCTTTTTGAAAAACAAGAAGCTCAAAAATTACTCCTTTAATGATGTCCTAAAATTGGGCTTCATTCTTTTATGGGCTTTCATTGTCAGGTTTTACTTTTCTATATAATTAAGAAGATTCAGCCCAATATTAAAATTGAACTGAATCTTCTAATTCTAATCTAACCAAAATTTCTACAGCTAAACTATAAAACTCGTTTACCTATAAATTCTCCCATTCTGCTACGGGCAGCAGGAGTATATTCTCTCTCTGGTTTCTCAAAATAATAATACCTTATAAATACTGAATCGAAATTGTTTTTGTAAAAACCATAACCATTTACTTGAACAATGTATTTATTATCAATCATTGCAGGCCAAGCTTCGTCATGTACAGGAAGGGAAGTAAAGCCAAAAGAACTATTCCCCAACCCCAACCACAATGCATAAGGATAACCTTTAGGTAGCCCTCTTATGTTAAAGTAGGGAGCACGGTTGCCGAAGGGAACTAAAGTGTCTCCATCCCAATTTAGTTTCACTACAATTGTATCAGCTGGATATCTCAGGTCAACACCACGGTAACTAAATTTTATGCTGTCAATTCCATTAATACTTATATACTTAACTATTGTGTCAGTCTTTGTATCAAATTCAAAATCATTTACTTTATAAGCATAATTTACAAAGCAGGTTATTGGAATCCGGCCTGTCGGATTCTCAAAGTTAACACCAATTCCAATCCCTGTTCGTTGCCTTGTGTCATTACCTATTAACCACTCTACTTTGTTTATGCGAATTATGTTTTCATAAACAAGTTTGAAATTATATGATTGGTTACTAAAAGACATGGTTGCACTTGGCCTGAACATGTAAAAAACACTATCAATTAATGTTGAATCTCTGTAGTAATCAGTTTGGTTAGAAACATTTACAGGACTCCAATCTCTAATAGCTACGATGTATGACGAAACGATTGTAAACGTTGGTGTTTTGGTAGGACTCGTTACAACAGGTGGTGTTTTTTTACAACAACTTCCACCCATCAAAATAGACAACAACATAACCCATGCAAGATTTATTATTAGGCTTTTCATTATAATAATTTTAGTGCTGAACAATAACCCTTTTGGTAAAGAGCTTTTTATTTATCTCTGCCTTTAAAATATAAACACCGCTATTTAATGCATCTGTCCTAAACGGTAGATTATACTTTCCTGCCAATACATTTGTTTTAATAACAGGTGAGCTTATTAGTTTGCCTGTTATATCATACAGTGATATTTTAATGTCACCAGTAACAGGTTGTATCCAATTCACAGATGTAAATTGATTTGCAGGATTTGGAAAAACAACTACGTTGTATTCTTTAGAACTTATACCACTAATACCACCCGGCATACTATCTAAAGGTGTGTTAATTAATGGGGAGACCAAATCGGCATATTTTTGAGAGTTACAAAATACTGTAGGGTCTGATGGAGCAGGAATAATGGCACCACAAGGGTCTGGAAAGGCTTTAACAAATGTTACGTTACCTGGAATAACTACATTAGACTCATTGATTATTTCACCTGAATATGTAATGGTAATAGGGTTAGTTCCAAACGTAGTACCCGCTTTTATTACAACATTGCCAAGACTTGTATAATCTTTATCAACAGGCGTAAATGGAACAAAAGGTAAATAAAGATGGCTAGGTACACCACTAAAAGTTTGATTCAAAGGCCATGCAAAGCCATATTGCGTATTGCTAATAGCTTCCTCGGTTAATGGACTACTTGAGTAGCAATTTACAACAGGTTGATTATTATATAGGTATGTGTAGTCGTATGATATCAACTGATTATCGTCATAGTATCTCCGGATTTCGTATGGATCTATTCCCAAAATATCTGATGTGGCATATTGGTAAGTATAGGTTTGTACTATTTTTGCAACTGTCGTATTAACTGGTGGATTTATTGGCTCTAGTTCTACATCTACCCTAAGCGAAAATTTAGGTAAATCTCCATTTGAGCCAAGAAAAAAACTTGTTTTTTCGATACAATTTGCTGGTGTAAATTGGGTGCTTACGGTTGCCCCATCATACTTTTGAGAAATTACTCCTTGTATTACATTAAAACCATAGTTATTTAAAACTTCCTCCCTTGTTTCCCACCATGCGGTACTTTCTCCATTGTTATTCGCATAATCGCATGGTGCAGGATGAGTGGGCACACTTAAACCCATTGCTCTTGGAATGTTCCATTTGTTTATATCAAAAACAATGGCTGTACTCATAGACACTACTCTAAGGCTGGCTGCCGGATTCAATACATATTGTAGCGGCTCGGTAATTTTAAATTGGTAAAGATCAAGACTTAAAGTAGGTAGCATGTAACAATTGCCACTATAAGCACATTCGGATTCTACACTTTCATTGTACAAAACAGTAGCTGGCCTGTAAACTGCACATTTTAAAGCAGGTTTTTTTATTAAATTGAAAACACCAAGTGG
>JAYUOV010000196.1:0-3990 GCA_043760535.1 Chitinophagaceae bacterium
AAAAAATTGGCAAAATTCTCAACATTGATACCTTCTTTACAAGACCATATACCTCACAAGATAAAGGCAGTATTGAAAATAGAAATGGCGTAATAAGAAAGGGTTTCCAAAGAAAACAGACTTTAGTGTAGTGACAAATAAAGAAGTCAAAAACGTAGAAAAATTAATTAACAACAGACCCATTAGAAAATTTGGTTACAAATCAGCTAATGAGGTACATTTATCAAAATCAAGTGTTACACTTGCGGGTTGAACACAGCTTTGAATTCGGGATTAAAAAACATTGACTTTGCCCTTTGATTTGCACCTTGCACAACTTACGGCATCTTTCGATATAAAACCCCTTCTTTTCATAGGATCACCTTTTACATATGCTAAATCATTCATACCCTTTATCCTGCAAGATTCGTATTCTAGTGAAAAAATTAAACCCTCACTTAACTTTTTTAATCTAAGGCTTTCTTCAGAAGTATCAAATAATAGCAGATGTTCTAATAGTTCATATTTAATGTTAGCAGGAAGTTTTCGTCCAACTTCAAGTGTAGCATATTGATAGGTTGGTGTGCCATTTTTTACTGAAGGATCATGGTAATACTCCCCTTCTAGTTTAAATTCGTAAAACGCCGGACTATCATATAAATCAATTCCATACATTTTTTGTAAAACTTTTAGCTCTTTATAATCTTTGGGAGCGAATTTTACGTATTGATGTGTAGGATTGAAATCTATATTTACGCCATTGGTTAACTCCGGGTCAGATTTTTTTAAATACTCCCAGGCCAATTTTATGTTCTCTGGAGCATGCACATTAGGCAATTTTTTACCAAGAATAGTCATCACTTGTGTGGTCTCTGCATTTTCAGATGGCAGTGTTTGTTCGATAATAGTCTTCTTACACGATAATAATAATGTTGATGCAAAAAATAATACTGAAACGCCTTTAATCAAATTTGTTGAAATCATAAGTTGGTTTAAAAAAATAGTTATTGATATATGAATTAAAAAAAACCTTTTAAAAATATTATTTTATCTATGGTTTCTGTCTTGGCCGGTTTCTTCACCTACCACTAATTGGATGAGTTTTATAATTTGGTTTGAGTTTAGTAAGTTACAAGTGTGAACGTAGACTAAGACTAAAGATATCGGTGCAACTAGAAAGGACTTATTCTTTAATTTTTTTATATAAATTAATTTTTTATTTTTATTAAAATAATAAAAATTTATATAGGGTTTTTTTTAACCGGCGGCGAATGTATAACTTTTTCTAATTTTTAGGAATTTTTTTTAGTTTCAACCGAATTAACCTCCCTTGCCTATACTCCCAATCAGCTTTTTATGTTAGAATTTGCATCACCCATACACCGAATTGTATGCGAAGAGGTTGTTTCTTTGTAAAAAACCTGCAAAGGTGGGGAGCACTTACTATTCCCGGTAAGCCGATGCTAGCACTGCCCTTCAGCATAAGCCTGAATGGCAGTGGAACCCCCCCGCAAAAATCCGGGGCAGGCCTTACGAAACGAAGCGTAGAAGTACTTGTAACACAAGTGAGGAAGAAGCATTGCTTCGACGAAACTTGCGAAATTAGAGATGCCAGTACTGCATTACAATTCTGCGATATTGCTTCAGCTCCAAACCTGCCTTTTAATAAAATTTCTTACACATGCCAAACGAATGGCGAGAACTGCTTATGGAGTAAATCTGAAGCGAACCCATATTGGAAATTTTCTTTGAAATGAAATTATCTCTAGTTCCCCCTACAAATACCGCAATGGATGTCGCTTTGCTAAGAAAACAGCCTCCCGGCCTGTGTTTCCCTGTTACTTGGTTGAGAATATCAGCCGCCATAAAATTTGCAGTCAATTAATACCAAGGCAAAAGAGGCCAGCCCACAAAGCATACGCCTCATTGCTGCACTAGGATGCAAACTTTTGCAAAAAAATGACGGCGAAAAAAGTTCGGTTTTCAAGCGGTTTCATAGTAGCATAACACCCGAACGGAGTCCCGATATACTCGGGATATACAACGTTCGCCAATGTCGCCCAATAGTAGTAATGCAGCTCGGTTCATAAAATTTCTTACCCACTTCATGGTTCGGTTGGTGGCCGATATTGAGGCCGCCTAATCCATTACCTCGTACACGTTCATGGTATTGGCTTTGTTTTTTAGATTTACTTCGCCCACCTTTTTGCAGTTAAAAGACTCTTTTACTTTTTGATAAGACGTTTCGTTAATGATGATTTGGCTATGTTTGGCAATTGCCTGCAGCCGTTGTGCAATATTTACTGTGTCGCCAATTACGGTGTAGTCTAGTCTTTTTAAATTGGCAGAACCAATATTGCCCGAAATCATTTCGCCACTATTGATGCCAATGGATACTTTTGGTGAGAAGGAAATGGCGGAGGCAGATGCTGGCAATATTGCTACCTGCGACCGTACCGCAATACATGCATCAATAGCCCTGTCCAGGTGGTATTCACCACGAAATACTGCCATTACTGCATCGCCAATAAACTTGTCGATGTAGCCACCCTGATCAAGAATCTCTTTCACCATTACATCAAAATAACTGTTCAGTAATTTCACTACTGTATCTGGCGTTTCGTTTTCGCTGATGGCGGTAAAACCGCAAATGTCTATAAAAGCTACGGAGGCTTCCACAGTCTCATTGGCCATTAGCGAAGATTCAAACTCCCGGCCGCCCATAAAATTCAGCACGGTTTCATCCACATACATTTTTAAGATATTGTTTTCTTTAATGGCTTTTAATGTTGCCTTTAGTTGCAGCACATGTAAGATCGTTTTCTCTATCGTAAGCGATAGATCTTCGAAATTGATTGGCTTGGTGATGAAATCGAAAGCACCACGGTTCATTGCTGTGCGGATATTGTCCATATCGCCGTAGGCCGATACAATCACCGATTTTATTAAAGGGCTTGATTCACCCAGCCTTGTTAACAGGGTAAGGCCATCCATTTCGGGCATATTAATGTCGCTCAATACGATGTCAATATCCGGATGCTGCTTTATTTTATCCAATGCATCATTGCCGTTAATAGCAAAAACAAATTCGTATTGCTGTTCACGAATCTTCTGTCTGAACTTTTGTTTGATCAGCATCTCTAGATCTGCTTCATCATCGGCCACTAAAATTTTTGCCATTACAGTATGGTTTTAAGTTTTTCTTTCAGGGAGGTAAAGTCCACGGGTTTGGTCAAAAAATCATCGGCACCCAGTTGCTTGGCCATATTGAAATTTTCGGCATCGCCGTAGGCAGTAATCATCATTACCATTGGTGGTGGTTTATGGTACTTCTTTTTTATTTGCTCCAGCAGATCCAGCCCACTCATGCCGGGCATATTGATGTCGGACAGTATCAGTACGGCCTCATGTTCATGTTGGTTAAGGTAAGCCAGCGCCTCCTCGCCGGAAAAGGCAAATACGAACTGCATTTCGCCAGATTTGATTTCTTTTCTAAACCGTTGTTCGAATAATGCCTGAACATCCTGTTCATCGTCCACCACGAGTATTTTCATTTGCATGGGTTTATATGGGTAATGTAATAATAAATGTTGCGCCTTCGCCCTGTGTCGTTTCCGCTTTTAATGTGCCACCATGTCCCTTGGTAACAATGTCGTAACTCATGCTTAATCCCAGTCCCGTTCCTTTTCCGGTAGGCTTGGTGGTAAAGAAAGGTTGAAAAATTTTATCCAGCACCTTTTGTGTAATACCGTTGCCATTATCGGCAACTTTAATTTCTACTTTGTCACCAATTTTTTTGGTGCTCACAGATACGGTGGGTGCATAATGACTGTTAGGCTGAGCTTGTCGAAGCCTTTCATCCACTACATAAAATGCATTGGTGATTAAATTAAGAATCACTCTTCCAATGTCTTGTGGAATGATATTGATGTTACCAATCGATTCATCAAAATCTGTTTTCATGGTGGCATTGAAGGATTTATCTTTTGCCCTGAGGCCATGATAAGCAAG
>JAYUOV010000197.1:0-11586 GCA_043760535.1 Chitinophagaceae bacterium
TAAGCTATACTTACACCTGCGTACAGAGGGTAAAAGGTACCGCAAACGTGGCAGCAGCAAGGATAGGCGTGGTATTATAAAAGACCGGACAGACATAGACCAGCGGCCACCGGTTGTAGAAAAAAGGGAGCGGCTTGGTGATTTAGAGATAGATACTATTATTGGAAAAAACCATCAGGGAGCCATTGTAACCATAAATGACAGGGTTACAGGAATGGTTAAAATGAAGAAATTAAACAGTAAAGATGCTGACCAATTGGCGATAGCCACCATTACATTACTGGCCGATTGGAAACCCATTTTGAAAACCATTACATCGGATAACGGTAAGGAATTTGCGGCACACCAAACTATCAGCAAAGCATTAGAAATTGATTTTTATTTTGCTCATCCATATCACAGCTGGGAACGAGGTTCTAACGAAAATTTAAATGGGCTTATTAGACAGTATATACCCAAGAAAACAGACTTTAGCACAATAACTGATGCATTTGTATTAGAGGTGCAAAACAAGCTCAACAACAGGCCAAGAAAACGACATAACTTTGAAACACCCAATCAAGTATTTAATAAATTATTCATGAATGAAAAAGTTGCATTTATGAGTTGAATCCTGCCATTAAAAATGCTGTAGCTACAACTAAAACCGCAGATATGGTTTTTGTAGAAGAAATCAACAATACCAAAGAACCAACCAAAAATTTGATAGAATTGTTTGTTGGGAGCAAATCAAAATGGGACAGCCTTTTATCCGGCGAACAAAAAAATATTTTTTATAAATTTATTGCCAGAGCAGAGCGGCTTGATTATTACAACCTTCCACCGCTTATTCTAAGCCGAACAATCGTGGGAATATACTTGTTGATTTTTGCCAATATTTTGCTTCCAAACTGGAAAAAACACTTGATTACTTTATAGAAAAGTAGGCAGGCAGCTAAAAAAAGCCAGCGTACACGCTTTACGAGAAGCAAACTAAAATACTTAAAAAAGCTTCGCTGGCTTTATGTGCTAACCTAAATGCGTTATATGCTTAAAATTGTATTAGCCTTATGAAAAAGATGCTCAAAGATGATTTTGCATATTGTAGTTTAATTACCAAATACAAGTCATTTGATACAGATTATCAGTAAGTTGTAGATTTAACCACTATACAAAACCACTCACCTCCATAAGTTAAAAGAAAAAAAATGGAGTAAAAGGTTTCGTAGATTCACAAAAAAGCAATTGCTTTCTAGCTGCCAGACACCGCCATTTGTTTTACCAGTAAGGCCTTATTCAGCAATTGCGGCTGTTAGTATTTACAATAAAACCGGTTGTAATTGAAATATAGCCTTGTGCGCTTCTAACTCCTAGGGTAATCCCTAACTGTTAGTGTCTTCAATAGATTTACTTGATATTTTAACACCCATAATAAGGTAACTAAAAGCCCCGTTTTCTTATACTGCCACTCTTTTATGAGTGTAGAAATCGTGTGTATCATTTACAGTTATTCTTTTTTTAGCAAATCAAAACCATTCCTTCGGTACATTGTTCTCTCAAAGTGTACATGGTATCAGCACTAATCCTTTGTTAATTGGTAGCTAGTGTATTAAGCCGTATGTTATTTTCAATACTTTTGAAACATCTCATGAAAAAAATAGTAAACTATATGACAAGCAAAAAAGCAATAGTGTGGTGGGTACCCGCTGTTTTTATTTTATCTTTTATAGCTGTAAAATCTTTTGGCTTTAAAAGTGAACCGGCCACTAAATACGAAAAAATTATTACCACAGTAGCAGCCCTTTTGGAGCAGGGTCATTTTAGCCCAAAGAAAATTGATGATAATTTTTCGAAAGCTGTTTTTAAAAAATACCTGAATGATATAGATCCAAACAAAGAAATTTTACTCCAAAGCGATATCAATGAATTAAAGAAGTTTGAGACCAAAATAGACGATGAACTACATGGCAGCAGACTTCAGTTTGTTGCTGCGCTCAGTACCATTTATAACAAAAGAGTACTGGAAGCTGTTGTTATTTACAAAGACCTCCTAAACCGCCCTTTCGATTTCTCAAAAGACGAAATGGCCAATCTTGATGGTGACAAACTTCCATTTTCTGCCACGGAAGTAGAACGAAACGAAAACCTGCGCAAACGATTAAAATACATCACTTTAGAACGGTATGCAGATGCATTGGAACAACGTGAAAAAAATAAAGACAAAAAAGATTTTGTTTTTAAAGCTGATACTACTTTAGAAAGAGAAAGCAGGGATAAAGTGGTAAAAGCCATGGATAAAACTTTTGACCGCCTCAAAACAAAGTTTACAGAAGATGAGAAATTTAATCTCTACATAAACACCATCGCATCCACTATGGATCCACACACATCATTTTTTCCCCCTGTAGAAAAAAGGGCTTTTGATGAAGGATTAAGCGGTAGATTTTATGGTATTGGTGCTTTATTAGGCGAAAAAGATGGAATTATTAGCATAGTAAGCGTAGTAACAGGCAGTCCGGCTTGGAAAAGTGGGCAGATACAACCCAATGATATTATACTAAAAGTAGCCCAAGGCGCTGCAGAACCAGTAGATATTGCTGGTTACGAAACCACCGATGCTGTAAAACTGATACGTGGTAAAAAAGGAACCGAAGTAAGACTTACTATGAAAAAAGTGGATGGAATTGTAAAAACGATTTCTATATTACGAGACGAAATAGTACAAGAAGAAACCTATGCTCGAAGTGCAGTTGTTAATAAGGGTGGTAGTAAGATTGGTTATATTTTTTTGCCCGAATTTTATGTAGATTTTGAAAGAAACGGTGGCCCAAGTTGTGCTAGAGATGTTGCCATAGAAGTGCAAAAATTAAAAGATGCCAAGGTAGATGGTATTGTAATGGATCTTCGTGGTAACCCTGGTGGCTCGCTACCCGATGTTGTAAAAATGGTAGGTCTATTTGTGGATGAAGGCCCAATAGTGCAGGTAAAAGATAAAGATGGGCAGCCTAGCGTTCTCAGAGATAACGAAAAGGGTGCTTTGTATGATGGCCCTCTAACTGTGATGATTAATGAAGGCAGTGCCTCAGCATCCGAAATATTCGCTGCCGCCATTCAAGATTACAAGCGTGGCATTGTTATTGGAACCCCATCTTATGGTAAAGGAACTGTACAGCGCTCTGTTGGCATTGATAAAAACATTGGTTTTTTTGTGCCATCTACCGAATTGGGTTCTATGCACCTTACCATTCAGAAATTTTATAGAGTAAATGGTGGCTCCACCCAAATAAAAGGTGTAACACCCGACGTAATTCTGCCAAACATTTACGAATTTTCAAAGTTTGGCGAAAAAGACAATCCTGATGCTTTACCATGGGATGAAATTTCGAAAGCAGGGTACAAAGCTACTAGCAATGGAACGGATCTGGCTCTTGTAGAAAAATCAGCAGAACAAAGGGTAAAAGACAATGTATCCTTTGGCCTGATACATAACAATGCAGAATGGTTAAGTAAGCAAAATGATAAGGAATACAGCCTCAATCTTCAAAAATACCAAACGGAGCAAAAGCTTATCCGTGCCACTGTTAAGCAAATAGAAACCCTTGTAAACCTACAGGACAATGGTCTTGACATGAGCTTTTTAAAGCAAGATGAGGATAAAATTAATAAGATGGATAAGGACAAAGCCGACCGCTATCGCAACTGGCTTAAGAACCTAAAAAAAGATATTTATTTGGATGAAACTTTATCAGTAATAAACGACTTGGTAAAGCAGGAACACACCGTACAGAAATAACTACTTATAATTAATTTATTTTCGGCTATTCCAAAGAGAACCTGCTTATAGGCTTTTCAATTGGAATAGCCGATTTTGTTATTTGCCTATTATAGATATATTTGCACCCGTTTGAAATTACTAACCATTAATGTAGAAATATGACGAGGCAATACGGATTTCGTTACCTAACTATACTTGCGCTGATAATAACCATTTTTTCTTGTAAGCCTATTAAGAACATTTATTACGCTAAAGAGATTATAGACTCTTCTAAGGTTGTTACTATTCCAAAAGTAGCCATCCCAATACCTGTTATTCAGCCATACGATCTTCTCAAAATAGACTATTATGGCAAAGGGTATGATATGACAACGATGCTTAATAATTTTGGAGGATTGGAAGTTGCCGGAAAAATACCATCATCAAGTTCTATGTCTCTCAATCCTGGTTATCTCGTTTCTCCAGAAGGGTTTATAGAATTACCTCAATTAGGAAAAATTAAAGTGTCTGGATTTACGCTTGCACAATTAAAAGCCGACCTTACCCAAAGAGCTTCTAAAATACTTGTTGAGCCTACCGTAATAGTAAAATTTGCTGCCTTTAAAGTTTCGGTTATTGGCGAAGTTGCTGCTAAAGGTTCCATTACATCCCAAAGTGAAAAGATAACTATATTAGAAGCTTTGGGTCTTAGTGGAGATATAACCCTTTATGGTTTAAAGGACAACGTTAAAGTAATTAGAACTACTGATACTGCAACTACTATTGGAACAATTGACCTTACTTCTAAAGACTTTTTTCAATCACCATATTTTTACCTCAAACCCAACGATGTAGTCTATGTTCCTTCTAATGGTAATCAGCAGAAACAAATGAAAATAAACAATGCATTAACTTATTTTTCTTTAGGGTTGGGTATAGTTACTCTACTAATTACCATACTTCTTATTAATTAAAATTAATTTTACTACTACATAGTACTAATGCAAAATAATAATAATAATAATAAGCCCGATTCTAATTTGTCGGAAGGAGCAAGTGGTATTGATATGAGTAGAATATTTAGCAAGGCGCTTAATATCTTACCCTGGATTATCATTTCAGTAATTCTAGCAATTGTATTATCAAAAATATATTTAAGGTACGCTTTACCAATTTATAGTATTAAAACACAAATACTTATAAAAGATGAGCGCCTTTCTGGTGGCGACAGGGCAATAGTAGAACAACTCGGTATTAGTAGTAGTTCCAATAAAAATATTGAAAATGAGATAGATATTCTTTCCTCTTACGAGTTAAATAAACAAGTGGTGGATGCTTTACATCTCGATTTGGAAATTCAGGAAGAAGGAAGAATCAAAAAATCTTTTGTTTATGGTAGTACAGCACCCTTTACTGTAAAATATTGCAAAAGAGACAAAGAGGAAGAGGGAGCTGTAGTTAGTTTTATATCTAAACCCACAGGTATAGATGTAGAAAATGATAATGGAACCTTTAAATTTTACCCATACAACGATACTATTTTTCTGAAAAAAAATAAAATGGTACTCGAGCCTAATCCTAATTTTCAATTTAACCCAACTAATAAACAAAAAATTTATTTTAGACCTGTAAGCTCTGCTGTTGGCCGGTATAAAGGCGGATTAAAATTAGCATTAACAAAAGAGTTTGGAGGCGTATTAGAAATTTCAATGAATGATCCAATACCAGAACGGGGCATTGACGTTTTAAATAAATTGGTTGAAATGTACTTAGGTGCAGGTTTGGATGACAAAAATGTAGTAGGAAAAAATACGATAAAATTTCTAGACGAAAGGATAGCAAACGTAACCAAAGATCTTATCGAAACGGAACAGCGAGTTGCTGATTATCAGTCTAAAAATAGGATTACACCTTCTGCCACAGGTGACAATTTTTCTATTGCAATAGGCGAAGCAAAGGTTTCAGAAAAAGAATTAACAGAAGTTATTGTTAAAATGTCTGCCCTCGACGATATTGAGAAGTACATAAAGAGCTCGAATTCTACCGAAGATATTATTCCAGTAATTCTTGGAGTATCAGAGCCAGTTGTTTCTAACATGATATTTGCGCATAATTCGATAGTTGAGAAACGCCAAAAATCGAGGCAAACCGGAATGGCTGGAGATCCTGCAATTCAAAATTATGACGAACAAATAGCGGATTTACGAAAAAACATTAACAAAACAATTACACAGGTACGCAGTAATATGAACCGTACTTTGGATATAGCCAAAAAAGAGAATCAAAGGGTACTATCCGATATTAATATTTTGCCTGGTAAAGAAAGTATCCTACTGGATATGAGTAGAGAAGTTACGGTAAAATCTTCAATTCTAGACTTTTTAATGCGTAAAAAGGAGGAGACACAACTTACTCTTGCTTCTAACAGACCCGATGTGCGTATAATTGAATCTCCAAGGGGTATGGGCATGGTAAAACCGGTAGCAAGCCAAATTATTATGTTCGCATTTTTTATAGGTCTTGGCATACCGGTGGTAATATTATTATTGTTAGAATTTTTTAATAATACCATTGGCGACCGTAAAGAAATTGAAACCCTTACTAACATTCCAATTATTGGAGAAGTTATTTACAATCAATCTGATAAGCCTATTGTAATTACACCAAAAAGCCGCAGTGCCATTGCTGAGCAGTTTAGACTTATACGTACCAACATTCAGTTTATGGGTGCAGAAAAAGAAATACAAACCATTCTGCTTACTTCATACATTAGCGGAGAGGGAAAAAGCTTTATGAGTACCAATCTTGCTGCTAGTATTGCCTTAACTGGTAAAAAAGTACTGTTAATGGAGTACGATTTACGTAAGCCTAAAATTACCCGCAACCTTGGCATGGAGAATAATGTAGGTATCTCTACATACATTGTAAAAGGAGATAAGATCGATGATGTAGTAAGGCCAATTGAAGGTTTTGAAAACCTGTTTATATTAAGTTCGGGGCCTACACCACCTAACCCTGCTGAGTTAATTTTAAGCCCAAAAACAGCATTGTTGTTTGAAGAGATAAAGCAAAAATTTGATGTTTTAATTATAGATACAGCACCTACAGGTTTGGTGACAGATGCGTTGCTACTTGAAAAATTTGCAGATCTCTCTTTGTTTATTATCCGTCATAAATATACTTACAAGTCCACTCTTTCTTTTATTCAGAAAATGTACTCCGATGGTAAGTTTAAAAGTCTGTCACTAATAGTTAATGGTATAAAATACGAGAATGCAAGCGGTTATGGATATGGTTACGGTTACGGTTATGGTTATGGCTATGGCTATGGTTACGGTTATGGTTACGGCTATTTTACCGATGAAAACAAAAAAAAGGGAATACTTACCCGAATAAAAACCATAATGTTTGGAACACCAAAACAAAGAAAATAATCTTTAAGAGCACAATGATAATTAGTATTACAACCACTGATTAGTTTGTTTTTTATTTGATTTTTATAATAATACAATACTGGTACAAATAAAATATAGGATCTACCAATAATGGAACAATTAAATACAACAGAAAACCTTAGACCTAATACAGTTTTAGAAAACGAGGAACAATGGACTGAGATTATCCGGCCAAAATCTAATTTGTTCGATTTAAGGTTAGGAGAAGTTTGGCGCTACCGTGATTTGGTAATGATGTTTGTAAAACGGGATATAGTAGCCAACTACAAGCAGACCATACTTGGGCCTATCTGGATTTTTTTGCAGCCTATTATGACATCGCTGGTATATGTTATTGTGTTCGGTAAAATTGCACAAATATCTACAAACGGTGTACCAGAAATGGCTTTTTACCTGGCTGGTGTAATGCTTTGGACTTACTTTTCTGACTGCTTCACTAAAACTGCATCTATTTTTAAAGATAATGCCTCTATTTTTGGTAAAGTGTATTTCCCCCGGCTTGTTATGCCATTGGCTTTGGTAATTTCTAATCTGATTAAATTATTAATTCAGTTTAGTTTGTTTTTGGCGGTATGGGGATACTTTTTATTTAAAGGTCAAATTCATCCCAATTTATACCTATTGCTTTTTCCGGTACTTGTTGTAATGATTGCCGGCATAAGCCTTGGTATAGGCATGATTGTTTCTGCACTTACAACTAAGTATAGGGATCTAATATTTCTGCTCACATTTGGCATTCAGTTATTTATGTATGCCACACCAGTAATTTACCCATTATCTGTAGTAAGCAAAAAATATCCTAAAATGGCAGATATAATAAGAGCCAACCCCCTTACACATATAATGGAGGCTTTTAGAAATGGTTTTTTGGGTACCGGCGAATTTAGCTGGGGCGGCCTTGCCTATACAGCAGTATTTACAGCTATCTTATTAGCTGTGGGTACTGTAATTTTTAACCGGGTTGAGAAAAATTTTATGGATACTGTATAATACATACACTAACACACATGAGCGAAGTAGTAATTAAAGTTGAAAATGTTTCCAAGCAATATCGCCTCGGATCTGTAGGTACTGGCACCATAAGCCACGATCTTAACCGTATGTGGGCAAGATTACGTGGTAAGGAAGATCCCTTTGCTAAAATAGGCGAAACAAACGACCGTACTACCAAAGGTAGCAGTGATTTTGTATGGAGCTTAAAAGACATCAATTTTGAAGTTAAGCATGGCGAAGTGCTTGGCATTATAGGCCGAAACGGTGCCGGTAAAAGCACCTTACTAAAAATACTGAGCCGTACCACATCGCCTACCACAGGTAATATTAAAATTAAAGGCCGTGTAGCAAGCTTGTTGGAAGTAGGCACCGGTTTCCATCCAGAACTAAGTGGGCGGGAAAATATTTACCTCAATGGTGCCATACTAGGTATGACCAAGAGTGAAATTAATCGAAAATTTGACGAGATAGTAGACTTTAGTGGTGTGGAGCGGTATATAGATACACCCGTAAAACGATATAGCAGTGGTATGTATGTACGCCTTGCATTTGCAGTAGCGGCTAATCTTGAGCCCGATATTTTAATAGTAGATGAAGTGCTTGCAGTAGGTGACGCCGAGTTCCAGAAAAAATGCCTTGGCAAAATGAAAGATGTGAGTGTAAAGGAGGGACGAACGGTTTTGTTTGTAAGCCATAATATGGCGGCTGTAAAAAGTCTTTGCGACTCCTTGATAATACTGCATCAGGGACAGGTTTCTTTTACAGGAAAAACCCATGAAGGAATACAGTGTTATTTACAAAATATGGAGCAATCGAATTCATTCCATTACAAGAGGGAGGGAAGCATTGCACATTCCGGATTTTACGAAGTATCGGTTCTAAATAAAAACGAACAGTTGCATGAATCTTTTGGTTTTGACGAAGCTGTATCTATTGGTATGCGGCTTAAACTAAGTTCCATTCATTTAACCGCTTTATTGGGTTTTAGAGTAGTGGATAACCTGGAGAGAAATATTTTTACCACCGAAGTTTCTGTTAAAGAATACAGTAGTGCAGGCGGCGAATGTACATTTATTGCTACCATACCACCAGCCATTCTTGTGCCTGGCAGGTACAGAATTATACTAGCCTTACATATTCCCAATCAGGAAATTATAGAATTACTTACCGATATTGTGGCATTTGAAATAGTGGAAACCGGAAGCAGCTTTCAGCAATACGGAAATAACGATTATGGATGTGTAGTTCTTAATTGTGATTGGAAAATTAAGTAGTAGACGTAATAAATAACCAAATAATATACCAAACCTTGTGGGTTAGGTATGGGTGCTTTCACTGTTTAAAAGAGTTACATATAACATTTTAAAATTATTAATTTGATAAAAGTGTTTATTAAAAAAATGTTACAGCATTTTGGTTATTATCACAAGAATTCTGTAACTAAACATCCAACACCTCATATTAATTTCGCTGCAAGCGCTAATGTATCTGGCTTAGATTTACAAA
The DNA here is from genome assembly GCA_043760535.1 of Chitinophagaceae bacterium. Classification (GTDB taxonomy): domain Bacteria; phylum Bacteroidota; class Bacteroidia; order Chitinophagales; family Chitinophagaceae; genus JAZKFT01. Next base: position 9,688 of record JAYUOV010000197.1, read on the forward strand.
TTAGGAATCCTACTAAAGACAAAATTTATATGCTTGTGGGAGACGATAGTGTTGTTAGAGGTTCGTTTGTATTTGAAATTGAGTCAGGAACTATCGTAATAGGCAAAAGAACATTTATTGGAGGTGGGATGTTTATTTGTGTGGAATCAATAGATATAGGGAATGATGTTATGTTTTCATGGGGCTGTACGGTTGCGGACAATAATTCTCACTCTCTAAAATGGTCCGAACGAAATGCGGACGTGTTAGACTGGAAAAGGGGGATAGATGAAGGGGCGATTGGGAAGTATAAAAATTGGGAAAACGTAAAAACAGGGAAAATAGTGGTCAAGGATAAAGCCTGGATAGGTTTTAACTCAATAATATTAAAAGGAGTTACAATAGGAGAAGGCTCTATTGTGGCATCGGGTAGCGTTGTAACTAAGGATGTTCCGGATTGGGCAATAGTAGGTGGAAATCCTGCCATTGTCATCCGATTATTATCAGAAAATGAACGATAACACTATGACTTGGGAAGAAACAATACTATATATCAGAACACAACCATCTTACACAAAGTTGGTGGAGCAAGCATATTTCGAAAGCGAATTGCAACTAAACGTAGAACGTTTTAGAAAAAGTGAAGAGTTTTTAGAAACCTTGGCAATTATTAAGAAATATACAATAACAGGTAAGCGGATACTGGATATAGGCAGTGGTAACGGAATAAGCCCAGTGGCCTTTGCGTTAGAGGGGTACGAAGTGGTGTGCATAGAGCCAGACGGAAGCAATACCATTGGAGCCGGAGCTATACGATGGCTAAAGAGTTATTACAATTTAACTAACCTTGAGGTGTACGAGTGTTTTGCCGAGGATATTAATTTTGAATCCGAAATTTTTGACGTTGTATATGCACGGCAATGCATGCATCATGCGCACCATCTCGGAAAATTTGTGGGCGAAATGGCAAGGGTGCTTAAAAAGGACGGTCTTTTTCTTACAGTTAGGGATCATGTGGTTTTTAATAAAGCAGATAAAGAGTGGTTTTTGGAAAGCCATCCACTACAAAAGTTTTATGGCGGTGAAAATGCATTTTCTGCAAATGAGTACCGCACGGCAATTAATAAAAGTGGCCTCCATTTATTAAAAGAGCTTAAATATTACGATTCTGTAATTAATTATTTTCCAACAGCTACAAATCAAGTAGTTAATTTTAAACAGATAAAAACAAAAAATTTACAATCAGGGCTTCGGAAAAAAATCGGTTTTTTTGCAAAAATTCCCTTGGTTTTTAATTTGTATATGATTAGCAAACGGCACTTGTTAGTCTTAGATGAGCTTCTTGTACCCGGCCGCATGTATTCTTATTTAGCTAAAAAGATATGATAACCTTATTGATTATTGGTTCTAAGGGCTTTATTGGCTCTCATGCTACAAAATATTTTATAAGTAAAGGCTATAATTGCTTTTGTTGCGATGTGGTGGTAGATTATGTAGATCAGAAATACTTTTTGCTTGATACTGCCAATAGCGACTTTAATGAATTATTTACCCAAAACAGATTTGATTTTTGTATCAACTGTAGTGGAGCGGCCAGCGTGCCAGATTCCATCTTACATCCTATCAGTGATTTTTCATTAAATGTGGTCAATGTTGCAAAAATTTTAGATGCCATCCGAAGGCATAATCCTCTTTGTAAATTTATTAACTTAAGTAGCGCTGCCGTGTACGGAAATCCGGCCAGGCTTCCCATCATTGAGGAGCATCCCCTTGCTCCTGTTTCTCCGTATGGAAGTCATAAGTTATACGCCGAAAGTGTTTGCAGCGACTACCATAAATATTTTAATTTGCATACCTGCTCGTTAAGGCTATTTTCAGCATACGGCCCCGGGTTAAAAAAGCAGCTATTATGGGATATTT
>JAYUOV010000198.1:0-11582 GCA_043760535.1 Chitinophagaceae bacterium
TGGCCAAATAATTCGCTTTCAATCAGTTCGCCGGGTATGGCCGCACAGTTTACTTCTACTATAGGTTTGGTGTTGCGGTTGCTAAGTTCATGCATCCAACGTGCCACCAGTTCTTTACCTACACCGTTTTCGCCGGTTACCAAAACCCTTGCATCGGTAGGTGCTACTTTGGCAATGGTTTCTTTTATTTTTTTAATACCAGCACTTTCGCCTATCATATCCTGCACCTTGCTAATCTTACGTTTTAGCGTTTTGGTTTCGGTTACCAGTTGTGTTTTATCGGTAGCGTTGCGGATGGTAATCAGCAGCCGGTTCAGGTCGGGCGGCTTGCTTATGAAATCATAGGCGCCTTTTTTTACGGCCTCAACGGCGGTTTCTATATTGCCGTGGCCGCTTATCATAATAATGGGCACATCAGCATTAATAGCCTTGGCTTTTTCTAAAAATTCAATGCCATCCATTTTTGGCATTTTAATGTCGCAAAGCACTACATCAAAAGCTTCGGTACTAAATTTTTTAAGCCCTTCTTCGCCGTTCTCGGCTACTTCGGGTTTGTAGCCTTCGTGTTGCAGTATTTCGCTAAGGGTGCTGCGGATGGCCCGTTCGTCGTCTATGATTAGGATTTTTGGCATTGGCTTGTTTAGTTGCTGGTATTTAGAAAAAATTTTCCTAAGAAATTAGTTATTATTTTCTTGATTGCCAAACCCTAATTTGATTTTCCAGCTCATTTCGAAAAATCTGGACATCCCCAATTCCACGATCAGCCTCACGTCTGGAAATTGTTCGCATTAAGTCAGTTGGATTTCGTTTTAAAATATCACAGAATGAAATAAATTTGTTTTTTATTATGCTTGTAGGCTTATCAGTAGCATTGTCATATTGCTGGTTTATTTGAATCAAATTTGTTTCAAGCAGTTGTTGAGTTATTCCTAAAACTAAAGCGTAATCCTTTGGATAGGTTATAAATATCTGCCATGCCCAATCTTCGGGAACATTACCTGGAATAAATAATGGTTGAATTGAAACTCCAAATTCATTACCCGCTTTTTTTAAATTTGGCTCCATATCTTTTGCATCTCCACCTAAAACAAAAACAAAGTTTGATAACTGATTGAATTTTCCCATGGCACGGATGTGCTCGGGAAAACTACTTTTTCCTGTATCCCTTCCAACGACAATATCATCAGGTATAAGATTAAGAAGGGGGTTAAGTACATCTGTGATACCTAAAACAAAACTTTCTCCAATATTGTCTTCACATAAAATATTAATTTTTTCAAGGCTTTGGCCATACAATGCCTTTTGGATGATGTCCTTATAAGCTGGCATTACTTTTACATTATTTCCGGAACGTTCTAAAAAGATTCTTGCTTCTATAGGAACTGAATCTAATATAACTGGGCTATGGCTGGTTACAATAATCTGTAAATTGTTTCTAAGTGCTGTTCTTTGTAATTCTAACATTAACTGTTGCTGTGTGTAAGGGTGCATCCCAGCTTCAATTTCATCAATTAGAACAAGTGCATCTTTTAACTGGCTAATATCTTTTGAAATTCTTAGTATAGCCCTTTCGCCTGCACTCATATGAAATTCTGAATATTGCTCACCTCCATCTTCATTTTCTCTTTTTGCAAATAGCAAATTCTTATCACCCTTATTTAGTACTGTTACCTCCCTGTATTTTAAAGGAAGAATCCGCATAGCAAATGCAATAAGGTCGCTTGTAAGAATGGTAGGTTTCAGTTTTCCTTTACCTATTTGCAAAACACTTCTAATTTCAGATGGGCTTGTAAGATTTGCCAATGTTCTGAAGTACAAATCCCGTTGAGGTTGTTCGCCACCCTGCCCCATAAAACTCCTGTTCCAGCTTTTTCCTTTTTTCCATCTCAACGACATCCTTTTCCCGTTGTGGGTATAATAAAAATCTAAAACAGTCTTCTTTTCTGTATCACTTAAGTTCGAATTGTCGGGAGTAGTAAGGTTTGGGAATAACGTAGTTGGTACATAATCTTTAATGCCAGTTCCAGGAACTTTATAGGCACAAGCACATGCAAACAGAGCCGTAGATTTTCCAGACGCATTAGCCCCTGCAATAACTGTTACCGGAAACTCAAATCTTACTGATAAATTGGTTATGCCTCGTATGTTTTCAATGGTAACTTCTTCTAAAAATTCTTTGTATTGTGCTTTTTTCCCTCTAAGCTGATCCCATATTTGGTAAAATGTTTTGTTCATTTTTTTATTTAAAGGTAGCAGAAATAATGACCTGTGACTATTGACCTAATTACCATCCTATAAAGATGCTGCAATCAATTCCGCCACATCCATCACCACTACTTCGCCTTCTTTATCGTTCATTTTAACGCCATCGCTCATCATGGTATTGCAAAAAGGGCAGGCGGCTGCAATAATAGTTGCGTTGGTTTCTATGGCTTCTCGGGTACGTTCTTTATTTACACGGTTGTCGCCTTTTTCTTCTTCTTTAAACATTTGGGCGCCGCCGGCACCACAGCACAATCCATTGCTGCGGCAGCGTTTCATTTCTACCAGTTCGGCATCCAGGGCTTCCAACACTTGCCTTGGTGCTTCGTATATGCCATTGCTGCGGCCCAGGTAACAGCTATCGTGGTAAGTAATGCGTTTGCCTTTAAAGCTGCCACCTTCTTTTAGTTTAATGCGGCCATCATTTATCAGTTGTTGTAATAATGTGGTGTGGTGCATTACTTCGTAAGTGCCGCCAAGTTCGGGGTATTCGTTTTTAAGCGTATTAAAGCAATGCGGGCAGGTGGTTACTATTTTTTTGATGCCATAATTATTGAGCACTTGTATGTTATTATAGGCCATCATTTGGAACAAAAACTCGTTACCAGCCCTGCGTGCCGGGTCGCCGGTGCAGGCTTCCTCGCTGCCTAATACGGCAAATTTTATCCCTACAGTTTCCAGTATCAGGGCAAAAGCCTTGGTTATTTTTTGTGCACGTTGGTCGAAGCTGCCGGCACAGCCTACCCAAAATAGTATTTCGGGTTGTTCGCCTGCTGCCACCATTTGGGCCATAGTTTTTACTGCCATAATGTAAGTGTTTTATACCCCCAGAATAAAATCGGGGTAAACGAAAATAAGAAGAATAGGGGAGGATGAATGATAGATTTTGAGGCGTGGTTATTTAAAGATGTAAAAGTTTTTTACATTTTTGCCCACATAAAATACAGCCTGTTTCCGATTGCATTTTTCCCCTTGGTAAATGAACCTTAGTATTGCAAAGCCTTAAAGTAATTTCCAGTTCATTTTGTTGGTCACATTTTTTCGAATCTTGTCAGGGTTAGCATTTGGCTTTGGCAGGATATTGCTGTTGTATGGGTTATTAGAGAGTTCAGTATTGAGTTTGAACAGAATATTTAATATTCAATGCTCAAATAACAATGTCGCATGTAAGAGCATTGTGATAATGAGGGGAAGCTAGATAGTAATACATATTAGAACGGAGTCCCGTAATGCTACGGGATTCAAAACGTAGGCCAATGTCGCTCCATCAGGGAACGTTTTTCGTTGGGCTAAAAAATAAGAATACTATGTCAAAATTCATCTTCGTTACCGGTGGCGTTACATCGAGTTTAGGTAAAGGTATTATTGCCGCAAGCCTTGCAAAGCTGCTGCAGGCTAGGGGTTTAAAGGTTACCATCCAAAAATTTGATCCGTATATAAATGTGGATCCGGGTACACTGAACCCTTACGAACATGGCGAATGTTATGTAACCGAAGATGGTGCCGAAACTGATCTGGATCTTGGGCACTACGAACGTTTTTTAAACATCCATACCAGCCAGGCCAATAACGTAACTACGGGCCGTATTTACCAAACCGTAATTAACCAGGAACGAGAAGGCAAATACCATGGCAAAACGGTGCAGGTAGTACCGCACATTACCGACGAAATAAAGCGCCGCATGATGCTGCTGGGAAAAGACAGTAAATGGGATATCGTAATTACCGAACTCGGCGGCACTGTGGGTGATATAGAAAGCTTGCCTTTTATAGAAGCTGTACGCCAAATACAGTGGGAACTGCCCGAAGAAGATTGTGTGGTGATACACCTTACGCTGATACCTTACTTAAAAGCAGCCAAAGAATTAAAAACCAAACCTACCCAGCACAGTGTAAGGATGCTGAGCCAGGAAGGTGTGCACCCAGATATAATAGTATGCCGAACCGAAGAACAGCTTGGGCCCGACATTCGCCGCAAAGTGGCACTGTTTTGCAATGTAAAACTGGAGGCAGTAATAGAAGCGATGGATGCCAGCACTATTTACGAAGTACCGCTGCTGATGATGCGGGAAAAACTGGATAAAATTTGCCTAAAAAAACTACAGATTCTGGATTATGGAGAACCGCAAATGGATAAATGGAAGCTGGTGCTGGATAAGTTAAAATACCCTAAAAGCAGCATTACCATTGGATTAATTGGTAAATATGTAGAACTGCAAGATGCCTATAAATCTATTTTAGAAAGCTTTGTACATGCAGGTGCAATGAACGAGTGTAAGGTGAAAATAGTGGATGTACACAGCGAATTTATTACTGCAGAAAATACGTATGAAAAGTTGGGTAATCTAGATGGCTTACTGGTGGCACCTGGCTTTGGCCTTAGGGGTATTGAGGGTAAAATAATTGCTATACAATACGCCAGAGAAACCGGTCTGCCTTTCTTTGGCATTTGCCTGGGTATGCAGATGGCTGTAATAGAATTTGCCCGTAACGTACTGGATATTAAGGATGCACATAGCACAGAAATGAATAAGGATACGCCAAACCCGGTAATAGATATGATGGAAGCACAAAAGAAAGTAAAACTTTTGGGTGGTACCATGAGGCTTGGTGCTTACCCTTGCGAAATACAGCCTAACACTTTGGCTTACGAAATATATGGAGAGGGCATGATAAGCGAAAGACACCGCCACCGATGGGAGTTTAACAGCGATTATGAACAGCAATTTATTGATGGCGGTATGGTAATCAGTGGTCGCAATCCCGAAACGGGACTGGTAGAAATTATAGAGCTACCCAAACATCCGTTTTTTATTGGCGTTCAATATCACCCGGAGTTAAAAAGTACTTTTGAAATTCCGGCACCAGTATTTGTTTCATTTGTAAAAGCTGCTAAAGAATATTCGGAAAAAAGGCAGTCGCTTAAAAGCAATCCTTTGCTGCAGACGGAACTGACATAGCTGTTAACAATTTATAAAAACCGGCTCCAAAAGGAAACCGGTTTTTATTTTCTTACACGTTCTATTTGTAAAATGTATTTCACAAAAAAAGGGAAGCTTTTGGCCCACCTTTTTTATTTTTTAAATATGCATTTTCGCTTTTTTAGTCATTAACTCATCTACTGTTTCCACGTACATTTCGTCGGGTACGCAGCAATCTACTGGGCATACAGCAGCACATTGCGGCTCTTCGTGAAAGCCCTGGCATTCGGTACATTTATTGCTTACAATGTAATAAGTATCATCACTCACAGGGGAGTTTTTCTTGTCGGCATCCATTTCGCTGCCATCTAGCATGGTTACCATTCCTTTTACGGTAGTACCATCTGCAAAAGCCCATTCCACACCGCCCTCGTAAATAGCATTATTTGGGCATTCGGGTTCGCAAGCACCGCAGTTGATGCATTCGTCAGTAATTTTAATAGCCATAAAAATTCAGTTTGAAGTTTTTGAAAATTGAGTTTTGTAATCAGAAATTATACATTGGAAATTAAGGATAGTATAGTTTTACCATTCAAAAATAATAGTTGAACGTGAATTTAGAACAACGAATTAATCTACTTGTTTTTTTAAGTAGCTATTTAAAAGAAAATACAAGCGAATGGCAGGCCATAAAACAAAGGGCATCCAACGAAAATGGTTGGTTTACACTACAATATATAGACCTTGCCATTGCCAATATTTGCAACGCCTTTTTACAAAAAGAAAAATTGCAAGCTTGGTCGGCTGCATACGACCTGTCCGATGGCGTTCTAAATCCGAAAACGATTGGCCTTGTTATGGCCGGCAATATTCCGCTGGTAGGTTTTCACGACTTACTTTGCTGCTTTATCACCGGCCATAATGTGCTAATAAAAACATCATCGAAAGATGATGTGATGATCAAGCATTTGGTAAAACAATTGTACCAGAAGGATGTAACCGTTCAAAACTATATTTCCTTTGCCGAACAATTAAAAAACTGCGAGGCCTATATTGCCACCGGCAGCAATAATACCTCTCGGTACTTTGAATTTTATTTTGCCAAATACCCACACATCATTCGCCGAAACCGTACTTCGGTAGCCATAATAGATGGTACAGAAACAGCAGCAGAATTGGAAGGGCTGGCCGACGATGCTATGATTTACTTTGGCCTCGGCTGCCGTAATGTAACGCAACTGTATGTGCCATTAGGGTACGATTTTATACCACTATTGGCAGCACTTAACAAATACAGCTGGGCAAGCGACCACCATAAATACCGTAACAATTACGATTACAATCTGGCCTTGCACATACTCAACAATAAATATTACATGACCAATGAAACCACATTGATCATAGAACATGAATCTGCCTTTGCGGCTATTAGCCAAGTACATTACCAGTATTATATAGATGCTGGTAATGTAGTGGAACAGCTCAAAACTAAGGAGGATATTCAAGCTATTGTAGGCCATTACGGTATCCCTTTTGGAAAAATACAGCAGCCAACACTAACCGATTATGCCGATGGTGTGGATACCATAGAATGGCTGAAAAAGTTGGGCGATGCTAATGTTTGAAAAAAAATGCACCTGAAAAACTGACAAGCCCAAACACTTAACACAAATATTTTCTGAAAAAATTTCAGTAAATTATGCAGTAACTTGCCCATGGCATGGGTATTGATAAATATTCTAATGCCATATTTCGTTGTTAATTGACGGTTAAACTAAGTTTTAACCACAACCAATAATTTAACCTTGTCGTTTATTTGTAATTGTTGATATTATTTAGTTAAAAAAAGGAATACCATGAAAATAAAAAGCATCATTCTGGTTGTAGCAATCAGCGCCATTACGGCAATTTTAAGTGTGTGGGGCTTTGGTAAATGGAGCCAAAGTAACAGTAATTATCTTCAGCAACCGGGTAAAATACCCGCCAATTATGCAGCCTTTTACGAAGGTGGCGAAAAGGTTACAGGCGGCGTTCCTATTGACTTTACAGCCGCAGCGGCATCGGCTACACCTGCAGTGGTACACATTAAAACAAAAATAAATGCCCGTACCGTTAGCAATGGTAATTCCCAACGCCGCAATCCATTTTCCGATTTATTTGGCGATGATGTTTTCGGCGATATGTTTGGTCAGCGAGGCCCGCAGGTAATACCAGAACAAAGAGCTAGTGGAAGCGGTGTAATAATTACCGACGATGGTTACATAGTGACCAACAACCACGTAATAGAAAATGCCAACGAAATAAATGTTACGCTTAATAACAAGCAGATTTACAAAGCAGAATTAATAGGTACCGATCCCAGTAGCGATTTAGCGGTGCTTAAAATTACTGGTACTAACCTGCCATATATGGTGCTTGGAAATAGCGATGAAGTCAAGCTAGGGCAGTGGTGTCTTGCAATTGGTTATCCGCTTACATTGGATGTAACCGTTACCGCAGGTATTGTAAGTGCCAAAGCCAGAAGCCTTAGCATCAATGCCAGAAAAAGTAATTCTCCTATTGAATCTTTTATACAAACAGATGCTGCCGTAAACCAGGGCAATAGCGGTGGAGCGTTAGTAGATACGGAGGGAAGATTAATTGGTATTAATTCTGCCATTGCCTCCCCTACAGGTTCTTACGCAGGTTATAGTTATGCCATTCCCGTAAATATTGTAAAGAAAATAGTGGGTGATTTAAAAAAGTTTGGTGCGGTACAAAGGGCTTATTTAGGCCTTAGTTACCCTAATGAAAATCTTAGCGATGAACAGAAAAAAGAATTAGGTATTAAAGATGGATACGGTGTTTTTGTTTTAGATGTGGCCAATGATGGTGCTGCTTTTGGTGCAGGTATTAAAAAAGGAGACATCATTACAGGCATTAATGGGGTAAAAGTAAATGCTGCCCCCGAAATGATAGAGCAGGTAGCCAACTACAAACCGGGCGACAAAATTACCATTACCTACCTCCGTGATGGAAAAGAAAAAAACGCCAACATTACCCTGAAAAACAAGAGTGGCAATTACGAGATAGTAAAAAATGCCAGTGCAGCAGACCTTAACGAGAAACTAGGTGGCGAATTAGAGAACTACGATAAAAAAAAATCTGCCGCAGTAGGTATAGATGGTGGTGTACTTATAAAAAAGATAACAGGCGGTGCTTTAAAATCGAGCAAAATACAGGACGGATTTGTGGTAACCGAAGTAAATGGCACAACAGTAACTACGGTAGCAGAATTAAAAGCTGCACTGAATAGTGGACAGGGAATATTTAGGTTAAAAGGTGTGTACCCACCCGAAAGCTATGTATATGGCTATACTTTAACCCTAGGTAATTTGGATGATGAACAACAGCCATAATTTAATTGTAAATCTTAAAATAATAACCCTGCCAGTTTTGGTGGGGTTATTAGTTAAAAAAATATATAAAGAGCATCTTTATATATACCCCGGCATTGTATCTATTTCTGTAAAAGCTGGCAACAACTGAAAGCCGCGGGTAAAACTGCCATTGGTAATTACAAGATAGCTTACTTGCAAAGCCTGATTGTACCGCATTACCTGATGCAGCACGGGTTCATCAAGTGTTATATCCATAGCCTTACACTCTACCAGCATCCATGGTTTGCCGGCACGGTTATAAATGGCTATATCAAAGCGTTTGCGAACATCGCCGAGCACAATTTCTCTTTCAATACTAATAAGGGAAGCGGGGTAATCCAGCACTTGTATCAGCCACTGCAAAAAATTTTGCCGCACCCATTCTTCCGGCGTAAGCACTATCCAAATTTTACGAATGGGATCAAACACAAGTTCCTTTCCATCTTGTTGCTTTATCTTAAAATCGTGTGTGGGAAAATGTACAAGTATCATCGCACAAAAGTATTTGTTACATTTACAGATAGCTGATAAAAGATTCAAGGTTAAAAATTCAAGTAATAAGATTCAAGGTTCAAGAAGATTTAAGGAACAAGTTGCAGGTTTCAAGGAACAAGTTTTTAAGATTCAAGAACCAAGTTTCAAGGTTCAAAGAATTGGCCGGAAGCTTAACTATCTGAGATTTAGGTAGGATATTGATACCCTTTTTTATAAAAAAATCTGTGATAATAACTTCAATCCGTGTTATTAGTGTGCTAAAAAAATAATTATGAAAACAAAAGAAGAAATAGTAAACAACTGGCTGCCGAGATATACCGGCGAAAAGCTGGAGAACTTTGGTGAGTACATTTTACTTACCAATTTTAGCAACTACGTAAAAATGTTTGCCCAGTGGAATGGCGTGGAAATAGTGGGTGCCGACCGCCCCATGCAATGTGCCACTGCAGGCGGCATTACCATTATTAATTTTGGTATGGGTAGCCCCGGCGCAGCTACTGTAATGGATCTGCTTAGTGCCATCCACCCAAAGGCTGTATTGTTTTTGGGTAAATGCGGTGGTCTTAAAAAACGCAATTCCATCGGCGATTTAATACTACCCATTGCAGCCATCCGTGGCGAAGGTACCAGCAACGATTACTTTCCGCCAGAGGTGCCGGCACTACCAGCTTTTGCATTACAAAAAGCCATCAGCACCACCATTAGAGATTACAATTGCGACTACTGGACAGGCACTTGCTACACCACCAACCGCCGTGTGTGGGAGCATGATGAAGCATTTAAAGAATACCTGCAAAAAGTACGTGCCTACGCCATAGATATGGAAACGGCTACCATTTTTACCGTAGGCTTTTACAATAAAATTTCTACTGGTGCATTGCTACTGGTAAGCGACAGCCCCATGGTGCCAGAAGGTGTAAAAACCGAAGCCAGCGATGCTAAAGTAACGACCGAATTTGTAGAACGTCACCTCAAAATCGGTATCGATTCGCTAAAACAATTAATGAATCAGGGATTAACCGTAAGGCATTTGCAGTTTTAATGATGTAGTTTTAAAATAAAAAAGATGGAATTAGTACTTGAAATTTCCGACGAAAAGCTGAAGGAGCTTGATATACATGAAAGCAGAATAACCTTTGATGAATTACAGGCCAAAATGGCTGCTGAAAAAGCTAAATTATTTTTTAAAAATACCAATTTAAACCCCATTGTAACAAAAGAAAATGAGGAAGAAGAAATTGAGATTTTTAATTTGGTAAGAGAGGAGCAACGAGCTTATTACAATACTGCAAAAGATGCTTAAGCTTGTTTTGGATACAAATATTATCGTTTCTTCTTGTATTGGAAATGGATATAGCAAACGCATTGCGGATGCAATTCTTTTACAAAATGCGGTATTCGAAATTTGCGTTTCCGATATTTTGATTTTGGAATACCAAAGAGTGAGCAATTACAAGCACATACTAAAAAAGTATCCTTCTTATGGCCAAAAAATGAATGAAATGTTTGAGCTATTAGCAATACCTGCTACAACTTTTTATCCTACTGAAACGATTTCAATTTTAAAGGACGAAACAGATAATAGATTACTAGAACTTGCCACTACAGCAAATGCCCACTATCTCATTACGGGCAATCATCTTGACTTTAACATTTCAGAATTTAACAATACTAAAATCATTTCACCTAAAGACTTTTGGCAACTATTTTTGAATGGTAAATTATAGCAATGCTTCCTCTCCTTTCCATACAAAATCTCGACATTGCCTTTCGCTCCGAAACTGGCACAAATACTGCTGTTCAAAACTTGAACCTAGATGTAAACCGGGGCGAACTGGTAGCAGTAGTAGGCGAATCTGGCTCCGGCAAATCGGTTACTTCTTTATCTATTTTGCAGCTATTGCCAAAGGCAAATACTATTTATGCCAATGGTAAAATACTATTTGCCCCCGATGGCGAAAAAGTTGCCGATTTGTTACATACATCGAATGCTGATTTGCAAGCATTAAGAGGCAATCGCATTGCTATGATTTTTCAGGAGCCCATGAGTAGCCTAAACCCGGTAATCACCTGTGGCCAACAAGTGATGGAAGCCATTTTACAACACAGAAAAATAAACAAAACCGAAGCGAAAAAACAAACCATAGAACTATTTGAAAATGTAAAATTACCCTTGCCGGAAGCCATGTTCAGCCGCTATCCTCACCAGTTAAGCGGTGGGCAAAAACAGCGAGTAATGATAGCCATGGCCATTAGCTGCAAGCCGCATCTGCTTATTTGCGATGAGCCCACAACAGCACTAGATGTAACCGTACAAAACACCATTCTTTTACTTATTAAAGAGCTGCAGACAAAAGAAAATATTGGCGTTATTTTCATTACCCACGATTTGAGTGTAGTAGGGCAGATAGCAGACCGCATTGTGGTTCTTTATAAGGGCAATATTGTGGAAACAGGCAATACTGCCGACATCTTTCTACGCCCT
>JAYUOV010000199.1:0-11578 GCA_043760535.1 Chitinophagaceae bacterium
GGTAAGGGAAACTACTATGGGTACTTTTAAAAAGCACCCGGAGTACATTAAACATTGGAGAGAGGAGCTGGCTGAGGATTACACCAAAACCGGTGAAATAGATGATTACCGTGATCAGGCTTCTTTGTACGATCCGAAATTGAACGAAAGGCCAGGTATCCATTGGGGTATGAGTATAGACATGAACAGTTGTAACGGATGCGGCGCCTGTGTGGTAGCTTGTAATGCCGAAAACAATGTTTCAATGGTAGGTAAAAGCGAAGTGTTGCGTGGACATGATATGCACTGGCTTCGTATTGACCGCTACTTTGTTACCGACAAGAAAAATCCGGATGATGTTAAGAGTGTTGTGTTTCAGCCAATGATGTGCCAACATTGCGATAGTGCACCTTGCGAAAATGTGTGCCCAGTAGCAGCTACCAACCACAGCAGCGAAGGCCTTAACCAAATGACGTATAACCGTTGCATCGGTACCAGGTATTGTGCTAACAACTGTCCGTTTAAAGTTCGGCGCTTTAACTGGGCCGATTATACAGGTGCCGATAGCTTCTCCGATAATCAGAATGGCCACGTAAGTGATGCCACCATGATGATGAACGATGACCTTACACGCATGGTGCTGAACCCGGATGTAACCGTTCGTAGCCGTGGTGTAATTGAAAAGTGCTCTTTTTGCGTACAACGTTTACAGGAAGGTAAGTTAACTGCTAAGAAAAATAACAGCCCAATTATTGACGGTGAAGTTAAGGTAGCTTGTCAGCAAAGCTGCCCTACCGAAGCCATTATGTTTGGTGATATCAATGATAAGAAGAGTGCTATCCGTGCTATTCGCCAAGATAATCCGAACCGCTTGTACTATGTGCTGGAGCAATTGCACGTTTTGCCGAATGTAACTTACCTGGCCAAAGTGAGGAATACAGATGAAGTGTTGGAAATTCCTGCTATGAAGCCAAAAGAGGCTCATGGTGCAGAACATAAAGAAGGAGAGCACAAAGAAGGAGAACATAAAGAAGAAGTGAAAACTGAAGTTCAATCGCAGCCACATTGACCGTTGATGGTTCGTGGGGACACAAATGCTCTTAACTTAGGCATCTGGGTTTGGGTTGCCCCCTGTACCCTAAAGGGGTGATTGTGGTGTGTCTTGATATTTTTAGAAAGTTCGCAAGATTGAATTTTGTTAAGTTAAGGGCATTGGTGGGGACACGAACCATTGCATACTGCCCGCCGTGGTTGGTGTCCTCATCAGCCACTGAATCGGAACCTTTTAGGAAACTAAATACGATAATAGGAATGGTTTGGAACGTTGGGCAACACGGCGGAGAAACGATGCCAAGTAGTAGTACAAAATTTGAACGGAGCGTCGCCAATGTCGCTCCATCAGGGAACAAAAAGCTGGGCTAATAAAATAAAAAATACCGCAGGTAACACTGCCTGGAATTGATAAAACTAAACGACTGACCGTTGTTATATCGGCAACGGGAAATCAGAAAACAAGGAACACATGTCATTATTAAGGTACGAAAGTCAAGTAAGGCCACCGCTGGTAGATGGTAACAAAGATTACCATCAGATAACGGAAGATATTTGCCGCCCTGTTGAAGCCGCCCCTTCCAAACTCTGGAAGATCGGTTTTGGTATTGCGGTAGCACTGCTGCTGTTTGGTGTGTACAGCGTTTACCGTGAGGTTACTTACGGTATCGGAGAGTGGAACCTCAACAAAACCATCGGCTGGGGTTGGGATATTACCAACTTCGTTTGGTGGGTAGGTATTGGTCACGCCGGTACGTTGATCTCGGCTATCCTTTTGCTTTTCCGCCAGGGTTGGAGAACGGGTGTAAACCGTGCGGCTGAAGCGATGACGATTTTTGCGGTAATGTGTGCCGGTCAGTTCCCAATCTTTCACATGGGAAGGGTTTGGATGGCCTTCTTTGTATTGCCTTATCCTAACAGCCGTGGACCACTTTGGGTAAACTTTTCTTCACCATTGCTTTGGGACGTATTTGCGATTTCTACTTATTTCACTGTATCACTATTGTTCTGGTATTCAGGTTTATTGCCCGATTTGGCCACCATTCGTGACCGTGCCAAACTAAAATGGGCCAAACGTTTTTACGGTGTTGCCTCATTCGGCTGGACAGGATCTACTAAACACTGGCAGCGTCATGAAAGTTTGAGCTTAGTGTTGGCAGGTTTAAGTACGCCGCTGGTACTTTCTGTACACACCATTGTATCTTTTGACTTTGCTACTTCTGTAATTCCGGGCTGGCATACCACCATCTTCCCTCCATACTTTGTGGCTGGTGCGGTATTCTCCGGTTTTGCTATGGTACAGTCGCTGATGTTGATTACCCGCAAGGTGTTTGCCCTAGAAGAATATATAACGCTGGAACATATTGAGGTGATGAACAAGGTTATTGTGTTAACGGGTTCTATCGTAGGTATTGCATACTTAACCGAGTTGTTTATGGCCTGGTACAGTATGAATAAGTATGAAGGGTACGCCTTCTTCTACAGCCGTGCCAACCTATTTAGCCCTTACGGCTGGAGTTATTGGGGTATGATGGCTTGTAACGTAATTAGCCCGCAGTTCTTTTGGTTTAAAAAATTGAGAAGGAACATTGCCTTCACATTCTTTATGAGCGTATTGATTAATATTGGTATGTGGTTCGAACGTTTTGTAATTATCGTTACTTCTATTTATCGTGATTACCTGCCAAGTAGCTGGGCGTATTACTACACACCTTCTATCTGGGAGATTGGTTTTTATCTCGGTACATTCGGCTTGTTCTTTACCTGTTTCTTCCTGTTTGCCAAATTCTTCCCGGTTATTGCTATCGCTGAGATTAAAGGAATACTGAAGAAAAATGGAGAGAACTTTAAAGAAGGGCATGACAAGCAGGAAGAAATGACGACAGAGGAGTTTGCACATGAGTATGCCCACTAGTTGATTGGTTAATTAGTAATTATTTGACTGGTAGCAATCTTAATCGAATCTTGATACTTGAATCTTGATATTTAAAAAAAATATGGCAAAGAAAAAATTTGTAGTTGGATGTTTTGATGATGAAGCGGTGCTGTTTCCGGCTGTAAAGCGGGTTAGGCAAGCTGGCTTTAAATTGCACGATGTTTATACGCCTTATCCCGTTCACGGATTGGATAAGGCCATGGGGCTTCGTGAAACAAGCCTGCATACGGCTGGTTTTATTTACGGTATCACCGGTACTACCATTGCATTAAGTTTTATGGGTTGGGTGTTTACCACGAGCTGGCCCTTAAATATTGGCGGTAAGCCACATTTTCCGCTACCAGCATTTATACCTGTTACTTTTGAGTTTACCGTGTTGTGTGCGGCAGTGGGTATGGTGCTTACGTTTTGTTACTTGTGCCAGTTATCTCCGTTTATTCGCAAACATCATTTTCATGCAAGGGCTACAGATGATTTGTTTGTAATGGTAATAGAATGCACCGGAAGCACCACAGAGGCTGATGCTACTGCTTTGTTACAAAATGTTGGAGCAAAAGAAATAAATACACAGGTGGTGGAGCCGGGCTGGTGGCTCGGGCATTACGATAAAGAACAAACTTTATACAGCGGAACTGTAGCTGCTTCACATTAAAATAAATGGCACACCGTTGGGATTGAAAATCAATCCGGTACAAAAACTGAAAAGAATACAATGAAGAAAATAGTAATAATAGCAGGTATTGTAAGCGTTGTGGTAATGGCTTCTTGCAGCGGCGTAAAACGTGAACCTGGAAAAGTGTACATGCCCGACATGGCCTACAGCCGTGCTTACGAAACCTATGCTACCAGAGATTCTAATTTTACCAGCGATGTAAACGCCTGGGAAAGCAACGGACAAACCAAAATATTTTACAATAACCAACCAGTAGCGGGTACTGTTAGCCGTGGAGAAGATTTTGTTTTTCATTTGGCAAAAGATGCAGTTGGTGATAGTGTTAATTATGTGGCCTCTAAGCAGGTATCTAATCCTTTAGATTCTGATTCAATACCAGTAAATATGGTTGAAGCTGAAAGATTGTATTTGATTAACTGTGGTATTTGCCATGGCACAAAGCTGGATGGTAACGGCCCTTTGTATAAAGATGGTGCCGGACCTTATCCTGCAAAGCCAGCTAACCTCAGCGGCAGCGATGCTAAGTATGCAGCTGATATGCCCGATGGCCAAATGTTTTACAGCATTACCTATGGTAAGAACCTAATGGGTGGTTACGCAGGGCAAGTAAGCCCTCATCAACGCTGGATGATTATTGATTACATAAGAACTGTACAGAACAAGGATAAATCAGCAGCAGCACCTGCTGGCAACGCCAAAGATTCTGTTGCAGTAAAATAGGGATTAGGGATTGGTAATTGGGAACATTAGTCTGATAGAATAACATAGTAACCCGGGTGGAGTTAATAGTATTTAGTTTTTGTACTAAAATCTACTATCTGGAATCTAAAAATCTGAAATTGTAAATAAAAATGGCTTCGAACAGAGAACAATTTGTAATGCCTGCGGGAATGAAGAAATGGGGGCTTGGTCTCACTGCAGTTGGCGTAGTTGCCCTTATATTGGGAGTAGCCTTGCTGGCTTTCAGCAGCGATGAGCATAGCCGTGTAAGGTTTTGGGCAGTATTGTTGCAGAACAGTACTTATTTTTTGCTGGTAGTAAATGCATCCATGTTCTTTATTTGTGCTACTACATTGGCTTTAGCAGCATGGCCGGTAGCATTGCGTCGCATACCAGAAGCCATCTCTACATTGGTTCCTATTTTTGGTATATTGGCTTTAATCGTTTTAATGGGTATTGTTTTTGGCACCCACGACGGACATCATATTTATCACTGGATAGACAAAAACGTAGTGGCTAACGACCCTATTTTAAAAGGTAAAAGTGGATTCCTAAATCCAACCTTCTTCTCTGTATGGACAATACTTACTTTGGGTGCTTGGTGGTATTTTGGTAAGCGTATGCGTCAGTTGGGCGATAAGGCAGATCAACAAGCTATGAACCTTGAAGAAGGAAAGAAATTTACTTACAGCAACACAGTTCGTTCTGCTATTTTTCTGGTATCATTTGGGTTAACTGTTGCATCTACTATTCCATGGCTTTGGCTGATGAGTATAGATGCACATTGGTATAGCACCATGTATAGCTGGTACACTTTTGCTTCCACTTTTGTTTCGGGCATGTCGCTGATAGCCATATTCGTAGTCTTTCTTAAAAATCAAGGCTACTTACCTTACGTTACCGAAGAACATATTCACGACGTTGGAAAATTCATGTTCGCTTTCTCCATCTTTTGGACATACCTGTGGTTTAGCCAGTACATGCTTATATGGTACAGTAACCAACCGGAGGAAACCAAATATTTTCAACCCCGCTTATTGGGAAATTACCGAGGAATATTTTTCTTGAACTTGATTTTAAACTTTGTTGCACCATTTATTATATTGATGAAGCGTGGTACAAAACGTAACTACACCATCCTTACGTTTGCAGCAGTAATTATCATCTTCGGTCACTGGCTCGATTTTTATCAAATGGTAATGCCAGGTACAGTTGGCGAACATGCACAGCTAAGCTGGTACGAGTTCGGAATCCCTATCGGTTATGTAGGTTTAATTATTTTCCTAACAGGAAGGGCATTAGAGAAACGTCCATTGGTTGCTAAATTCCATCCTTTTCTAAAAGAGAGTATTGTACATCATACATAGATATTGGGAATTTGGGATTAGTGGTTAGTAAAACAGGAAGTAAAAAATTTGCGCTATTACTTCAACAATAGCTTGAAGAAAACGGTTATAATAGGAAATTTACATTTAGAAAATTAATAGTTATATATCATGAATATCTGGTTATTACTTGGCATCGTTGCAATGGTGTTTATTGTCATCTTTCAGATTGCAAAGGCAAGTGAATACGTGGGCGTATTAAAGGGAGAAAAGGCAAGTCGTGAACAGGGCAATCGTATCAATGCATTTATGATGCTTGCATTCTTGGTTTTTGGTATTGCAGGCGCCTATCTATGTAACAAGTGGTTTTATCCCAAAACACTTTTCGTACAAGGCAGTTCCTCAAAGGAAGGTGAAATGATTGATACCATGTTTATGATAACTACAGCCGTTACCGGGTTTATCTTTCTTTTAACCCAGGTGGCTTTGTTTTGGTTTTCTTATAAGTATCAAGAAAAGGAAGGCCGCAAGGTTCTGTATATTCCACACAATAATACACTTGAGCTCGTTTGGACGATTATACCGGCTATCGTTTTAACTGTTTTGGTTGTTTTTGGTTTAAAACATTGGTACAAGATTACTGGCGATCCTCCAAAAGATGCGATGGTAGTAGAAGTTATCGGAAAACAATTTGGATGGATTTATCGTTATCCAGGTAAAGATGGTGAGTTAGGCAAAAAGCGTTACACACTTATTAAAGAAGCAGAGGGTAATACTTTAGGGCAAGATTGGGCGGATACGAAAAATTATGATGACCTTATGCCAAGTACGCTATATCTGATAAAAGATAAGCCTGTAAAATTAGTAATTGGAAGTAGAGATGTAATACATGATGTTGGTTTGCCTCATTTTAGGTTAAAGATGGATGCCGTTCCGGGAATACCTACAACACTTTGGTTCACCCCAAAATGGACAACCAAAGAGATGAAGGAACGTACTAATAATCCAGAGTTTGTGTATGAATTGGTTTGTGATCAGCTTTGTGGAGCCAGCCATTACGCTATGAGAGGGGTAATAGAAGTAGTTACACAAGAAGAGTTTGATGCAATTATGATAAAGCAAAAGCCAAACTACTACGCAGTGTTTCCTGATAAAGACCCAGAATCTAAACCAGTGGCTGCCGCAGCTGATACTACTAAGAAAGCTGTAGTAATGGCTGCAGCTGGAGCCGGTGGAAACAAAACAAAAAAGTAAAAGCACGACGGTATATTCCGTTAAAAGATAAGCATAAAGATCAATGAGTAACGAAGCAGTAATTTCATCAAATGTTGGTACAATAGCAGTACCAGATACCCACCACGGTGAGCATCACGAACACCATCACGAACAGTCTTTCATATCGAAGTATGTCTTCAGTATGGATCACAAAACAATTGCTAAGCAGTTCCTTATCACAGGCATAATTTGGGCTATCATTGGTGGTCTGTTTTCTGTTTTGTTTCGTTTACAATTAGGTTATCCCGATGCCACTTTCCCATGGTTAGAAGATTTATTGGGTCATTGGGCCGAAGGTGGAAAAATAAAGCCCCAATTTTATTATGCCTTGGTAACCATGCACGGAACTGTTCTTGTATTTTTTGTATTAACAGCAGGGTTAAGTGGAACATTTGCTAATTTTCTTATCCCTCTACAAATTGGTGCAAGAGATATGGCCTCGCCATTCCTTAATATGCTTTCTTACTGGTTCTTCCTTATTTCCAGTATTGTAATGGTGTCTTCTCTTTTTGTTCAAACTGGCCCTTTTAGCGGAGGATGGACGGCCTACCCGCCACTGAGTGCTTTGAAAGATGCATCCGAAGGTTCTAAGATGGGCATGGATTTGTGGATTACAAGTATGGCATTGTTTGTTGTTTCATCTTTATTAGGTGGCCTTAACTATATTGCCACAATACTCAACATGCGTACAAAGGGTATGAGCATGACCCGCTTGCCATTAACAATTTGGGCATTATTTTTTACTGCAGTTTTGGGTGTTTTGAGCTTCCCTGTTTTGTTAAGTGGTTTCATTTTGCTAATATTCGATCGCAATTTGGGCACAAGTTTTTACCTCAGTGATATTTTCGTTGCCGGAAAAGGTGCGCTGCCCAATGAAGGCGGTAGTGCTATACTTTTTCAGCACCTATTCTGGTTCTTAGGTCACCCCGAAGTGTATATTATTCTTTTACCAGCAATGGGTATGGTTTCAGAAATTATATCTACAAACAGCCGTAAGCCTATTTTTGGTTATATGGCCATGGTTGGTTCCTTGTTTGCAATTACCATTTTAGCGTTTTTAGTGTGGGCACACCACATGTTTGTTACTGGCTTAAATCCATTCCTTGGTTCCATATTTGTGCTACTTACATTGCTTATTGCGGTACCAAGTGCCATCAAGGTTTTTAACTGGCTTACTACTATTTGGCGTGGAAACATTCGTTTTACACCAGCAACATTGTTTGCGTTGGGTTTTGTAAGCTTATTTATTAGTGGCGGTCTTACTGGTATATTTCTAGGTAACTCAGCACTCGATATACATTTACATGACACCTATTTTGTAGTAGCACACTTTCATATAGTAATGGGTGTCGCATCATTCTTTGGCTTGTTTGCAGGGGTCTATCATTGGTTTCCAAAAATGTTTGGCCGATACCTCAACAATACGCTTGGATATATCCATTTCTGGGGAACTATTATTGGTGCTTACCTCATTTTCTGGCCTATGCACTACGAAGGCCTTGCTGGTATGGCTCGTCGCCTGTACGATCCAAGAGGTTATGTTTCATTTAATCAGTTCGAAGATCTCAATCGCTTTATCTCAGTAGTTTCAATTATTGTATTTACTTTACAATTGATGTTTGTTTTTAACTTCTTCTACTCAATATTTAAAGGTAGAAAAGTACAAACCAAAAACCCATGGAATAGTAATACTTTGGAGTGGACTACTCCTATACGCCCCGGTCATGGTAACTGGCCTGGTGATATTCCCGAAGTACACCGTTGGGCTTATGATTATGGTAAAGATGGTGTTGACTTTACTCCACAAACTACACCAGTTGGTGAGCATGAATCGAAGCACTAAATCATATTGTTAATCCCGCCTTGTGGCGGGATTTTTTCTTTTTTTAGCTTAAAAATTATGTGCGGAATAGCCGGTATTGTATCAACCCGAAATATGGGCATCCTAGAGGCGAAAGTGCAGTTGAAGGCCATGACGGATGCAATTGCTCATCGTGGCCCCGACGGAGAAGGTTTTTGGGTAAATGAAAATGGTATTGTAGGGTTTGGTCACCGCCGATTAAAAATTATCGACCTCAGCAATGAAGCCGCTCAACCAATGCAGTATGGAGTTTCTTTGGAGACTGGCAATACAGCATTACCACGGTTTACCATTACCTATAACGGGGAAATTTACAATTACAAAGAATTAAAAAGCGAACTGCAGGCCAAGGGTTACTCGTTTAAAACAGAAAGCGATACAGAAGTAATATTGGCAGCTTACGATTGCTGGAAGGCTGAATGTTTGAAATATTTCGATGGCATGTTCGCCTTTGCAATATGGGACCAACAGGCACAAAAACTATTTTGTGCCAGAGACCGCTTTGGCGAAAAGCCATTTTATTTTTATACCAATGAAACTCGCTTTTTGTTTGCCAGCGAAATGAAAGCCCTTTGGGCTGCGGGTGTACCTAAAAACACTAATGAATCTCAACTACTTAATTACCTGACCATTGGGTTAGTACAAAATTCAGTTTGTCATGATGAAACCTTTTTTAAAGATGTTTTCAGTCTGCAACCCGGTCATCATCTTACTCTAAAAATGCCATCATTTCATATAGAGTTAGAAAGGTATTGGGATTTGGATAAGGAAACCACCGACACTTATATTTCAGAAAATCAAGCCGTAGAAAAGTTTTCTATTCTACTACAACAATCAGTAAGCAGAAGGCTGCGAAGCGATGTAAAAGTGGGTACCAGCCTTAGTGGCGGCTTAGATAGTTCCAGCATTGTTTCCACTACATCACAAATTACAAATCACCTATCAAAAATCACCAGCTTCTCCGCTGTTTTTCCCGGTTTTGAAAAAGATGAAACAAATTTTATAAATGAAGTAACTGCAAAGTTTGGAATAGAAAATTTTAAAACAACACCCACTGCGGAGCAGTTGAATGCAGACTTTGACAAACTGATGTACCACCAGGAAGAACCTTTTCAATCGCTCAGTATTTATGCCCAATACAAAGTGTATGAACTGGCAAAACAGCATGGAACAACGGTTATATTAGATGGGCAGGGAGCCGATGAAATCCTGGCCGGTTATCACAAATATTATCATTGGTACTGGCAGGAGTTATTGGCCAATGGTCAATGGTCATTAGTTAATAACGAAATCAATGCAGCCAGAAAACTTGGTGTAACGGATGAATGGAACTGGAAAAACAGACTTGCCGCTTTTATGCCGGAAACTGCCACAAAGGCATTGGAGCAGAGAACAACAAAACTGCAGCAGCAGAACCCATTTATTAATAGAGATTTTTTAGAAGCAGGCTCAAAAAATAGTATTGTAAAAAAGCCTGTGGTGCGTAAGCTGAACGATATTTTGTACCATGACACTTGCCAGGCAGGCTTGCAGGAATTACTCCGCTATGCCGACCGCAACAGTATGGCACATGGCCGGGAAGTAAGGCTTCCATTTCTTAATCATGAACTGGTGCAATTTGTGTTTTCGTTACCAGCTCATTTTAAAATAAAAGAAGGCTTTACTAAGTGGATTTTAAGAAAAACTATGGACACAAAGTTGCCAGCATCCATAACATGGCGAACAGATAAAATAGGCTACGAACCGCCACAACAGCAATGGATGCAGCATAAAGCCATACAGGATAAAATAATGGATAGCCGTAAAAAGTTGGTGGATGAACGAATATTGAAACCTTCCATTTTACAAGAACCCATAAATGCAAAAGCTGCACATCAGGCAGGGAACGAGGATTTCCGATGCCTGTGTGCAGCTATGGTTGTGTGATGGGATGTTTTACAAAGTACTTGTAACAGAATAACAGCACAAATACCACTTAGTGGGTATTTTATCCTGCTAATCAGTTGATAGTTTCGTGGTTCATTAAATAAGCCACACCTTTGCCCACTTATATAAGACTAAAAAAGTAAAGAATAATGCATATTAATACCAAACTAATACACGCCGGCGCCGAGCCAGACCCAAGTACAGGAGCCATAATGACGCCGATTTATCAAACAAGCACGTATGTACAGGCTGCTCCTGGTAATCATAAAGGGTACGAATACGCCAGAAGCCAGAACCCTACCCGCAAAGCTTTGGAAGATGCCTACGCCATTATAGAGAATGCAAAGTTTGGACTGGCATTTAGCAGCGGCGTAGCGGCTACAGACAGTGTAATAAAACTATTGCAACCCGGCGACGAAGTAATAGCAGCCAATGATATGTATGGCGGTACTTACCGCTTGTTTACCAAAGTTTACGAGAAATTCGGCATTAAATTTTTTTATGTAGATACTACCAATGCCGCCAATATTACCCCGCTGATAACTGCCAATACAAAGCTGATTTGGCTGGAAACACCCACCAATCCGCTGATGAATATTACGGATATTGCTGCTGTAGCCGCCATTGCCAAGCCACATAACATAATGGTATGTGTAGATAATACTTTTGCCAGCCCTTACCTGCAAAATCCGCTGGATATGGGTGCTGATATTGTAATGCACAGTGCTACCAAATACCTAGGTGGCCATAGCGATGTAATACAAGGTGCCTTAATGATGAACGACCAAAAACTAAGGGACGATTTATATTTTATACAAAAAAGTTGTGGTGCC